>JAIOPE010000045.1:23301-36275 GCA_021414065.1 Planctomycetota bacterium
CTGGGTCGTCGCCTCGATCGGCGCGCTGCTCCAGCCGGTGCCGTCGCCCACCGAGCTGCGCGCCGGCCGGGTGACGGTCCGCACCGGTGAGAAACTCGCGCTCGCCGACCTGCAACGACGCCTCGCGGAGGCCGGGTTCTCGCGCATGGCGCTCGTCGAGGCACCCGGCGAGTGGGCGCTCCGCGGTGGCATCCTCGACGTGTTCCCGCGCGGCCGCGACCTGCCCCTGCGACTGGAACTCTTCGGCGACGAGATCGAGAGTCTGCGGACGTTCGACCCCGCGTCGCAGCGTTCGCTCGAGCAGATTCGCGAGGCGGTCGTGCCGCTTCTCACGGCGGCGGGCGCCGTTGGCGAGACGCTCCCCGTGGACGCCGTCGAACGTGCCCGCGCGGTGAAGCGCGCGGTCCTCCTCGCCGACCTGCTTCCGGCCGAGGCGATCGTCGTCCACCTCGAAGAGGAGTCTGCTGCGCGTTGGCTCCAGCGGTTCGAGCGCGCGCGACCCGAGGACGAACTCGGCACCCTCTACGCGCGGCTCGCGATCCGTGCGATGGACCATCCGAACCTGCGACTCACGTCGTCGCCGGTCCACCGGGAAGAGGGCTGCGCGACGGCCCGCCTGCTCACGGCGACGGGCCTCGCGCGCGATCTCGTCACGTTCCGCGCCGCGCTCGAAGCGTTGCTCGAACGGAATGAGCACGTCGTGCTCCTCTGCGCGACCGACGGCGAGGCGACGCGCGTGCGCCACTTCCTGTCCGAGGCAAAGGTCGAAGTCGGCACGCGACTGGAGATTCGCACGGGACGGCTCTCGCGCGGGTTCCAGTCGCCGGAACTCCGCACCGCGCTGCTCTCGTACGACGAACTCTTCGGTCGCACGCGGCTTCCGCGCCCGCAAGAGGAAGCCCGCCGCGCCGCGGCGCCGCCGTCGTGGGCCGACCTTCGGCCGGGCGAGACGATCGTTCACATGGACCACGGCATCGGCGTCTACCGCGGCCTCGAGATCCTGGAGCAAGACGGGCGGCGCACCGAGAACCTCGCCCTCGAGTTCGACGGCGGCACGCGGCTCTACGTGCCGGTCACGAAGGCGTCGCTCGTTCACCGGTACGTCGGCGCCGGCGAAGTCGCGCCGAAGCTCTCGAAGATCGGCGGCAAGGACTGGAACAGCCGGAAGGAAGCCGTCGCCGCTGCCACGGAGGGCATCGCCCTCGAGTTGCTCCGCACGCAGGCGATGCGGAAGGCGCGGCCCGGCGTCTCGCTGCCACCCGACGGTCCCGAGCAGATCGAGTTCGAAGCCACGTTTCCGTTCGAACTCACCCCGGACCAGCGCACCGGGATCGCCGCGATCAAACAGGACCTCGAAGCCGACACTCCGATGGACCGCCTCCTCTGCGGCGACGTCGGCTTCGGCAAGACCGAACTCGCCGTGCGGGCCGCGTTCAAGTGTGTGATGTCGGGCCGTCAGGTCGCGGTGCTCGTCCCGACGACCGTCCTCGCGGAGCAGCACGGGAAGGTGTTCACCGACCGGTACGCGAGCTATCCGGTCACCGTCGAAGTGCTCTCGCGGTTCCGCACCGACAAGGAGCAACGCGCGATCCTTGCCCGGGTGACGCGCGGCGAGGTGGACGTCGTCATCGGCACGCACCGGCTCGTGCAGGGCGACGTCGCGTTCAAGAACCTGGGGCTCCTCGTGATCGACGAGGAGCAGCGTTTCGGCGTGAAGGCGAAGGAGGCTCTGCGCGCCGCCCGCGCCACGGTGGACGTCCTGACGCTCACGGCCACGCCGATCCCGCGCACGCTCCACATGGCCCTGCTCGGCCTGCGAGACATCAGCTCGCTCACCACGCCGCCGTTCGGACGCCGCGCCATCGAGACAGAGGTCGTGGTGTCGAGCGACGACGTCGTCCGCGACGCGCTGTTGCGCGAACTGGAGCGCGGGGGACAGTGCTTCTTCATCCACAACCGCGTGCAGTCGATCGAGTCCGTCGCGTCGAAGCTGAGACACTCCGTGCCCGAGGCGCGTGTCGGCGTCATCCACGGGCAGATGCCCGACCACCTGGTCGAGGAGCGCATGGTCGCGTTCCTCGACGGCTCGATCGACGTGCTCGTCGCGACCACGATCGTGGAGTCGGGGCTCGACATCCCGAACGCCAACACGATCCTCATCGACGACGCGCACCATCTCGGCCTCGCCGACCTGCACCAGCTCAGGGGACGCGTCGGCCGCTACGACCGCCGCGCGTACTGCTACCTCATCATCCCGGACGGCCCGCTCGCGACCGACGCCGAGCGACGCGTCCGCGCGATCGAGGAGTTGTCGGACCTGGGCGCGGGGTTTCGCATCGCGATGCGCGACCTCGAGATCCGCGGCGCGGGCAACTTGCTCGGCGCCGAGCAGTCCGGCCACATCGCGGCCGTCGGGTACGAGCTGTACTGCCAGCTTCTCGCGGACTCCGTCACCCGACTCCGCAAGTCCGGCGAGGCCGGCCCGCGCACGAGCTGTCACGTGTCGCTCGGCGTCACGGCCGAGATCCCGCCGGAGTACGTCGCCGACGACCGCCAGCGCATCGAGCTCTACCGGCGACTGTCGTCGGCGGTGAGCGATCACGAGGTGGATGAGTTCGTGGTGGAACTGCGCGATCGGTTCGGCCCGCTCCCGGAGGAACTTGAGCTCCTCACCGGGCTCGCCAAGGTGCGGATCGCGGCGGAGGAACTCCGGATCACGCGGCTCGTGAACATCGTCCACGACGGCGAGGACCGGGTGATGGTGCGGTCGCCCCATCCGCAGGCCGTTCGGTACGCGCTCCGTCGGTTGGGGACCCGCGTCCGGGTCGTGGATGCGAACCACCTGCACCTGCTCCTGCCGCGGCCTGGGCTGGAAGGCCGGGCGCGCGTCGGCGCGGTGCTCGAGGCCATGCGCGCTGCGGACCTGCGCGCGCCGTCGGCGAGCGTCACCCGGCCGACGGGTGGCCGGCCGGGACACCGCGGCCCCCTCCCTCCGGGTCGGACTGAGCCGCGCGGCGGCCCCGCGGACCTTCGACGCGACCGTCCGGCGAAGTAGGCTCCTCCGTTCACTCCCAGTCGGAGGTCGCCATGTCCGGGAACCGAACTCGCTTTGCTGCGCTCGCGGTGGTCGTCGCCTGCATCCACCTCACTGCGTGCTCGTCTCCGCCCGTCGCAGACGACACCGACGTTCCTGCTCCCGTCGCAGCCGACGACACGCCGGACGCTTCCCCGGTCACGAAGATCCGCAACGACGAGGCCCGCACGGCGCCGGCAGCCCCGGTGCGCACGGACGACCGCAGCATGAGCCGGGTCCTCTGCTACGTGAACGGCGAGGTCGTGAACTACCGCGACATCCTGCTCCGCGTGGGGCCCCAACTCGCCGTCGTCGGCACGGACGACGAGCGCGCGTCGCTCGAACAACGCACGCTCTTCGACATCCAACGTGAGCGCATCATCCACCGAGCGGCCGTGGACGCCGGCGTCACTGTGACGCGCGACGAGCTCGACAAAGAGCGCACGCGGCGCCTCCGGGAGCTGGCGAAGAACGGAGGCACGCTCGAGGCGTACCTCTCGGAACGGGGCATGACGCACCGCGAGTTCGACGACGAGGTCCAGCGCGAGATCCGGATGCAGCGATACATGCGCGCTGCCGTCGGCCTGGGCGGCGGCGACTCGGTGCGGGTCCGGGCCGTCACCGACACCTACACGGCGCCGCGCGAGTTGCGGGCCTACTACGAGCGCAACCCCGACAAGTTCAAGGAGCCCGAGGTCGCGCGCGTCCGCGTGCTGGCAATCCGTTCCGACATGTCGATGAGCAACCGTGACGCGGCGCTCGCCGACGCCCGCCGGAAGGCCGAATCCGCACTCATGCGCCTGAAAGCGGGAGAGGACTTCGTCCCGATCTTCCGCGAGATGAACCGCGGCGCGGCGGAGCCCGACCCGAACGACGGCCTGCTCGAGATCAGCGAGCGCGGCAAGTTCGCGGACTGGATCGAGGAGTTCGCCTTCAAGCAGCCCCGCGGCACGTACTCGGCCGTCACGCTGACGGGCCCGACCTACTACGTGCTCCGGGCCGAGGGCTACCAGGCCGCCCGGACGGTCCCGTACGAGGAGATCCAGGGGAAGATCCAGGCTGCCCTCGGCCAGCTCAAGCGCGCCGTCGCCAGCTACGAGGTCGAACTGAGCCTGATCGAGGAGTCGTCGATCACCCCGCGCGAGCGGTACGACGAGCTCCGAGACTTCCTGGCCGGCACGCGCAAGCGGATGATCGTCGAAGCCGGGCTCTGACCGGGGCGTATCCAGCGGGAGAGCCCGCCGCCGGACGGCGCCGGAATCACGGGCCCCGAAGTGAACCTTTTCTGAGCGGTTTCGTTCGAGTGGGGGGCAGGCTCAGGATAAGCTCCCCGGGATCGTCCCCGGGCGTCTGTCCGGGGCCGCTTTTGCGGGGTGCATGGCGAGCCTCCGCCGGACCTTGCGGCACGTCGCCAGTTCCCCAGTCTTCGCCCGAACAGACGGAGCCTCACGCGAGGCTCCCAGGCCGTGACGAGAAAGGTTGTCACCGATGGGTCAGATCCCAGAGCGCTTGACCGTTGCGGAGCAACTCCGCTCCCAGGAAGCCCAGGACTTCGGCGAGTTGGTCTACCGCCAGCTCAAGAACGCCCCGTGGGTACTCGCGTCGCTCGGCTTCCACGGGGTCGTGTTCCTCGTGTTCATGATGCTGCCGAAGCCGGAGCACACCGTCGTCGAGGCGCCCCGCGTCGAGATGGCGAACGCCGACACCGTCGAGCTCAAGGAGGAGGAGCCGCCTCCGACGCCTGAGGAGACGAAGCCGCTCGAAGAGTCGGAGCGTGTCACCGAGGACCCCGTCATCAAGGACGCGAAGGTCTCGGACCACAACGAGACCGACGACGACATGCCGACGGAGGAGTCGCTCGGCGACCCCCGGTTCAACTCCGACTCCCCGTTCGAGGGACCGGGCACGAACGGCACGATCGGCATCGGCGGCGGCGCCGGCGGTAAGTTCGGCGGGCGCAAGGGCGGCCACCGCAACCTGAAGGCGGGCGGCGGCGGCAAGAAGACGCAGACCGCGGTGGACCTGGCGCTCGAGTGGCTGAAGAACCACCAGGCGCCGGACGGCCGCTGGGACACGGACGGCTTCGACGCTCAGTGCAAGCTGAACAAGTGCGGCGGCCCCGGCGAGTCGGTCTACGACCCGGGCATCTCCGGCCTCGCTCTCCTCTGCTTCCTCGGCGCCGGTGAGACCCACCAGTCGGGCAACTACAAGGAGACCGTGAAGGAGGGCCTGAAGTACCTCCGGAACATCCAGGACACCGAGGGCTGCTTCGGCCCCCGCACGTCGCAGCACTTCCAGTACAACCACATGTGCGCGTCGCTCGCCATGACCGAAGCGTTCGGCATGACCCAGTCCGTGATCTTCAAGGATGCGGCGCAGCGCGGCGTGAACTTCATCCACCAGTCGCAGAACCCGTACCTCGCGTGGCGCTACGGCGTCCGCGACGGCGACAACGACTCGTCCGTGACCGGTTGGGCCGTGATGGCCCTCAAGTCGGCCGTTCTCGCCGACCTCGAGGTGGACAAGGCCTCGACGTTCGAGGGTGCGCTCGCCTGGATCAACAAGATGACCGAGCCCGAGTTCGGCAAGGTCGGCTACCAGCAGCGTGGCGGGCCCCCGGCCCGCACGACGGCCATGCAGCAGAAGTTCCCGGCTTCGGAGTCGGAGTCGCTGACGGCCGTGGGTGTCCTCGCCCGCATCTTCTGCCACGCTTCGAGCGACCCGGCGGAGATCAAGAAGGACGAGATGATCACGAAGGGCTGCGATCTGATGCTCAAGAAGCTCCCCAAGTGGGACGCCGACGCGGGCACGATCGACTTCTATTACTGGTACTACGGCTCGCTAGCGATGTTCCAGATGGGCGGCGACTACTGGAAGAAGTGGAACACGGCGATGGAGACCGCCATCGTCAACCACCAGCGCGTCGAGCCCGACCGCGACGAGCGCGGTTCGTGGGACCCTGAGGATCCGTGGGCGCCGGAAGGTGGTCGCATCTACGCGACGACCCTCAACTGCCTCTGCATGGAGGTCTTCTACCGCTACGGTCGCGTGGTGGGCATGAAGTAGGACGTCCTTCCGCTCGGAAGGGCATCGAGGCCCGGACGGCGAGAGCCGCCCGGGCCTTCTCGATTCGCGGGGCGACGATCCCTGGCCGGGGCGCGGCGCGCGTGGAGCGAAAGCCGCCCGCGGTCCTCGTGTTTGCCGTAGCCTGCCGACGTGACGCTGCGCGAACTGCTCCGACGACTCGTCTCGCGGCCGGCCTGGGGCGTCGGCTGCGCGGCCCTCGTGCTGCGCGCGGCGCTGGTGTTCCACGCGTGGACGACGAACCCGCTCGTTCGCGAGCCGAGCCTCGACGGCCGGTTCTACCTGCGGTGGGCGGCCGACATCGCGGGCGGCGATCTCTCAGGCTCGCGCGGGGTGATCGCCGGCGAGCCCTGGTTCTTCAACCCGCTGTATGCGTACCTGCTCGCGCCGTTCGTCGCGCTGCTGACGTCACCCGTGCTGCCCATCCTGCTCGCTCAAGCCGTGCTCGGCGCCGGAACCGCTGCGATGGCGGCGGCCGCTGCTTCGCGCACGTTCGACCGTCGCGCAGGGTGGACGACCGGACTCCTCGTCGCATTCGCTGCGCCGCTCGCGCAACTCGACGCGCACATCGCGGTCGCCGAGCTCTCGGCGTTCCTCGTTGCGGGCGCGTGCTTCGCATGTGCCCCGGTCGCGACCGACGCGCCGTCGTCCGTCGAGGGCTCGGTTGCACGTCGAGCGTCTGCGGCGGGTCCGCTCGCGGCCGGACTGTGGCTCGGCGTCGGCGCTCTTGCGCGCCCGATCGTGCCGCTGGCGCTTCCGTTCGTGGCCTGGCGGTTCGCGAAAACCAGCAAACGTCGGTTCCACACCGCGACGCTCGTCGTGCTGGCGTTCGCCGCGTGCGCCGTGCCGTCGCTTCTGCGCAACTGGGTGGTTTCCGGTGAGCCGGCGGTGTGGACGGCCGCGGGCGGCATCAACGCACACCTCGGGAACAATCCCGTCGCACGCGCCGACCGCACGATGGCGTCGTCCGACTTCCGCTTCGCGCCGGAGACGATGCACGACGACGCGCGACGGCACGTCGAGCAGTCCATGGGGCGCCGCGTCAGCCGCACGGAGGTCGGATCCTGGTACTGGCGGACGACGCTCGACGAAGTGCTCTTCCGCGATCCGGCGGCGTCGTTGACGTTCTACGCGCAGAAGGCACGCTGGTTCTTCGGACCGATCGAGGTTCCGTCGAGTGCGAGTCACTCGCTCGACGTTGGCTTCTCGCCCTGGCTGCGTCTCGCGTTCGTGCCGACGTGGCTCACGGCGTCGCTCGCCCTCGCAGGGGCGTGGGCCTGGCGTCGGCGAGCCGACGTCCTTCTCGGCCCCGGCGCGATTGCGTTCGCGCACCTCGCGATGCTCACGCTGGTGTTCCCGCTGTCGCACTACCGCGCGCCGGCCATCCCCGCGCTCGCTGTCCTCGCGGGAGGTGCCGTCACGGCGGCGTGGGGCGCGTGGCGGGGCGGTCGTCGCGGCGCAGCGGGGGTGATCGTCGGCGTTGCGGCTGCGACGGCGGTTGCCGCGGCGCTTCCGCCGGGACCCGATCCGTTGCGCGCGCGCGACGAGACGACGCTCGCGATCCTCGAACGCGACCGCGGTGACTACGACGCGGCGGAACGACACGCCAGGGCGGCGATTGACGAGCGTCGCGCGATGTGGCCCGGCCGTTTGGACACAGGCGTCGCGTGGGCGACGCTCGGCGAAGTGCAACTCGCGGCGCGCCGATGGGCCGACGCGAAGGCGTCGCTGGATCGCGCGGTCGAGCTCGACCCCGCGGCGCCGACCTGCCGTGTCCTGCGTTCGTCGGCCCACGAGGGCGTCGGCGACTTCGCCGCCGCCGAGATCGACGCGCGGCAGGCGATCGCACTCGCGCCGGCCGACGCCGATGGGTGGGAGCGCCTGGGGACCCTTCTCACGCGCATCCCGTCCCGCGCCGTCGAGGCCCGCGCCGCACTCCAAGAGGCCCGCAGACGCGGCGCCCAGATCCCCTGATTCGGTTGATTCGGGGGCAGGGTTCAGTTGAGCAGTTGCGTGTCACGGATCGCAGGACGGAGATCCCCGGCGTACGCAATGCGGGGGCTGTAGGCGAGGTTTCCGGTCAACGACTTGCGCGGGACAAAAATTGTCCCGCCTCGGTATTCAACGGACAGGGACCGGCCGCACGACGATTCGCAACTCGCGTTCGTCGGACTCGAAGAGGTCGAAGCCGCTGACGGGTTTCGTCATGTCCCCGGGGACCGGGTTGCCGAGGACGTGAAACGGCACCGGCGCGTCGGCCGGGACGCGGAGTTCGAAGCGGCCGTCATGGTCGGCGCGCGATCCGGAGGCCGCAGTCCCCGTGTTCGCGAAGACCGACGCGTCGGCGACCGGCAGGCCCGCCGCGTCCACGACTTGCCCGCGGACCGTGCGCAGCGCGGGAACGACGATCCGCACGGCGGTCGTTGCGCCGTCGATGCGGATCCGCAAGAGGCCCGTGCTCCCGGCGGCGGGCTCCGTCGGCCACACGAGCATCACGGTCAGCGTGACGGGTGCGGTCGGAAGCTCCTCGATTCGCAGTCGCATCGAGTCGTCGAATGGTTGCTGCCATCTCGGTGTGCGGTCCATGCCCGCGTAGTGGAACCCCAGCATCGCCTTCGCTCCGGTCGGCACGCCCTCGATCGTGACGTCCACCGTTCGGTTCAGCGTGACGGGGCGGATCGTCAGCGCGACGTCGACGGTCCCCGCAGCGACGCTCGTCAGCATCGCGGCGGATGGGTCGTTCTTCCCGTACTCCGGTTGGCGGACCGCCTGCAACTCCACGGTGGCGCCGGGAGGCACGCCGATCGCGAAGCGCCCTTGCTCGTCCGCGGAGCCCTGGCCGACCTGATTCGCTCCCACGAACGCCATCACCCAGGCGCGTGCGACGGGCAACCCGGCGGCGTCCGAGACGGTCCCCGAGATCGGCTCCGCGCGCTGCAGCACGACGTCGAACTCGGTCTGCCCCGGGCGGAGCAGCGTCCACCTCGTGAGGTAGCGCGCGCCGAGCCCTGAGTCGAGCCAGTTCGACACACTCATCGGCTCGAACGCGCACGCGAACTCCGCGACGCCGCCGTCGCTGGACGTCGCGCGCGTCTCGCTGTTGGCGGCGTAGGCCGCGGAGAGCTTCACGCCCGGCACCGGCCGCCCGTCCTCGTCGACGACCCGCGCTCGCACAGGGAACGTCACAGTCGCCGCGTCCTCGGCGTCCTTGACGACGATCGTCACCGCCGCCGGATCGCCGCCCGCTTCGACGACGACCGTCGCCTCGGCCTTCGGCGCGCGCGCGTCGTTCGACTTCGTCCGGACGACGTACCGCCCCGGGGCGAGCGCCGGGAAAGCGAAACGCCCGGCTGTGTTCGTCCGACGCCGCGGAATCGGCAACGTGCTCTCGATCCCGGTCGCATCCGTGATCTCAACCTGCTGAGCGACCAGCGGCGCGCCGTCTGCGTCCGTCACGACGCCGCGGACGGTTCGACCGGCGGACATCACGATCGTGCCGATGTCGGCCCGGTCCTCGCCCTTCGGCGGCGGCATCACCGTGCGGACGATGTCGGCGAACCCGTCGGCATGGACGACAACCTGCGCCGTCCGCTCGCGTGCGAACGCGCCAACGCGGAACGTGCCGTCTGCCGCGCACTCGGTGTCGGCGATGACCCGGTCGCGCGCGGCGTTCGAGCGAGCCATCGACGCCACGATCCGAGCCCCGGCGATCGGCGTGCCGTCGGCCCGTGCGACGACGCCCGCGACGTCGAAGCCGTGACGCAGTCGCACTTCGAACGGCGTCGCCGGATCGGTGGTCTCGGGCGGGTCCACGAGGACCGTCGCGAAACCGGGCGCCGTCACGACGATGCGCGCGACGTCGCCCCCGGTCTTCCCGGTCCAGGACTCCACGCGGAAGCGACCGTCGGAGTCGGTTCGGGCGAACGGCGGACGTTGCGAGTCCGTGCCGATCCCCGCGCCTGCGATGGCCACGCCGAGGTCCGCGTCGATCACGCGGCCCTCGATCACTCGGCCGACGGTGAGCGTGACGAGTACCTCGTTCACGTCGATGTCCTGGAGCACGTGCCGCGCGCGAGTCGGGGCCCGGTTCGCGCCCGGCTCGACGTCGATCTGGAGCGACGGGCCGCGCGGGAGTCCAGCGAACGTGATCGTCCCGTCGGCCGCGGTGACTCCGTGCGCGCCGACCATCGACCCCATCACGCCCGCGGTGACCGTCCCTCCGAGCGCGCGGACGGTCGCGCCGCCCACCGGAGCCGACGCCGTATCCACAACCCGCACGACCAGCGACGTCGGCGGTCCCAGCACGATCCGCACCTGCTCGCCTGTGCCGCGATCCGGGATCTCGACCGGCGCGAAGCCCGTGGCGGTCGCGCGGAGGAGCGTCGTCGCGCCTTCCGTGAGACGCAGCTTGAACGTGCCGTCGGGAGAGGACGTCGTCCGGGCGAGTTCCGGGCCGCGGCCGAGCGTGCCGACCTTCATCGCGTGGAGCATGGAACTCATGATGTCGAACGCGAACGCGGCGACCTCCGCGCCGCCGACCGCCTTGCCCGCGCCGTCCACGACGACGCCCGTGAGATCGCGGTCCAGATCGACGTCTGTGAATGCGTTGCCGGTCGCAGGGACGTCGTCCGCGGCCGAGGCGGGGACCGGCCGCTTCGCGCGCGCGGCCGCGCCAGCCGCCGCCTTCGAGGGGTCGGAACGCTCCGCTGTCGCATTCGCGGCTTCGCGCTCCGCGCCGGTCCGCACCATCCACCATCCCGCGCCGATCGTCGCGAGGACCACGGCGGCGACGAGCGTCTTCGCGACCCACGACATGGCGACTCCTCCTGCGGTGAACGCGGCGCCGGCTGGAACCGCCGGGAACTTCGACGATCCGGGTGCGACCGAGCCGCCGCGCGGCCGCTCCGGGGCGGACACCGCGAGCAGCACCGCGAGCCCGCGGCGCCCGGCGCCGTCGTCCAGGTGGGCGAGGCGCGCTCGGAGCATCTCGACGGCCCGACGCTGCCGCGTCTTCACGGTATCCGGCGGCACGTCGAGACGCGCGGCGACTTCCTCCAGCGTGAGTTCCTCGAAGAAGCGGAGGAGGATCGTCGTCCGGTACGGCTCGTCGAGCGCGAGTACGGCATCGACGACCTGCTTGCGGAGTTCCCAGTGGACGACGACGTCGGCGGGGGCGTCGTCGGTGTCGGGACGCGCGGCGGACGACTCTCGCGCCGCCCGTCGGGACGACGATCGGCGCGCGTTCGACGCGAGGTTGGTGACGACGCGGCGCAGCCACCCGCGGAGCGCCCCGGGTTGGCGGGGCGGTCTCGTCAGCGCCAGCAGCGATGCGTCCTGAGCGACGTCGTCAGCGGTCGCCTGGTCCACGACCAGACTGCGGGCGAGCGACTGGAGCCACGCGCGCTCTTCGAGCAGACGCTCTGCGACGGGGCGGTCGGGCGCGGGAGGAGTCATGCGTCGCTACGTAGACACCGCCGTGCGCCCAGGCCGGTTCAACCGTGTCGATTCACGGCCGCGACGACCTGCGCGACGGCGATGCGTTGCATGCACTGGTTGTCGGTGCAGGTCGAGACGCGGCGGTTCCACGCGTGGATGCACGGGCTGCAGGCGAGGCCCGCCGTGATCGCGGTGTTGCGATCGTTCACCGGGCCGTAGAGCGCCGGCGTCTCGGGGCCGAAGAGCGTGACGACGCGGAGCGCCGTGAGCGCCGCGAAGTGGGGCGGGCCGCTGTCAGCCGAGACGAGCACTCGCGAGAGCGTGAAGAGCGTCAGCAGGCCGCGGAGGTCCGTCTTCCCGATGACCGACGCGCACCGCTCGCCGCCCGTCGCCGCGACGATTCGTCCACCGAGGGCGGCCTCGTGCGGGGCGCCCGTCACGACGACCCACGCGCCGGGGTGCCCGTCGCGCAGCGCGCGGCAGAGGGCGACGAACCGTTCCTCCGGCCAGCGCCGGAGCGGCAGCAAATCGCTCGAGTTCGGATTGACGAGGAGGATCGGCACGCCCGCGGGGACGCCCGCGGCGTCGAGCGTGGCTCGCACGGAGGCGAGGTCGGCGGGCGTCGGGTGGAACGTGGGGAACGTCAGTTCGTCGAGTCGGGGCGGCGGCTCCTTCAGGAGCGGCGTCGCGGCGGGGTCGGCGGCGGCCGCGCGGACGAGCGCCGCCATCGACTGGGCCACGTGGAGCGTCGCGTTCCACGTCGCGCGGTGGGTGTAGAGGTCGCCGCAGTAGAGGCCCTCGGCCTCGAAGCGGTGGAACCCGGCGCGGATCGGGGCGCCCGAGAGGTACGTCAGGATCGCGGAGACGCGGGAGAAGTACTCCAGGTCCACCACGACGTCGAACCCGAGCGAGCGCACGCGGCGGATCGCGCCGAGGATTCCGGTCAGCGTGGAGACGACGCCCTTCGACGGCACGGTGACGATCCGTTCGCGCGGGAACTCGGCGGCGACTTCGGCGATCTCGGCGTTCTCGTCGAAGCAGAGAAGCCAGATCTCGGCGTTCGGGAACGTCCGGCGGGCCTCGGCGAAGGCGGGGCAGGCGAGGACCAGGGCACCCATCTCGGAGAGCTTCACGAAGAGCACGCGGCGGACGTCGGCCGACGCCGGGGGCGCGCGCTCCGGCAGGACGCGCCGGACGCCCGTGAGAATGGCGCACGCGGGGCGCCCGAGGCCCCGGTCCACTGCGCGCATGGTCGAGACCCGCATCCGGGGAGGATACGCTCAGCCCGGATCATTCACGAAGCTCCGCGCCTGGACGAGCCCGTCTCATCGACGACTGGCCGACCGCTGCGTTGGGACCCTTGCGTGGCTTGACAAAGCCG
>JAIOPE010000107.1 GCA_021414065.1 Planctomycetota bacterium
GGAGGCGCGTTGTGACTTGTCACGTGCGGCGTTCCTCCTGCATCGTCCCGCGACTCGTGCCTACCTCGTCGGGGACGCCGCCACGAGCGCCGGGTCGCGTCCTCCTCGGTCCGGCCCGGCCGCTCTGCTCCGCGGAGGCGCGTTGTGACTTGTCACGTGCGGCGTTCCTCCTGCATCGTCCCGCGACTCGTGCCTACCTCGTCGGGGACGCCGCCACGAGCGCCGGGTCGCGTCCTCCTCGGTCCGGCCCGGCCGTTCAGACGGTCCGCGCGGGGCGGAAGCCGATGTTGGTGTAGCGCGCGCCCGGGTCGTTCCGGTTGCGGGTCGTGCACCGGAGGGGCCCGATCGCTCCGTTCCAACTGCCGCCGCGCAGGACGCGGCGCGTGGCGCCGGCGTCACGCCACGAGTCCGTCCAGTCCCAGGTGTTGCCCGAGGCGTCGATCATCCCGTAGACCGACGTCGCCGTCGGGAAGCAGCCGACGGGCTCCGGTTGCGAGCGTTCGTTGCGCGAGTCCTGGCACTTGCCGAGCGTCGGATCGGCCGCCTCGCCCCACGGGAAGGCGCGGCCATCGACGCCTCGGGCGGCTTTCTCGCGCTCCTCCTCCGTCGGGAGCCGCCACGGCTTCCCCGTCGTCTTCGTCTTCCACGCGCAGTACGCGACCGCGTCGTGCCACGACACGCCCGCCACGGGGAGGCGCAGCTCGAAGCCCGGCCCGTGCTCCTTCAGGCACCGCTCGCGCGCCGAACCGTCGACGTTGATCGGAAGCGCCACCCAGGTCCCGTCCTCGCGCCGCTCCATGTAGTCGCCGTCGCCGCGCACGCTGGGCACCAGCTTCCTCGCGGCGTCGAGTCCTTGCTCCTCCTCGACCGCCGTCAGGAACTCCGCCCAGTCGCCGAACGTCACCGGCTTGTCGGAGATGACGAAGTCCGGGAGTTCCAGGATCTTCGCGTCCTTCCCCTCCCCGTAGACGAACGGGCCGCCCGGCACGTACACGAACCCCGTGCCGATCTCGCGCTGCATCCGCAGCTTCACGGTGCCCCGCCACGCGCGGTTGCGGGCGATGTGGACCGGGTAGCGCACGTCGGCGTAGCCGGGACGGCGCAGGACGGCGAGGTAGCTGCCCATCGGGAGCGAAACGGCGGGAAGCGGCGTCGCACCCAGCACGCGGCCCGTGTCCGGGACGAGCACGCCGTCGTCGTCCTCGAAGCGGTGGAGCGTCACCTCCGCCCCCGGCGGATCGCTCGCGAGCTCCAGCGACCCGTCGCCCGCGAGCAGCGCAGCGAGGCGTCCGTCGTCGTAACGCCGCACCATCGTCAGCGCGTGCGCGGCGTCGTCCGCGACCCCGCGGAGCTCCGCCTCGGCGAGCCGGCTCTTCCACAGCTCGGTGAGGAGCGCCCGGGCGGTCGCGTTGTCGGACTCCGCGAGGAGCGCGCCTTCGAGGAGCCGCGTCGTCTCGGCGAAGGCGAGTGCGGCGTCGCGGCGCGACTCCGTCACGCGACGGCGTGCGTCGGCGAGCGGCCGCTTCTCCGCCCGAGGCTGCCACGGCTTGAACTGCGGGGCCATCGCCTCCGCTGCGCGCTCCGCGTCGTCGGTCGCCGCGCGTGCCGCGGCGAACTTCCCCAGCGACTCGCGGCCCTGCGCGGCGAGCGCCTCCGCCTCCTTGTGCCTGCGTTCCTTCTCCGCGCGGCCGTCAAGCCACGCGCGCAGTTCGTCTCCGAACTCCCGCGCCGTGGCCGGCCGCGCCGCGGGGTCCTTCGCCATCGCGCGGCGGCAGAGATCCGCGAGTGACTCCGGCACCGGGCGCCGCGGGTTGCGCGTCGCGACGTCCGGGAACTCGCCCTCGCGCACCTTGAGGAGAAGCTGCACGCCGCCGCCGGAGTACGCCGGTTGGAGGGTCAGCATCTCGTAAAGGATCGCGCCGAGGGCGTAGACGTCGCTCCGCCGGTCGAGTGTCTCGCCGCGGGCCTGCTCGGGGCTCATGTACGGGATCGTGCCCGTCACCGTGCCCGCCTGCGTCCGCGTCGCACCGTGGGCGAGACCGTCCGTCTCGACCGTGTGGACGACGTCCGCTTCGGCGTCGCGGTCCCCGCCCGAGGCGGGCCTCACCTTCGCGATGCCCCAGTCCATCACGTGGACCTCGCCGAACTCGCCGAGCATCAGGTTCTCGGGCTTGAGGTCGCGGTGGACGATCCCCCTCTCGTGCGCGAAGTGGAGAGCCTCCGTCACTCGCTCCAGCACGGACGCCAGCTTGTGCAGGCTGTACGCGGCGCGGGTCTCCTTCGCGCCGAGGACCAGCTTCTTCAACACGCCCGACAGCGTCTCGCCGCGCACGACCTTCATCGTGAAGTAGACCTTCCCGTCCGGCGTCACGCCGATGTCGTGGACCGGCGGGATGCCCGGGTGCTCGAGCTGGGAGGTCGCCTGCGCCTCCGCCACGAACCTGCGCGTCATCTCCGCGCTCGCGGCCCCGTCGCCGCGGATCACCTTCATCGCGACTTCGCGGCGCAGGTCCCTGTCGTGGACGAGCATCACCTCGCCCATCCCGCCGGAGCCGATCTCGGCCACGAATACGTACTTCTCCTCGGCGGGGGCGAAGTCGGCAGCGGGCGCCTCGGGGCGGACCTCGGCTGCCGAATCGGGCACTTCGTGATGCCCGCCAAACGAGATCCGAGCCACGACGCTGCGTCGGCCGAACGCGAAGTCCATGGGGCCTCCTTCGACCTGCGATGGTAGCGGCGGGGCGGAGCACCCTCGGCGGGCTACAGGAGCGCGACGGCGAGGCGCCCGTGGACCGGCGTCGCGGCGACGTCCGGCGGCAGCGGAGGGCTTCGTACGAGTCTCGGGGCGCCGGCCGCGGGGGGGGGGGACGCCGTGACGACGCACGTCCGACGCGGTCGCTACGCCGATCTGCCGACATCGGCCGCGTGCGCGCGGCTTGCGCGGAAGACGAGCACGACGAGGATCGCAGCGAGTACGGCGGAGGAACCAGCGGTCCCCAGGTCGAGCCCGCCCTGGTCGGACGACTTCGTGAGCAGATCGCCGAACGTGGCGCCGAACGGCCTCGTCAGGACGAACGCAGTCCAGAACAGGGCGACTCGATTCGCGGGCGTGAAGCGATAGAGAAGCAGCACCACCGCGAGCAGTCCCGCGATGAGTGCCGCGCTTCCCAGGAATCCGAGGCCCGAGTCATCGGCCAGGAAGTCGCCGAGCGCCGTGCCCAGCGTGTTCGAGCACAGGATCGCAGCCCAGTAGAAGGCCTCCGCGCGCCGGGTGCCGATGTGGGTGACGGAGAGCGACCCCTCCACGACTCTCCACGCGATCAGAACGGCCACGAGGCACGACACGAGGATCAAGGACCCGCGCGCGTATCCCAGGCCGAGCGTCCGGTCCATGAAGTCGGAGAGAGTCGTCCCAGCGGTGCTCGTGAGGAGCACCACGAGCCAGTAGAGGGCCGGGTGAAATGCGCGCGAACGCAGTTGCGCGACGAACGACGCGAGGAACATCCCGACGAGCACGATCGAACTGACGGCGTACCCGACGTTCAACGTCATCGAGAGCAGGTCTCCCGCCGTCTCGCCGAGCGTCGTGGCGCAGATCTTCATCGCCCAGAACGCAACGGTGACCTGTGCGACCTTGTTCATGCTGTCTCCTCGCGCGTTCGGATGGGTCGCTCGGCACGGCGAGACGACGGGAGGCGGGCGCCACTGTGAGCGGGTCCGCCGGGGCAACTGGAGCGCGCCGGGCGGTCTCCGCTACCGGCGGAAGCGGGAGAGCCCACGCATGATCTCCGCGAAGTCCGACACGTGGGCGCGGAGCACGTTCGTCTTGTCTGCGATCGGGGCATCGTCCTTGGTCGTGACGACCTGATTGACGTACCCGTACGCGCGTGTGGGGAAGACGACCTTCGCGTCCGGACCGAAGTACGCGAAGTCGTTCCACTCGGACACCACGACGTAGTCGCGATCCGTCCGAGCGAATAGGTCGTGGCCGAGTGAATAGTCGTCCGGCGGGTTTTCGACACCGAGGAGCGCCATCACCGTCGCGGGGATGTCGCAGTGACTCGTCCTGTCCGTCACCACACCCGGCGACTTCCCGGGTGCGCGGATCACGAGCGGAGTGCGCGTCTGCTCCTCCGAGTAGGCCGAGTTGTGACCGAGGCGTCCCTTCTCCATGAACTCCTCGCCGTGATCGCCGGTGACGATCACGATCGTGTGATCGAGCAGTCCGGACTCGCGGAGATGGTCGAACACGCGAGCGAGCTGGCTGTCGAGGTGGTGACAGGCGTTCAGGTATCGGTTGCGGATCAGTTCGACGTCGCGGGCGGCGTCCATCGTGGCGTAATTCATCTCATCGAGGTAGGGGGTTCGAATGACCGACTCCGGGGGGAACCGATAGCTCGCGTGCGGCGACTCGAAGAACATGAACGTGAAGAAGGGGCGAGCCGGATCCCTCCGGTCGATCCCGTCGAGCAGGTCGCCGACGTTCTTACGGTCGCTCTTCCACCCGATCCCCGTCTCGTATGCATGGAGTTCGTCCGGCGGGAACTGCGCGAAGATCGTCCGGTCGAACTCCGGGTACGTGAACGCGGCGCTCGTGAACGCGCTCATCTGGTAGCCGTCGCGGCGAATCACGTCGAGCAGGACCGGCCCCCGTCGCTCCGCGAGGATCGGGAACCAGTACGGCCCGTAGAGCCCGTAGAACATCCCGAACATTCCCATGCGCGTGCCGTTGCCGGCGCTGCAGTGCGCAGCGAATCGCGTGGAGTCCTTCGCGAACTCCCACGTGGCCGGCATCACCTCCGGATTCAGGGCGTCGGCCCGGAGGGACTCGCACGCGAGCCAGACGATGTTCGGCCTGTCGCGCGGTTGCTGCCGGATCGGTGCGAGCGGGTAGCGCAGGGCGCCGGTGGCTTCGTGCATCCTGACGCCGTCGGCCGCCGGCTTCGTGACGCCCATCCAGCGCGCGAGGCCGTGGAGCTTGAGGCCCTTGTGCGCAGGGAACTTCTCGCTCGCGACGAGAACCGGCGAGAAGTCCGACTCCAGGCAGACGGCGTACGCGAGCCGCTCGCCGATGGTCATTGCGACGGCCGCGACGACCGCGATCACGACGGTGCGGCGCGGCGGGAAGGCGATCGCGGGCCACCGTCGGGAGCGGGCCGCCAGCAGCACCAGCGCCTGTGCGACGACGGCGCCGACGGCGATCAGCGCCAAGGTCGTCTCCGTTCCGGCGCCGAGGTCCATCGACGCGATGCCGCCGGGGGTCGAGACCAGGTTCAGGACAAAGCCGTTGATGTGGAAGCCGTACATCGCGTGGACCCGGACGTCTGCGAAGATCACGATCTGGACCAACGCGAAACCGACGACTGCCACGGCGTGGACGAGCACCGAACGCCACGAGCGGTCGTCCGCGGGCGAACCCCCGGCCCGCTTCCACGACACAGCCGCGTTCACCGCGAGCGAGAGCAACAGCGGTGGGAGCAGGTAGATCAACCCATACGTGAGGTAGACCGCAGCGACGTACACCGCGGTTCCGACCGTCGGCGCGTCAACCTCCCGGAGGAACCCGATCATGTTCACGAGCAGCAGCGGGTACGAGAGGGCGTAGGTGCGACGCAGCACCGTTGCCCGGCCGAGCGGCGGACTCTCGGTCACGCGCGAGTTGAGTTCCGGGGATGCGAGCGACTGGTTGCACCCGTCGGTTCCGCTCGGGCGGCGGAGCGATCGGCGGACCGCGTGTGACGAGTTGCCAGGACTAGTTTGCGACATGGGATCTGGACGATCCTCTTCCGGCGGCGGCTCCGCGCGTCGGCGACGCGGCGTGCCGTCGCTCGTGTGTTCACGAAGAGGCTCGCACGGCCGGGTGAGGGGAACCTGAAGCGGGCGGCGAGTTCCCCGTTATGCGTCGCCGACGCAGCGGTCGCTGCGCCGCGCGGTTGCCGTCACAGTTGCCGCGACAGTTGCCGTCACTGTGCATCCCTGGCCCGGTTGGCTGGTCACGGACACGTCGCCGCCGTGCAAGTTCGCGACACGACGCACGATCGTGAGTCCGAGCCCGCTCCCGCCGGTGGCCCGCGACCTGGAGGCGTCACCGCGGAAGAACCGCTCGAACACGTGCGGCAGGTGTTCCGGCCGGATGCCGGCGCCTTCGTCGTGTACGGAGAGCTCGACCGAGTCCCCGCGGTCCCGGACGGCGACGGTGATCGGTCCCGTGCCGCCGCCGTGGACGACTGCGTTGGTCAGGAGATTGCGGAGAAGGACCGCGAGGAGCGCCGCATCCCCCTGCACGGCGAACGAATCGCCTGCGGATTCCACGGCGATCGCGTGGCCCGCGGACGCAGGGAGCGCCTCGAACTCGTGGACGACCGACCGCACGAGCTCGGACAGGTCCAGGTGCTCGACCCGGATCGACGGCACGCCTGCGTCGGATCGGGCCAGCAGCAGGAGACCGTCGATCAGGTCCGACATCCGCGTCGCCGCTGCGAGGGATGCTCCGATCGCCTCGCGGTACTCGTCCGCCGAGCGGTCACGGCGGAGAGCCACCTCGCAGCGCGACATCACGATGGAGACCGGCGTGCGGAGTTCGTGTGCGGCGTCCGCCGTGAACTGCGCCTGGCGCGCGTAGGCGTCGTCGAGGCGCGCGAGCGCCGCGTTGAGCGCCTGTGCGAGCCGATCCACCTCGTCGCCCGTGCCGGGCTCCGGCACACGGTGCCCGGCGTCGTCGTCGCCGAACCGTGCGGCAGCGCCCGCGATCGCCTCGATCGGAGCTGCGATTCGGCGGGCGAGCGCCAGGGCGCCGACGACGGCGAGGAACGCCCCGAGAACGGAAACGGCGGCCAGTCGTGCCAGCACGCGGTCGAGGTTCGACGCGATCTCCGCGAAGTCCTCGTACGCCAGCACCACGAGCGGTGTGTCGGTCCCCGCCGCCGTTCGACTCCCGGGGAACACTTCGGCGATTGCCAGAACAGCGTCGCTGTCCCCGACGGAACGCATCGCGCTGATGCGGCGATGGGTCCCAGCCGACGACTGCGCCTGCGTCACGAGCGCCGCGAGTTCCGCGTCGGTGAACGGACAGGCACTTCGTTCTCCCGGGTACTCGCCGGCGATGCGCTCGAGAGTCGTCGCCACGCGGACGTCGTACCCGTGGGCTGGGTCCCGGCCGGCGAACGGACGGAGCAGCGTCGAACTCGGCAAGAGACGACCGTCGCCGGCGGTGCGGACGATCTCCGCGATGGCTCGCGTTCTCGACTCGAGCGACTCGTCGAGCGCCTCGAGCAACGTGCGGCGTGTGGCCATGTAGAACGTCGCAGCGACGGCGGTGGCCACGAAGATCGCGAGCGCCGCCGCCCAGATCGCGAGGCGTGTCCGGAGAGTGCGGGGTCTCATCCGTCACGGCTCCCGTAGCACGTAGCCGGCGCCGCGCACTGTGTGCAGCAGGGGAACTCCCCTTCCGCGGTCGATCTTGCGTCGCAGCGCAGCAATGTAGACCTCGACCACGTTCGAGTCCGGGTCGCAGTCACGCTCCCAGACCGCCTCGAGCAGGCGGGTCTTCGACACGATTCGGTTGCGGTGGACGGCCAAGTGTTCGAGCAGTGCGCACTCTCGCGCAGTCAGGGAGACCGCCACGCCGCCGCGCGACACGCTGTGCGCCGCGACGTCCACCACCAGGTCCGCGATCTCGATCCGGCTGGCTCCCGTGGCCGCTCGCGATCGAAGCTGCGCGCGAACCCGCGCGAGCAGGACGCCGACCCGGAACGGTTTGGCGACGTAGTCGTCGGCACCCGCGTCGAGCCCTTCGATCACGTCGGCCGGCGCGTCACGGGCGGTCAGCATCAGGATCGGGAGCGTGGCGCCGCTGCGTCGAAGCTCGCGGCAGACGTCGAGTCCGGACATCGCGGGGAGCATCCGGTCGAGGATCAGCAGGTCGTACTCGCCCGTGCGCGCGGCCCAGAGCCCCTCTGCGCCGTCGGAGGCCACGTCCACCGCGTGCAATTCGTCGGTGAATGCGACCCGAAGCGCTTGCGCGAGTTCGGGCTCGTCCTCGACGATCAGGATGCGGGCCATTGCGTTACTCGGGGCGCATGGTAGCCCGTCGGCGGCGTTCAGCGTCGAGACGGCGACTTCAATTCGCCCTCGTCCTCACCGTTCGCGACTACTGTTTCCCGGCCACCTGCACGAACTTGCCGCCGTTGCGCTCGGCCATGCCGCGGAGGAGGACGACGTCCACGTCGGTGGTGCCGAAGCAGATGACGTGCGTGCGGATGCGCGAGTAGCGGTTGAGCGACGTGTACCACTCGAGGAGCGTGTCGCGGTCGGTGATCTCTCCCTGCGTGGGGGAGCCGTCGGTCAGGAACGTGATCGTGTCGGGCGTGCGGCGGAAGTCGGGGAGGTCGTCGGGCGACTCGTCGAGGTCGAGCGCGGCGCGGAGGCCGTCGTAGTAGTTCGTCTCGCCGGCCGGGGGCAGGCCCTTGATCCACGCCGTGGCGCCGGCCACGTTGCCCGCCGACGCCGGAATGGGGTTCTTCTTGTAGGCCTGCACGCGTGTGTTGAACACGATCACGGAGAAGTGGGCGCGAGGGTCGAGCGTCGTGAGCGACTGCGCGATCTCCTCCTTGCAGATGGAGAGCTTGTCGTGGCCGGTGTACGTGTGTGACAGCGCCGACGACGCCGAGGAATCCGGCTCGAAGCGCTGGGCCATCGACAGCGACGTGTCGAGGATGAACCCGATCCGGCTGGAGTAGAGTTCGATGCCGTAGTACTTCGGGACCTCTCCGTAGCGTTCGTTCGGATCGACCTTCTTCGGCGCGCCGGGACCTCCGGCGACCTCCGGCTTCGGCTTGTTCGGGCGCTTCGGAAGCCCGCCGCCCGGGGTGTTCGCCTTCTCACGGTCCCACCACTTGCGCCAGTTCTCAGGCTTCATTCCGAGGTCGTCGTAGGTGATCGCCTTCAGCGCGTCCCGGATCTCCTCACGCACGCGGCCCTGCTCCTGCTCCATGCGGGTGACGAGCGTTTCGACGGCTTCCATCGACCCGATCTTGGCGAGCGACTGGCAGGCGCCGATGCGGAGCTGCCATTGGCCGGACTCGAGTTGCTTCAGGATGAGCGGCACCGACATCTGAGCGTCCTCGCCGAACATCCCGAGCGAGTCCATCGCTGCGAGCTGTGACTTCTCAGCCGGGTCGCCGTTGACCATCTTTCGCATGACCGACATCGAATCGGCGTCCTTCAGGATCGCCAGCGCGATCGACGCCTCGGCGCGGGCGAGCCAGTGCGTGTCGCCGGCGATCTGCGCGCGGAGCTTCTGCTTCGCGAACTCCAACTCGAGCTTGCCGCACGCGCGTGCGGCATACGCCCGGACCATCCCCTCTTTGTGAACGAGGCCGTAGTTCCAGATGCGCTCGAGGCACTCCGCTTCCTTCATCTTGCACAGGGAGACGAAGCAGGTCTCGCGCACGAGTTCGCTGTTCCGCGAGAAGAGGTCGAGCAGCACGTCCACCGTCTTCGGGTCGTCCACGGTGCCCAGCGCACGCACCTTCGCGGCGATCATTGCGGGCTCGGTCTCGGACAGGATCGAACGGCGCTCGCGCGCCGACGGCGAGTCGTTGTCCTCGGGCGTGCCCTCGGTGCCGTCGGGCGAGACCGACTTGCGGCGCCCCGTCACGCGCTCGCGCCATCGTTCGTCGAAGATCTCCGGCGTGCACTGAACGTTCGCCATGAAGGCGTCGCGCGGCTCCTTCATCCGACGCAAGTCCGCGATCAGCTTGACGAACGGCTCTTTCCATTCGCGCAGGAAGACATCGAAGTAGCTCCAGCAGCGCTTGTGGTCGTCGATCGTGAGTTGGCCGACCGCCGTCTTGCCCATGAGCTTCTCGATCGGATCGATCTTCCCACCGGCCGCGTACTTCGAGACGTCGGAGTCCCATCCCTTGCCGCTGCCCGAGAGCGGCGTGCCTTCGTTCGCGCACCAGACCACCAGGTCGCGGAAGCGGTCCTCGCAGCGCGCGAGCCAGTGCGAGATACCTTCGTCGATCCAGATCGGCAGCGCTTTCGCCGAGGGGTCCGTCGTCGGCCAGTTCGAGATCAGCGCGTGGCCGATCAGGTGCCGCATCGAGAAGTGGAGCATCTCGTCGGGCTGCGCCTTCTGAGCGTTGTCCACGACGCCCGACCAGCAGATCCCGTTCGAGACGTCGGCGCCGCCGCCGCCCTTCAGGACGTTCGCGCGCGGGCCGCGGAGGTACTGGGCGGCGATGTTCTGCGAGTCGCGTTCGCGTTCGCACAGGTAGATCCCGAGCGGCTTCGACATCGACGGCTCGCCGAACGCGCGGACGAACTCCTTCCGCGCCATTTCGGCCCGTTCGATCATGAGGTGGGCGTACTCGTGCGCGGTGAAGACCTTCGCGCCGCCGCCCATCATCTTCACCTTCACGCCGCCCACGTCGATCACCAGGTAGAAGTGCTTGTTGTAGATCACCGTGACGTCGTCGGGCTTCTTGAAGAACTTCGACTCCGCATCGAGTCGCTTGAGCGCGAACTCCTTCATCGGGTTGCCGAGCGCGTCGTTGGCGATCGGGTTGCTGTCGCTCTCGCAGTCCGGGCAGTTCTGGCTCTTCTCGAGCGGGCAGCACTTGTCCTTCTTTGCGCACTCGCTGCAGCCGAGCCGCCACGCCATCGCGTGCCGCTTCAGGTAGCAGTCGCTCCGTGCGCTCGTGAAGCACTGGGCGTTCATCCCCTCCGGGACCGTCTTGCCGTCGTGCTGCGAGTACTCCCGGCACCGGTCGCAGTAGCACGGGTCTGCGGTTGCGCCCCACGGCGCGTGGAGGAAGTGCTGGCACGCGCCGTAGCCCTCCTTGCAGTCGCAGACGGCGTCGGGGTTGCCGGCCAGGGCGGGCGCAGGCGACCCGGTCGTGGCGACCATGGCGGCCGCGACGAAGACCAGTGCGGCCAGGAGTCTGAGGATCAGTCGCATCGGTGCATCATCCCTTGCCTGCGCGGAGGCGTCAACGCGAGATCGAGAACTCCTGCGGCCGAGACGAGTTCGCCTGCGACGCCGTCGGTGACGCCCTTCGCGTCAACGCCTGCGGTGACTCGCGCCCTTGTGGCGGCGGCACACCCCGCGGCTTCGATCGCGTCACCCGCCGTATCGACGCCGTGCGGCATCGTTGCGGCTCACTTGCGTGCGCGTCGGGCGCGAGCGGTGTTTCAGACACGTGAGCGTGTCCGACTCGACCGGGTCGCCGCAGGGCCGACCGCGTGCGTTGTCGTAGACCGGGCAGGGGAACGCGTCATCGTCCCGCGGGCGGGGCGACGCTGCGGCGACCGCGGGCGAAGCCCCCACGGCGAGCGCGTCAGCGGGCGACGTGGCGGCGGGAACGGCGGGAACGGCAACGTCGCCAGGATCGATCGCCGGGTCCGCGGCGGGGGATGCGACTGCGGCCGCCACGATCGCTGGTGCAACCGTCAGTGGCGCAGCGACGACGGGCGTGCGCGCCAGCAGTGCGTCAGCCGGGTCCGTGCCGATCGCGGCCGGAGTCACCGCCCCGTAGCCGACCGACGCCGTAGCCGCCCGCGCCCGCGGGAGCATCCCGCCCAAGGGCGACGGGGTGGGTGATGGCGCCGCCGACTTCGACGTTGGCCTCGAAGTCGGCCTCGCGGAAGTTGCAGCCAGGGTCGTCGCCATTGCCGACTGGTTGGCTGCAGCGATCGCGATGTCCTCCGCCGCTGCCGGTTGCTTGGCGGCCATTGCTGGACGGTCCGGCCGTGCCTTCGTCGGCTGCGCGACCGTGCTCACGGGCCCATCGGCCGCGCTCTTGGCGCGACCCTTCATGTCCCGGTTTGCCGCGTGGCTTGCCGCCCGGCTCGCCGCCTGGCTTGCCGCCTGGCTTGCGGGTCGATCCGCGTGCGTCAGCGTCGATCGGTTCTTGGCGGGGCTCGGCATCCGTGCAGCCTACCACGCTCCGGCCCGATCGCCGGACGCGACCCCACGGCAATCCCGACCTGGGTCACGCCGCTCGGCGCAGCCCGTGGTTCCCCGGGGTGACAGTGCGCAGGCGCGGCCGGCGCGGCCAGCGCGGCCGATGCGGCCGATGCGGCCGGCGTCTGCCCACTGTTCACGCTCGAACCCACGGCTGTTCGTCGTCTCGCTGAGGCGATCTTGGCGGGATCCGCCCCGTGTGGCTACCTTCCCCCCTCCACACGACTGCGGAGAGATGGCTGAGCGGTCGAAAGCGCCGCATTGCTAATGCGGTGTGGGGGTTAAACCCCACCTCGGGTTCGAATCCCGATCTCTCCGCCACAGCTCGGCCTCGAACGCGGGCATCCGAGCGAGCGAGCGAGGCGACGAGGCCTGCCACGTCCTTCCCGTAGCTGCGCCGCATCGACGACTCCCTGTCGAAGAACCTGTCGGAGTGTCACGACGGCGCGAGGACCCGCGTTCGCCTCAGCCACACGTTGCTCGTGGCGTGTCGGGATCTCAGGAGCGCGACTGTGGGACGGGCGATGTAGCCTCCGGTAGGAGGTCCAGATGCCCGACCGCCGTCCCCTCACCGACTACCGACTCCGCGTGACGCTTCTCGATGTCCGTCCACCCGTCTGGCGCGAACTCCTGCTGCCCGGCGACCTGACCCTCCGAGACCTTCATGAGGTTCTCCAGATCGCGATCGGTTGGACGGATTCGCATCTGCACTTCTTCGAGCAGGGGAGCCGGAAGTGGAGCAATCCCGACGACGAACTGGACGTCGACGGGGACATGGCCGTCGATGACGAGGGCGAGATCACCCTCCGGAAGCTCTGCTCGACGAAGAAGGTCGGAGTGCGGTACGAGTACGACTTCGGCGACGGCTGGGAGCACGAACTGCGCTTCGAGCCCGCGAACGTGCCGGTGCGCGTCCCATCCTGCACCGCAGGCGCGCGTGCGTGTCCCCCTGAAGATGTCGGCGGGCCCTACGGGTACGTGGAGTTCCTGGCGGCGATCGCAGACCCGAAGCACGAGGAGTACGACGAGCTGATCGAGTGGGTCGGGGGCAGCTTCGATCCGGAGGCGTTCGATCTGACGCAGGTGAACAAGGACCTCGCGCGGTGGGCCCGACGGCGTTGAGTGATCCCGCTGGGCATCGGGCGCGCACCGTCCGGTGCTACCCTGCGTGTCCCGCCCCGCTGCTGGGACGCGACTGGCTGAGCAGGAGGCATTTTCATTCGACCGTGAAAATGAACCAGGAGGCGGCTCCAAGTGATGGTTCTCCATGGACTTGCATCATCGTCCGTTATCCCGGCAGGCTCGGCGGGCTGGCTGGGGCACGCGCGCCGACGGCCGACGGCGACGACCCACAGAATCCTGGGAGGACGGTGCGGATGACCGCTGATCGCCGAGCGCGCAACGTCACACCTAATCTGGCCGTCACACCGGCCATTTGAACGGAGGACGACGTGGACCAGATCGTGATCGATGCGCTCGTCAAGGCCCAGATCGAGATCGGCGACGACGCGCCGCTGCCGATCGTCGGGATTCAACTCGACCGCGAGCGCCACGTCGTGTCGATCGCCGACGAAGTGACCGTCGTGTCGGGTGAGCGCGTCGCCGTCGTGACGCTCAAGCCCGCGGATCAACTGTTCACAGGCGACCGCAAGCCGCCCGACTTCGCGAAGGGGCCGACCGCGGAGTACGTGACCTTCTTTGCGATGATCGAGCTGACGGCGGCCGACTTCTGCGCGAGCACCAAGACGGTCGTCCGCGACCGCGAGTTCGAGCGACTCTACAACCACCTGCGTCGCCGCCCCGACGGGAGCGATCCGCATCCGATCTTCTCCTACCTGCGGGCGGCGGCGCGTCTGCACATGTCGCTGCATGACGTGAGCCGCGACGAGTACGAGGCCGTCCTGCGCCGCCTGACCCGCTCGGCGCGGACCTACTCCGAGGGTCCCGTGAGCGCGAACTACTTGGATCTCGTGCTGACTCCGATGCTGCGCTGAGGAGGCAGTCGGCGGGTCGGCGTTCGCGTGCGACGTCCCGGTGCAGCGGTTGCTACACTTGAGCCACGACTCCGGCGACGAGGGCCCCGCGTGCGATCTTGGTGGGTCAACCAGAACCAGACGTTCCGCCAGGAGCAGCTTGGCGGCTACATGTGGTCGCCCAAACGCAACGCGAACGGCCATCGAAATCGCTTCTACGACACGATGCGCGAGGTCGCGCCGGGGGACCTCGTCCTGTCGTTCGAGGACCAGTTCATCCGGTCGATCGGGATCGTCAGGTCGTACTGCTACGAGTTTCCGAAGCCGCCGGAGTTCGAGGGCACCGGGCTGAATTGGAGCCGGATCGGCTGGCGTGTCGACGTTCATTGGGTGCCGCTGACAGTCCAGATTCGGCCAAAGGACCACATCGACCGCCTGCGTCCCCACCTGCCGGAGCGGTACTCGCCGCTCCAACGGGACTCCGGATACGGACTCCAGGGCGTCTACCTCGCTGAGGTTCCTCGACCGCTGCTCGTGGAACTCGTCGCGCTCATCGGCTATCAGGCGCAGGAACTGGCCTACGCGCCGCAACTGCCCATGCCCGAACGGGTCGGCGAGCACTTGGACGCGACCGAGGAGATCTACTCCACGTGGGAGAGCCGCGAGGAGCAGGCCCTGCGCACGAGCGCGGCGGTGTCGGAGACGGACCGCGTGGCGTTGATCCTCAGTCGGCGCGGCCAAGGTCTGTTCCGCCGGAACGTTCGTAGCATCGAGCGAGCGTGCAGGGTGACGGGCGTTGACAACCCCGAACACCTGATCGCGAGCCACTGCAAACCGTGGCGGCATGCCGACAACAGCGAACGGCTCGACGGCGAGAACGGGCTGTTACTGACGCCTGCTGTCGACCACCTCTTCGACCGGGGGTTCATCTCCTTCGAGGATAACGGTGAGCTCCTGGTCTCGCCGGTGGCCGACACGCACTCGCTTGCACGCATGGGAATCTCACCGAATGAACGCGTTCGAGTCGGCGCATTCAGCGCCGGACAGCGGCACTACCTCGAGTACCACCGGAGCGAGATCCTCCTGTCCACGGATCGGCACTGAGTGGCAGAAGGGTGGCGTCTCGCTCCTACGGTTCCCACCTCGAACACGCTCGCTGCAGCGCGGTGACCTCGACGGACTCGACGAGGGCGTCGAAGAGGCGAGAGAGGTCGGCGTCCTCGTCGCCGGTCTGGGTGCGCGCTTCGGCGGCGAACCGTCGCGGGAAGGCCTCGCGGCCGAGCGACCAGCAATGCGCGATCGCGTCGCGTCGGGCGCGGAGCAGGTCGCGCGTCGGCAGCTTGTCGGACTTCCGCGCGTTCTCTCTCGTGTGGCTCGGCAGCAGGTTCCATAGGTCGTTGTTGCGCCAGAGCGAGTAGGGCAGGACATGATCGATGGCGAGGCTCTTTGCGTTGACGGGATCGCCGGTCCACACGCATTCGAGCGTCGGCTGACGGAGGTAGAGTTCGCGCGCGGCGTACGTATCGCGCTCGGTCTCCGGCGACACTACGAGGCGCGTGATCGCGGCTTCGGCTGTGACATCGTCGTTCGAGAAGCGGACAACCAGCTCTGCCCACCGCAGGAGCAGTGCGTCCTGAATCCAGTGGCCCATGAGCGAGAGTTCGCGCCAAAGGGGCGCCGCGACGAGGACGTCGTTCCCATCGCGACCGAACATGCGGGCGGAGAGCGATCCGCCGGCGTGCGTGACGGGGCCGTCGCAGATCGTCCGGCGCAGCGTCCGCAGGAGCGACGCGTGGATCGGGCGGGCGGATTCGATCAAGCATCCGGCGCGTCGGTGGGCGGCGAACGCGGCGAGTCCTCCGTGGCCGCGGTAGGTCGAAATGAGCGCATCGAGCATCGATGTGAACGCGACTTTGTGGCCGCTCGCCGTCGTCTCACTCTGCATCTGCGGGAGGAACGTCGCCGACTCGAAGAGGGGCCAGTAGTAGTCGATCCACCGCTCCGCGATTGCAGCGAGCGGCACGCGCACGATGCCGTCCGCGGTGAACCGCGCGCGTCGCGGCTCCGTCAAGGCGATCGCACAGAGGGCGCGGATCAGCGCCAGCTTGTATGTCGCAACCTTCTTGTCGCGGCTGAGGACCGCCTCGATGTGGTCGATCGGTCGCGAGGAACCCGACGATCGCAGCTCCAGTGCGAGCGTCGCCCAGCGGTGCCCGGGGCGATTGTCCGGTCGGGCGTCGTTTCCCTCCCAGCGACCGATCGACGCGAAACCCGCCCGCTCGAAGAGGAGCTCGATCTCGTCGGCCGTCACGCCGTTGAACAGGCGGCTGTGTTCGTCTCTCGAGTCCACGAGACCGGGGCGCTCCACGGGGATCGAGACGAGGATGCGCCCGCGCTCCCGCAGCAGGGACTTCAGCACGAACACCGTGTCGAAGAGGTGCGTGCGCGGTAGATGCTGGAGGACGGCCGAGCAGAGGATTCCGTCGAACCGGCCGCCGAACTCGTCGATGGACGGCATGGCGTCGGGCAGAGACCCTGCGCGGAGGCGGTCGCCGATCTGCGGGAAGCGCACGATCGCCGTCTCGCGGAACGGCTCCGACGGCTCGATGCCCCAGGCCTGGTAGCCCTCGCTCACGAGTTCCGCAACGTCGCGGCCGACGCCGGCGCCGACATCGAGGACGCGCGCACCGGGGGCGAACGTCATGGCGAAGTACCGTCGCATCGGGCTCGCGATGCCGGCGTAGGTCGCGCCGAGGTCGCGGCCGTGGGTGTCGTAGTAGCGGCGGGTCCTCTCGTCCACGTGCGGCATTAGAGCACGGGCGCGGACGAAGCGACATCGCGTGTCGCCGCGTTCACGCGGTTGCCCGGCGGACGCGCGTCAGCGGCAGCCCGACGGCTGTTGCGGCTCGAGTCGGATCGTCACGTGGACGGACGGCTCGTTGCGGCGGGGGAGGACGCCGCCCACGATCCACAGGTCGCCGCCGCCGTGGGTGACGAGGACGTTCGCGTGGCGCAAGGGCTTGCCGGTCGAGGCGTCGAGGACCGCGACGCGCAAACGGGCGTCGCACTCACGCGAACGACGGGCGTCGTTGGACCAGACGGGGACCGCTCATGACGGGTGGTAGACTCGCCGACTCTCATGAGTACGACTCAGCTCTCGGCGTCAGCGTCTCCCGGACCGGCCGGTTCCGGCGTGTTCCGACGGATCGCGATTTGCGGGTTCTTCCTCGCCGGGGCCGCGCAGGTCGTGGTCGCCAACCTGGCGGGATTCGCGGCTCCGGGCGGCCGACCGACGCTGCCGCTGGTGTCGCGTGTGATGGTGATGCTGCTGGCCCTCGCGTTCGGGCGGCTGGCGTGGCGAGATCGGGCCCGCTGGCGGATCCTGCGGTGGCCGATGCAGGCGATCGGGCTGATCGTGATGGGGTACGGCTTCGGGATGCTGGCCGGGATGCTGGCCGAGGCGTGGTCGCGGTACGTCGCGTAGCGCGGGCGCGGGCGCGGCGCGTGAACGGGACCGGGGCGCCGTCGATGCAGGGTTCGCGGCCCTGCGACTTGGCCCCCGTCGCGCGATCGCGAAGAGCTGAGTCCGGGTTCGTATCTCGAACTTCCAAGTCTCATCGCGACGCCCCCGACCGCGGGCTGGCCCGGGACCATCGCGACCCGGGCAGTCGAACCCACTCGGAGGTCGTACGTTGATCTGGAGCATGCGCCCATCCCGAACGAGCCGCATCGTGGCCCTGGCGGTGGCCGCCTGTCTGGCGTGCGGCTGCGGACGCGACGAGGCGCCGCCGGCCCCCGCGATCCCGGTCGCAGTCGATCGGCGCGCGGAGCGACGAGCGCCGCCGTCACGCGGTGGTCGAGCGGCCGCGCCGAGTGCGGATGCGGCTCGCGCGCCCGGCACGGAGGAACCCGAGGCGGACGCGTTGCGCGATGGCGCCGAGTCGGCGCGAGAGACGGGGACCGTGGGCTTCTCCGGCCCGCTGTCGCCTCTCGAGGACCGACGTGCCCGCCGGGGCACCGACCTGATGCGGCGACCGGCCGCACTCGCCGCGGATCGAGCGGCCGATTGGATTGCGTTGCGCCAACTCGCCGACGGCGGATGGACGCGACGCGGCGCCGCGACCACCGGCCCGGCGGATGGAGACGCGCCCGACGCCGCGACGACGGGCTTGGCGCTCCTCGCCATCCTGAGCACCGGGCGCACGCACCAGACGGGCGACCAGAAGGAGTGCGTGAAGTCCGGGCTGCGTCGGCTTCGAACGACGCAGTTGGAGGATGGCGCGTTCGACGCCACGTCGTTTCCCGGTCACGTCGTCCCGGCGCTCGCGATGGTCGAGGCGTACGGAGTGACGTGCTCGGTGATCTTCAAGGACGCGGCGCAGCGCGGCGTGAACTACATCCGCGCGAAGCAGTTGGACGACGGAAGCTGGGCCGACGCCGCGGATGCCACGTCCGGCGATCGAGCCGCGACCGCAGCGGCCGTCACGGTGCTCGCGGTTGCGCATCTGTGCGAGCTCGAAGTGGACCGCACCGCGTTCCCCAAGGCACTCGAGTGGTTCGGCGACGCGGTGCCCGACGCCGCCACGATCCTCGCGCGCGTGCTCGCGACCGCGATCGCCGATCCCGAGGCGATTCGGAACGACGCGACGCTGCGACTCGCCTGCGACCGACTCCTGGACGAACTGCGGTCCGACGATCTCGAAGGGCGACTGCTCGGCGCCCTCGCGGCGTTCCAACTCGGCGGCGAGACGTGGCGCCGCTGGGATGAAGCGATCGGCCGAGATGACCTCGCGATGCAACGGCAGGGCGAGACCTTCGGCGGGTCGTGGGACCCATCCGACGGCCGCGACGACGAGGACACGCGGTTCCGCGAGACAGCGCTCCGGTGCATGACGCTCGGCGCGCGGTATCGGTGGCCGCGGATCGTCCGAGACCCGTGAAGTCGATCGATCGGAGACTGCGTTACGCGGGCGTGTCGCCGCTCGGCGTCGCAGGTTCGGACGGCGCTGTAGACGCGATCGCCGCGGTCGCCCGGGCCGCGCGACGGCGGCTGGGCCAGGTGCGCATGTCGTCGAAGATCGAGTACGCGACCGGCGTGACGAGGAGTGTGAGGAGCAGGCAGAGCGACTGGCCACCGATGACGACGACGGCGACGGCGCGGCGTTCCTCGGCGCCGGGGCCGCTGCCGAGGGCCAGAGGGAGCATGCCCGCGACGAGGGCGAGAGTCGTCATTAGGATGGGGCGGAGGCGGTCGCGGTTCGCCTGGAGGATCGCCTCCGCGCGAGGCAGGCCCTTCGCGATCAGGCCGTTCATGTGGTCGATCTGCAGGATCGAGTTCTTCTTCACGACGCCGAAGAGGACCAGGATGCCGAGGGCGGAGTAGAGGTTGAGCGTGCCGCCGACGGCCCAGAGCGAGAAGAGCGCGAAGGGTATGGACAGCGGCAGCGAGAGCAGGATCGTGAGCGGGTGGAGGAGGCTCTCGAACTGCGACGCGAGGATGAGGTACATGAAGACGACCGAGAGCACGAACGCCCACACGAACTCGGCCGACGTGCGTTCCATCTCGCGACCGCGGCCGAGGACCTGCGTCGTGTACTGCGGGCCCATGTCGAGCGACGCGGCGGTGCGTTGGACGACCTCGAGCCGGTCCGACAGGGCGAAGCCGGGCGCGACGCCGCCGCGCACGGAGACCATGCGCTGACGGTCGAGCCGGTCGATGCGCGACGGCGCGCGCGCGGCGGTGACGTCGGCCACGGCGGAGAGTTCCACGGTGCCGCCGCCCGGGCGGGGGAGGCGGAGCAGCCCGAGCAGGTCGGATCGTTCGCGGTCGGACGCGTCGAGGCGCAGGCGCACGTCGTAGTCCTCGCCCGCGGCGTCGTCGCGGAAGCGAGACACCTCCTCGTCTCCGCCGACGAGCAGGCGGAGCGCTGTGCCGACGTCGCGGGCGCGGACGCCGAGGTCGGCCGCGCGTTCGCGGTCGATGCGCACGCGGAGCTCGGGCTTGTCGAGGCGGAGCGTCGTGTCGAGCCCGCGGAAGCCGCCGGCTTCGAGGGACTTCGCGCGGAGCGCCGTCGCGTAGCGGTCGAGGTCCTCGAGCACCGGGCCGCGGATCACGTAGTCCACGTCGAACGAGCCGCCGCCGATGTTGAACGACGGGTAGTTGCGGACCTGGCAACGCAGGTGCGTGATGCGCTTCAGGCGGCGGTCGATCTCTGTCATCACGTCGGACTGCGAGTAGTTACCGGCCCACGCGGCCGACGGGTGCCCGTCGAGCGTGGACTTGAGCAATCGCGTGACGGACAGCGTGCGTTCCTCGTGCGGCGCGATGCGGACGTACACGCTGCCTGAGTTCACCTGGCCGATGAATCCGCCGCCCACGGTACCGAGCGTCGTGCGCACGCCGGGCACCCCGCGGATCTCCGCCTCGACCTCGGCCATCGCCTCGTCCATCGCGGGAAGGCTCAGGCCCTCCGGCGCGCTCACTTGCACGCTGAATTCGGCTTCGTCCACGTCCGAAGGCGTGAACTCGCGCGGAACCGCCGCCATCAGCGGGACGGACGCGCCGATCGACGCGAGGGCCAGCACGACGATCACGATGCGGTGCCGCATCGACCATCCGAGCATCGCGGTGTACGAGCGATCGATCAGCCCGTAGAAGCCGCGGCGCGAGGCCGCAGCGTCGTGGCCGATCGCATGTGCGGACTTCCGGAGGAGCCGTGCCGCCATCATCGGCGTGAGCGTGAACGACACGAACAGACTGACCAGGATCGCGGCGGCCGACGTGATGCCGAACTGGTAGAGGAATCGGCCGGAGATGCTCGACATGAACGAGACCGGCACGAAGATCACGACCAGCGAGAGCGTCGTCGCGAGGACCGCGAGGCCGATCTCCGCGGTCGCCTCGCGCGCCGCATCCATCGGGTCCATGCCCTTCTCCTCGACGAAGCGGAACACGTTCTCGAGGACCACGATCGCGTCGTCGATCACGATGCCGACCATGAGCACGAGGGCGAGCATCGTGACGCTGTTCAGCGTGAAACCGAGCGCCCACATCACTGCGAACGTCGCGACGACCGACACCGGGATCGCGACGCACGCGATGAGCGTGGACTGCCAGCTCCGCATGAAGAGCAGCACGACGAACGTCGCGAGCAAGCTGCCCAGGATGAGATGCGTGTCGATCTCGTGGAGCGCCGCCTCGATGTAGCGCGATTGGTCGCGGATGACCGCGAGCTGGACGTCGGCGGGGAGTTGCGGGCGCACGATGTCGAGCTGCCGCTTGACTCCTTCGATCACGCCGATCGTGCTGGCGCCGGACTGCCGCACGATCTCGAGAACGACCGTCGGGCGCCCGTCGAGACGCGCCAGCGAGCGGCGCTCGGCGTTGCCGTCCTCGGCGCGGCCGACGTCGGCGACGCGGACCGGCACGCCGTTCACCGTTGCGACGACGATCTGCTCGAACGAGTTCGCGTCGGAGAGACGTCCCATCGTGCGGAGCGTCTGCTCGCGGCCGCCGCCCGTGACGTTGCCGCCGGGGACGTTCGAGTTCTGCGCGGCGACGGCGTCGCGCACGGAAGTGACGGGCAGGTCGTACGCCGCGAGGCGGTCGGCGTCGAGCCACAGGTTCATCGTGCGCAGCAGCCCGCCGACGATCTTCACCTCGCCGACGCCGGGCGACCGCTCGAGGCGCACCTTGACGACCTTGTCGGCGTACTCGGTGAGTTCCCGCAGGTCGCGGTCGGCCGAGAGGGCCACGGTGATGACGGCCTCGGAGTCGTTGTCCACCTTCGCGACGACCGGCGGATCGGCCGTGGCCGGCAGCTTGTTCAGGATCGACGAGACCTTGTCGCGGACGTCCTGCGCCGCCACGTCGATGTCTCGATCGAGCTGGAACGTGGCGAGCACGATCGAGGTGCCGGGGCCGGAGATCGATCGGAGCTGGTCGATCCCCTCGACCGAGTTCACAGCCTCTTCGATGATCTTCGAGACCTCCGTCTCGACCTCTTCGGGGGACGCGCCGGGGAGCCGCGTCTGCACGCGGACCGACGGCAGGTCCACCGACGGCAGCCGGTCCACGCCGAGGCGGACGTAGCCGACGATCCCGATGACGACCATCGCGACGATCATCATCGTGGCGAACACGGGGCGGCGGATGCAGATCTCAGCGAGTCTCTGCACGGTGTGCCTCCGGTTCATCCAACGATTGCGCCGAAGTTGCGAGCGGTCGCGAGAGGCCGGCGATCTGGTGGATCGTGCCGAGGGCGCGCGCCAGTTCGACGTGGAGCACGCGGCGCTCGAGTTCCGCGTCGGCGAGGTCGAGGTCGGCGGCGAGCAGGTCGTCCTGTGCACGGAGCCGCTCGAGATTCGTCGAGAGGCCGGCCGACCAGAGTCCCTCGGCCTGATCGAGCGCGCGGCGCGCAGCGTCTTCGCCGGTGCGGAGCCCCTCGATCCTCCGCGCATTCGCGACGATCGACTCGCGCGCGGTCTCCACCTCGCGGCGGATCAAGCGATCCACTCGCTCCCGGCGGAGCCGTGCCTCGCGCAACCGCGAGAGAGCATCGCGGACTCCGACTTCGATCAGCCCGCGTTCGAACAGCGGGATGCGCACTTCCAGGAACGACCGCCAGTCTTGGTCCACGGGCTGCGAGTGGCGCGCGAGGAACGCGGTGAAGTCCACGGCGATCGTGGGCCACCACTTGCCCGCGGCTGCTTCGGCGGCGGCCACCGCCGCCGACTCGGCGTGCGCCGCGGCGACGAACTCGGGGCGTGCGGCCCGCGCGGTCGCGAGGAGCGCGTCGAGCGGCGGTGGCTCTGGGGGGACCGCGAGCGTGCCGTCCAACGGAACCCGCACGGTTTCGAGGCCCGTGAGGAACGCGAGCAACGATCGCGCGACGCGGGCCGCGGACTCGGCGCGGACGAGGTCCACGCGCGTCGTGGATGCGCGCGACTCGGACAGCGCGACGTCGAGCGGCCGCGCAATTCCGGCGTCGAGGCGCCCCTTCGCTTCGTCCACCCTCGCGTCCTGCACGGAGATCGACGTGCGCAGAACGTCGGCGCGCCGCTCGGCGCGGAGCACTGCGAAGTGCGCGCGGGCGGTGTCGAGGAGGAGTCCGTCCTGCACTGCGACGAGCAGCGCGCGGCGCTCGCCGGCAGTGGCGTCGGCCCGGCGGGTCTCCGGTTCGTCGGCGGCGGGGTTCGTCGAGTACGCCCCTTCGATCGGGAAGTCGAACCCGCTGCGTCCGGAATCGCCGACGGCTTCGCTCAGGAAAGCGGAGGGCGAGAACCGGAGCGTCGGCAGGAACGCAGCGGCCGCGCGGCGGCGGTCGATCAGCGCCCGGGCGTACGCTTCGCCCTCGATTCCGAGGGACTCATTCCGCGCGTTCGCGAGACGAAGCGACGTGACGAGGTCCAGTCGAGCGCCCACCTGCGGCACGTCTGCCCCGACGGGCACGACGTCGCGCCACGCCTGCGCGTCGGCGGCGCCGTCCACCGCGCACCCGGTGGAGAGGAGCGAAGCGGCCAGCGGAAGGACCAGCGCGGCGGCGTGGAGTCCGCCGCGGCGGCGCTTCACTTCGCGCCTCCCGGAGACGTCGCGCCGCCCGGTTTCACGGGCGCCTCCGGCGCTGCGCCGGCCGACTCCGTGAGCGGCGTTCCTGCGACGACCGACGCAGGCGGATCGAGCACGATGCGATCGCCCGCCTTCACGCCCGACGTCGCCTCCCACGCGGCGCCGATCCGCCGTCCGACGACGATCACGCGTTCGACGGCCTTGCCGTCCTGCACAACGATCACCTTGCGGACGCCTGCAAACGTCCGGACCGCGCTGTCCGGAACGATCGTCACGGCGGCGTCTTCACCGACGTCGATCTCGGCCGTCGCGAAGGCGCCCGCGAGCAGCTTGCCGTCGGCGTTCGGCACGAGGATCTCGACCTCGACCGAGCGCGTGCGCGGGTCCACTTCGGGGCGGATGCGCGAGATCGTTCCGACGACGACCGCGGCCGACCCCGACGTTTCGATTCGCGCCTTGCGTCCGACGGCGAGGCCCTCGGCGCGGCGCTCAGGGACCTCTGCGCGGAGCTTCAGCGGGTCCACGTCCACGAGCCGGAAGAGCGGGTCGCCGACGCGCACGTAGTCGCCGACCGCGACCATGCGCGTCGCCACGACGTACCGGACGTTCGCGGGCTGGGCGCCCCCGGATGCAGACGGACGCTCGCCCGCGGGGACGGTGTGTACGGTGCGCTGGATCGCGCGATCGGCGAGGTCGAGTTGCGACGCGCGGGTCCGCGCTTCGGCCAACTGCGCGCGGGCGGCGAGCAGCACGACCCGCCGCGCACTCTCCGCGACGGCCCATCCGGTGCGCAGGTCGTCGAAGTCCTGATCGCTGATGAGCGGGGGCTTGCGCTCGTGGAGCGTGCGACCGCGGTCGAGCCGCGCCTTGGCGTTCTCGGCTTCGAGCCGCGCACGCTCGACCGTGGGCAGCGTCTCGAAGTCCGGCTCTGCGGCGGGGAGCGCGTCGAGGCCGAGCTTTGCGAGCGCCTCCGTGAGCGAGCGGCGGCTCTCGGCGCGCGCGAGCGCGGCGTCGGTGTCGTCAACACGAGCGAGCAGATCGCCGGGAGCGACGGCGTCGCCCACGTCGCGCAGCACGGACACGATCCGCCCCGACGCCTCGGCCGCGACGGCGACCTCCTCTTCGGCGTGGAGACTTCCGGTGGCCTTGACGATCCGCGCGGCGCGGGCCGTACCGACCGCCGCCATCCGCACTGCGACGGGCGCGATCGGCGCGGCGGGACCTGCGCCGGCGGCGGGTTGCGGCGACGGTCCGCACGCGGCGAGACCGACGGCGGCCCAGAGCAGTGCGGCGCGACGGAGGGACGAGATCGCTGGACTCGAGTGCATGTGTGCCTCGGGCCCGGCGCGGGCCCCGCAGGAAGATACGGGCGGACAGGTCGCAGGAGCCCGTAGTTCGAGGCGGCGGGGCGGCGTGAGAGACCGGGGCGGGACATCTTGCGAGACCCTGGTTGCAGTTGGACGTACGGGCTTCGTGAATTCCCGGTTGCCGCGGCGTTCACAGGGCCACGGGGCTACACTCCCACGCCGTGAGCCGGATCTGGGACCGCGTCGTCCACGTCGCTGCGTGGTGCGCCGTGCACGCGTACTATCGGTCGGTCCGCGTCGAAGGCCGCGAACGGTTGCCCGCGACGGGGCCGGTTCTCCTCGTCTGCAACCATCCGAACTCGCTCCTCGACCCGGCCGTGCTCCTCGTCGTCGCGCGACGCCCGGTTCGGTTCGCGGTGAAGGCGCCGCTGTTCCGCGTCCCGGTCCTCGGCATGATCCTCCGTGGAATCGGCGCCGTTCCGATCGAGCGGCCCGACGACGCCGGTGCCGACGTCCGCCGGAACGTCGGCGCACTTGCAGGGCTCGCGGCGGCGCTCCGCAACGGCGCAGCTTGCGGGTTCTTTCCCGAGGGCTTCACGCACACCGATCCACGGCTCCACGCGGTGCGCTCCGGGCCTGCGCGGATCGCCGTGGACGCGGAGGCGTCTGCGAATGGCGCTCTCGGACTGCGCGTGGTCCCGGTCGGGCTGTCGTTCCATCCACAGCAAGCGTTCCGCGGCGAGGTCGTCGTCCGCGTCGGCGAACCGTTCGGCGTCGCCGACCTCTGCGGGACGAACCGGCACGTGGCCGTGCGCACCGTCCAGGAGAGGATCGCGGCGGGACTTCGCCCGGTGGTCCACCACGTCGGCCGCGCCGAACTCGCGGCACTGGTCGAGCGTGTTGCGACGCTTCACGTGGAGCGAGCGAGCGCCGGGCGCCTCACGGCGCCGCGTGAGACGGATGTCCACGTGCTCGGTGCGGCTCTCGACGTCTGCTCCGTCGCCGACCCGGTTGCGGTGGACGCGCTCGACGCGCTCACCGACCGCCACGACCGACTCTCCGGGCGCACCGGCGTCGAGGGCGCGGCCGTGGGCCTCTCGACCCGTCCCGCACGCGCGCTGACGCTCTTCCTGTGCACGGCGCTCGGACTCGTTGCGGGGTTTCCTCTCTTCCTGGCGGGACTGCTGACCGGGTACGTCCCGTACAGACTCACCGCGTCCACCGCCGGCCGCGCGGCCCGCCGCGAGGGGGCAGCGGCCGTCCCGTTCCTCCGCGTGGTTCTGGGCGCTTGGTGGTTCGGGCTGTACTGGGGCCTTCTCGCGTGGCTCGTCTTCGCTTGGTCGGAGAGCGCGGGAGTCACCGCTGTGTTCGTGGCGTCGATGGCCGCGACCGGGCTGTTCGCCCTCGGGTATGCGTCGCGTGCCGTTCGATGGGAGAAGCGTCTCGAGGCACTCGCGCCGTTCGCGTTCCGTCGCCGCGTCGTCGCTCGCGTCGCGGAGGCCCGGGACGCCGTCGTCGCTGCGGCGACGGAGATCGTCGAGCGCCACGGGCCGGACGGCGGAGCGGCGGCGTGGCGCGCGGAGCGCGAGGGACCGCCGGTGCGACAGCGCGTTCCGTGGCTCCGCGTCGGTGCGATCGCCGCAGCGGGCGCGTCTGCGTGGTTCCTCGCGGGGTTCCGCGGGACGGCGATGGAGGAGATGCCCGACGTCGCGTCGCCGTGGGCTGCGGTGCCGCCCGCCGCTGCGGGGCCGATGCTCGAGCGCGATGCGGTATCGCTCGCCGCGTGTCTCGACGCGCTGGAGTCCCTCGACACCCGGATGCGCGCG
>JAIOPE010000108.1 GCA_021414065.1 Planctomycetota bacterium
CCGCGCGTCCGGGGAAGTTCGGTCACGGGAAGAAGATCGCGCAGCGGGGCAGTCCCGGCGCGCAACTTTCCCGCGGTCCCGCAGCCGCAAGATTACGGGCGCCGCGCAGGGCGCCGTTGTCTGCGAACCGACGCGACGCCGTCAGACCATGCGCAGCGCCGTCAGACCATGCGCAGCGCGAGGGCCGCCCGGTCGGAACCAGATTCGTCTCCGAAGGCGCTGGCTCGGACGAGCACCGATCGCACGACGCTGCGAGCCGGTGCATCGCGCAGTTCCCGCATCGTCTCCGCGACGCGCCACAGGCCGAACGTCGAACCGTCGTCGCGGACGCACTCCACCACGCCGTCGGTCGCGGCGACGAGCAGATGGCCGGGACCGAGGCGAACCGGCGCGCTGTCGCGCCAGCGAACATCATCCACGAGTCCGAGAGCCGGGCCGCGGCGGCCGAGGACCGCGACATCGCCGTCGCGTCCGAGCACGACGGGGGTGACCGCCCCGGCGAGGGCGACGCGAACCGTGCGACGCGCGGTGTCGAGAGCGATGAGCGAGACCGCCGCGAGACGCCCGGGGGCCTCGCACCGGAGGAAGTCGTTCGCCGAGGCGAGCAGCAACGGGAGTTCCCGAACCGCGCGGCTGCGCGAGCGGATGTGATCCTCGATCGCGACGGCGGTCGCGGCGGCGTCCGCACCCGGACCCCTGGCGTCCACCAAGCCGAGTATCCAGCGGCACGGTGCGACCTCCTGAGCGAATGCCAGGTCTCCGGACGGCACGTCGCCGCGGCCCGTGACGGACCGCGCAGCGGTGTCCACGCCCGTGCGGCGCAGGGCGCGGATCACCCCCACGCTCTCGCGCAGGGCTTCGCGCCGGAGGCGCAGGTCGTCTTGAAGGGTCGGGGCGTAGAGGGCGGTCATGGATGTCTCCGCCCGACACATAGCGAACGCCGTACCAGTCAGGATCGAGCCTGCAGCGCCTCGAATGTCAAGACGGCTTGCCGGACGGTGGGCTCGCGCTGTCCGTTTGCGAGTCCGTTTGCGTGACAGGCGCGCCACGAGCCCGCGACTCCTCGCGGATCTCGGCGAGGTGCACGATCCAGTCGCGGTAGTCCCACGGGATCTTCCGGCGATCGTGGAGCCACTTCAGCCGGGTGATCGCGCGCTCCGTGACGTCCTGGACGCGTTCTTCGTAGTTTGGATCGCAGAAGTACGTGCGGCACGCGGTCGGCCGATGGGCGCGTGCAGTGCAGCGCCCGTTCTGCCAGGCCGGGCAGAGTCCCGACGCCGGATCCCAGTCCGTCAGATCCACTCCGGCGGCGAAACGCTCGGCCTCGATCCTCGACGCGTAGAGGCGGTGCCCCGCCTTCGGGAAGTCGCAGCAGTCGCCGGAGAGCCAGCACACGGCGCCGAGGTCGCGGACCTCGGCGTCGAGTTCGTCCATGAGCAGGTCGAGCGCAGCGCGAACCTCGTCGATTCCTGCGCGGCGCTCGACTTCCTCCGGCGGGATCGGCTCGCCGCGACCGACTCCCTTGCACCGCGACCCCTCGTCGGCCCACGTCGCCCGAGACCGGAGGATGCGCGGCCAGAACGGATAGGACCGGCACTGATCCGGTTTCGCCGCATGGACGCGGCACGACGACGTGCCGTCGGCGGCCCGCTGAAACCACTCGCAGAAGCCGTCGGCGCCGTCCAGCAGAACCGTGTCGTCCATCGAGACCTGCGTGTGGCGTTCCCGAAACTCGGCGGGCGTCACCGCCGTGTGACGGGCCATCGCCTCGATCTCGCGCTCAGTGACGATCACGACACGCCCGCGTCCGCCGCAACAGTTGCCGCACCGCGCGCAGTCGAATCGGAGCCCGTCGCGGTACCAGGCCTTCGTCATGCGGCTGCGGAGCTCATCGGCGGAACGGCCGACGCCGGACGCGGGAGCCGCCGGGACGGTCGCCCGTCCCGGGCCGACGGAGCGACGGAGCCTGCGGCCCCTGCGGCTTCAGGGGGATCGGAGCCTCCTCGACGTGCGCGTCGTCCACCTCGACAGGAAGGACGAGCGGTTGCGCGAGGACGCCCGCACAGAGCGCCCTGAGCTCGGCCACGAGCGCCTCGCCCGTCGGATAGCGTTCGTCGGGCGACTTCGCCATCGCCTTGCGGAGCACGTACTGCACCTGAGGCGAGATCCGCGCGCGCTGCTCCGGCGTGAACTCCAGGGCGCGCTTCACGTGGCCATACATGATCTCTTCGGGTGACCCCTGGAACGGCAGGCTCCCCGTGAGCATGTGGAACAGCGACGCGCCGAGCGAGTAGATGTCGGCGCGCGCGTCCACGTCGGCGCGCCCCACGCACTGCTCCGGCGACATGTACTCGAGCGTGCCGACGGTCGTGTCCTCGCCGGTGTCGGCGCGCATCCCCGTCATCACCTTCGCGAGACCGAAATCGATGATGCGCACGACGCCCTTCGGGTCGAGCACGAGGTTCGCCGGCTTGATGTCGCGGTGGACGATGCCCTTCTGCCGCATGTGATCGATCGCCGACGCGACCTGCATCGTGACGCTCAGGCAGAGGCGCTCCGGCAGGACGACGCCGTCGTCGAGCAGGTCGATCAGCGAAAGCCCGTCCACGAACGCCATCGCGTAGAAGTCCACGCCGTCTTCGGTGGCGTACTCGCGCCCCTCCACGATGTTCGGGTGCTCGAGGCGCTGGACGATGCCCGCCTCTCGCTTGAACCGGAGGCGGAACGCATCCTGGAGGCAGAACGCTGTGTCGAGAATCTTGAGCGCGACCCGCGCGTTCACCGGGGTGTAGCTGGCCTCGTACACGACCGCCATCCCGCACTCGCCGATCTCCCGGAGCAGGCGGTAGTTCTTGAACGGCTGCCGCGCCAGAAGGTGATCTCGGGAGATCACGGCCGCCTGCGTCGGCGTGAGGATGCGCGCCTTCGCGAAGAGGTCCGAGAGCGAGATCTCCTTGCCGGCCTTCAGGTACTGCTGCCAGATCTTGAGGCAGTGCTCCGCCTGCGGGCGCGGGACGAGGCCGCGACCGACGAGATCCACGATTCGGCGAAGTTCGGGCGAATCCAAGCGGGCGACAGCATAGCCGGGGAACGCGCGGCTCACAGTCTCCCGTCGGCGCTCGTCTATCGTTCGCGCCTCGTGCCTACCTCGTCGGGGACCTCGCCACGAGCGCCACGTTGCGTTCTCCTCTGTCCGGCCCGGCCGCTCTGCTCCGCGAAAGCGCGTTGCGAACGGAATCGCTCGTCAGTCCTCCCCGCGTGTCGTCCGCGCCGCGTGCCTACCTCGTCGGGAACGTCGCCACGAGCGCCCGGTCACCTGCTCCTCGGTCCGGCCCGGCCGCGCTGGGCGCGGATTCACCAGCGACTCACGAGAACAGCGGGTCCGCGCTCACGTCCGTGAGAAGACTTTGGCGAGACACGAGCCGCCTGTCGGCGGCCCGAACGAAGTCACGAGGACACAGCCTGAGAGCGGCGCGCGTCGCAGGAAGCACGAGAACTGCGCGCCGAGTGGACGAAGGTGCGCGCCGCGACACCCGGTCCCGGAAGGAGTCCGCGGGGCCGCCGTCGCGTCGGAGAGAAAAACTGGCGTTTCGATGGATTTTTCGGAGGCGTATCCGCGTCTAAGTGGGTGAGAGATCGCACGACAGCGCCCGAGAGATCGGCCGCAGGTGCGAACGAAGATCGCGCCGCCCCCCGAGGGCCGTCGCAGCGGAAGCGAAAGCCGAACGGCCGACGCGTCCGCCTGACATCGAGCCGGAGACAGAAACACGCCCATCCGACCGACGACCGGTCTTGACTACCGCCCGTGTGTGCCTCGCATCGAGAGGCCGCGAGCGGAGCGGCCCCGTCGGATCGGAACCGAGATCGCAAGCCACCGAGCCCCAAGCGGACCGGCGGCGGGACCTTCCCGCGCGCCCTGACCCGCTCGGCCGGGAGGCCGGATCGCTGGTGTCGCCAAAAGCGCTCAATCCCACGTCACCCTCCCTCCTTCCTTCCAAGCCCAACCCAACCCAAGAAGCGCTTTCCGACGGACCCGGGGAAACCCGGGGTACTCGATGGACTCCTCCCCACCTCATGCCCAGCCCAACGGGGAAGTTCGTCAGCCGCGTCCGGCCCCTCGGCCGTTGTGCCCTGCGCGTGTTCTCGCGGCGCTCGCCCCTACCTCGTCGGGGACCTCCCCACGAGCGCCGTGACTTCGGCTCCTCGGTCCGGGTCGGCGCTTGTGCGCCAGTGCGTGCACCGCGTGCCCGCATCGGGTCTGCGTCCGTGCTCGGTCAGCGCCGCGACGACCGTCCGTCACCCCGCTTCGCGCGTCTCGCTGGGCTTTCGTCGATCTGATACAGTCGCAGCGTGACCGCAGCCATTCCCGACCCCGGCCTCGCGTCGGGCGACTCCGACGACGCCACGATCCTCGATCGGCTCGTCACCGCCTGGCCCGAAGCCGCGCTCGTGACGGATCGGTCCGGCGGCGTGGTCGTGGCGAACGCCGCGGCGCGGGAACTGCTCGGGATGGACCCGACAACGCGTGGACTCGCGCTCGTCGCGCTCGTCGGCGCCGACGTGGCTCACGCGCTCCTCGACGTAGGCCGGGATCCGGTCGAACGCGTGGTAGGAGAAGAGAGCGGCGCCGGGTCGGGCAACGGCGGACGCTCGGTGCTCCGCGCCCGGGCGGCGAGCCTCGGCGATCGGTTCGTCGTCATCTGCATCTCCGACGCCTCTGGCGAGACGCGACTCCGGAGCCACCTCGGTCTCGCGGAACGGCTCGCGTCGATCGGCGAGTTGCTGTCGTCGGTCGCGCACGAGTTGAACAACCCGCTGACCACCGTGCTGGGGTACGCCGACCTGCTCCTCGCGGAAGATGCGCCGAACCTGCCTCGCACCGAGATCGAGCACATCCGGTCCGAGGCGCTGCGATGCCGCAGGATCGTGGGCAACCTGCTCGACCTCGCACGCGCAGACGCGGTCGAACTGAGGCCGCTCGTCCTCACGCAGGTCGTGGACAAGGTCGTCGAGTTCCGTGGCTACGCCTGCAACGCGTCGGGAATCGCTCTCACCGCCGAGATGGACGAGACCCCGGTGATCTTCGGCGACTTCCACCGACTCGTGCAGGCGGTGCTCAATCTCGTGACGAACGCGGAGGACGCCGTGCGCCAGCGCACCGCACCCCGACGGATCGTGGTCCGCACGCGGACCGAGGGCAACAAGGTGCGCGTGGAAGTGGACGACAACGGCGACGGCGTCGCGGCGGCGGTCCAGCCGTTCATCTTCCAACCGTTCTTCACGACGAAGCCGCGCGGCAAGGGGACGGGGCTCGGCCTCTCGCTGGTGCGCACGACGGTGCGCCAGCACGGCGGCGAGGCGCGCGTCGAAGACGCTCCCGGCGGCGGCGCGCGGTTCATCCTCGAGTTCCCCGCGGCGGGCCCCGGGTAGATCCGCTCGCCGCCGCGCGCTTAGTCACTCCGGGCGGAACGACTCGAGGATCTTCTCCAGGTCGGACTTCAGCAACTCGAAGCCGGCCGTCGGACACGCGGCGAGCACGCGCCACACACGGCCGTCCTTCACGACGACGCGCGCGAGCGTGGTCGTCTTCTCGCCCTTCGTCGTCGCGGTGGCCTTCATCCAATAGACGCGCAGTCCATCGCGCTCGATCCAGCCGTCTTCGACGACCTTGAAGTCCGCCGCCACCGTGCGGAGGAGTCGCTGGAGCGCCTCGGCTGCGTCCTCCGGCTTCACCTTCGGTGGCGCGTCCGGGTCGGTGAGGACGTCCACGCTGGCGAAGAGCGGTTCGTTGCGGACGACGAGCACGGCGGCGGAACCCTCGGCGTCGGGCTTCTCGAACGTCCACGTCGGGTCGGGCTTGCGAATGCTCCAACCGCGCACCTTGTCCACGTACGTCGTCCGCGCCGCGCTGTCGGGGCCCGTAACTCGTTCGGTGTCACCCTCGGCCAACCGCGCGACTGCACCCTTTGTCGTGGCGATCGCAACGGTGGACGGCCCCGCGATCTCCGCGAGAACGGCCGTGCCGTCCCGGTCGAGCCACTCGCGCTCGACGACATCGCCGCGCTTCCGGGAGACGACCCGGGCCTCGAGGCTACGGCCTTCGACCCGAAGCGGACGGGGCGCCGCCTCGCGGTAGGCGACCTTCACGAACGCTCCGACTCCCGCATCCCAGACGGGCGCGTCGAACGTCCCCGCGAGCGACCTCGACTCGCGGAGGAACATCTCGCGCGCCGCGCACGGAAACCGCGCGTCGTCGGGAGCCGCAACGTCCGTCTTGTCCTTTTCGCCGTTGCGGGTGACGACGAGCCAGAGCCGGCCGCCGCGCATCTCGCCCGCGACCGTGCGGTGCTCCGCAACGCCATCGGTCTCTCGCACCTGGAACGACATCGGCCGGAACTGGAGGTCGGCCCGCTCGCTGGTGCGCGTCTCGGCCTTCGGGGCGCCGCTCGCGTCGAGCACGCGGACCTCCTCTTCGAAGAGCCAGCCGTCCGGCAGCTTCGAGGTCCGCAGGGTGCGCGTGCCGACGCGCTGACCTTCGACGTACACGAGCGCCGTCTCTTCGCGTTTCGCAGCAGCATCGAACGGCGTCGTCGGGCCGGCTGCCGCCGCCTCGGGCGCAGCGACCTTCTCGCGGCGCACCTCGCGGATCTGCGACCGCTTGTAGGTCATCTTCCCGCCGCCGATGTCGATCTTCACCAGGTCGTCCCGCTCCTCGACGATCCGGCCGCGGATCTCGCGACCATTCTCGAGGAGGATCGAGTCGTCGGCGCGCGCCGCAGACGATCCGACCGCGGTCGCGACAAATGCCGCGACGACGAGCGAACAGGAACCGAGCGAGCGGGTGAGGGATCGCACGGTTCCCCATCGGCAGGCGCCGGGGGTGGTGTTGAGCCCAACGTCGATTGCCCGAGACGCATCGCGTCCAACGCACGCGACGGGCGAACGAATGTCCTCCGAACTCAGCGCTTCGCGGGGAGAACGCGCTGCACGAACTCGGACCAGTTCCGCTCATACTCCGGCATGTCCGGGGGCACGGCGATCCCTTCGTGTTCGAGCAGGAGGGAGATCCCGAGGATCACGGCACCCTTCGGCCCGCGGGGTGTCTCGTCGATGAGATCCACCAGGGGCTCCACGGCGCGACGGTCGCCCAGCTTCCCCAGCGCGAGAGCGGTGTGCGTGCGCACCACCGGGTTCGTGTCGCGCAGGAGGTTGAGAAGCGAGTCCACGCCGCGCGGATCGCCGAGGGCGCCCATCGCGGCCGCGGCGTATCCGCGCGCCATGGGATCGTCCGGGTCGAAGAGCGACGTCTCGATGATCGGCAGCGCCGCCTCGCGCGTCGGCGCATCGAGCGCCATTCCCTTCTCGCCGCGGACGTCGAGAACATGCCACAACGCGAGCAGCGAGTTGACGCGCACGTCGGCGTCGCCCGACCTCGCCGCGTCGAGCAACGCCTGGACGGGTGTGGACGGGTCCTTCCGGCGGGCGAGCGCGAAGGCGGCGTTCGTCTGGAGTTGCGGGTCGTTCGTGTGCAGCGCGGCGACGAGCACTCCCGTCGCGTCGGCCGCCAGCGGGTGCTTCGCGTCGGCGGAACGCGTGAACGCGAGCGACTTCACCGCGATCTTGCGCCGCGTGGTGTCGCCCACGTCAGCCGCGAGTTCGAGCAAGCGCGCCAGGTGCTGCGCGACGACCGCTTCGATCGCCGACTCCTCCACCGCGCGGCGACCGCGAGCGTCGTCCCCCGCTTCGGAGCCGAGGAACACCCAGGTGTCCACGCGCTTGTCGAGCGACTGGAGCGTACGGCCGAACTCGAACTCGCGCTGCGCGGCAGCGTCGGTCGCCCCCGGCGCCTTCGGGGCGGCGGCCGGCGCTCCGACCGGCGGTGCGGTCGGTGCCGCAGTCGCCGCAACTTCGGGCGCCGGTCCAGCCACAATCGGGATTCCGGGCTCGTCCATCACGGTCTCGGTGACACAGCCGGCGGTGATCGTCGCAGTTCCGACCAGCGCGGCACCGAGCAGGATCGCTGACGCGCGAACGCGTCGAACTGAGGAGCGTGGCACGGTCATGCCCCCGTTTGGACGCGCGAACCGCCCGCCCCATGCGGGTCCGACTCCAGCACCGCCGCGAACTTGGCCCGGACGTCCTCCGGGAGTCGCTTCGCCCGCCCGGCCAGATCCACCGCGCCCAGTCGCGTGAACCCCGTCGCGAGCGTCTCCTCGCCGCGACGCACCGCATACCGAAGCGTCACGCTGGCGCCGCCGACGACCGTACACCGGGTCTCGACGACGAGTTCGTCGTCGTACTTCGCCGACCGCATGTACCGCGCGCCCGCCTCGATGATCGCCAGGTGCGTGCCCCCCGCCATCACGTCGCGGTACGCCATGCCGAGGTCGCGGAAGTACTCCGTGCGAGCGACCTCGAAGTAGACGAGGTAGCGCGGGTGGTGCACGACGTCCATCGTGTCCACCTCGTCGAATCGCACCCGTATCCGGGTCTCGTGCATCCGTCGATCCTAGCAGCCTGTCGGAGGTTTCGCCCGCGCCGGTCAGCGTCGTGCGTCTTCGAGCCCGCAACCCCTCACTGCGCAGTAGCGGCCGTCTGCTGCGTTGCTCGGTCGGAGGCAACTCGGTCCCCGAGCGACCTGCCGATCCCTCCGCGATCCGTGGCTTCCGGTGGTCCGGCGGCGCGCCCGGCGCGGCGCCCGGTGCGAGTCGTCGCGCGTCCCCCCCTTTGTTTCCGGCGGGGCGGAGCATCGGCACAGGCAAACTCCGGCGCATGGACGAGGCACCCCGCCGAAGCCCCTACCTGCCGATGATCCTCGCCTGGCTGGTCCCCGGCGGGGGCCATCTCGTGATCCGCCGCACTTGGCCCGGACTCGTGTTCGCACTGGCGATCATCCCGCTGTTCGGTGCAGGGCTCGTGCTCGGCGGCTTCGAGAACGTGAGTCAGGAACGCCACCCCTGGCTGTTCGTCCTGCAGATCCTGGCCGGCGCCCCGGCCGGCATCGCGGCACTGCTCACCAAGACGACCGTCCTGACGGACCCCCTCCCGCATCGCAGCGTCGGCGACCTGTTCACCTGTGCGGCCGGCCTGCTCAACCTGGTCGCGATCGCCGACGTTTGGGCACGTTGCACGGCCGGCGACCCGGAAACCCGCGTCGCCGCGCCCGAACCGGACGGCATCGAGTCGCTCGTGCGGACCGACTCCGACGACGGCCGCTCCGCCCCGCCGCCGACCCCGGCGGCGTCGCCCGAGGCCCGCGATGTCTGACACACTCGTCCGCGCGCTCTTCTACGTGTGGGTCTGCGCCGCCGCCGGGTTCGCCCAGGGTGCGGCCCGCGCGACGACGCCCGCCGGGATTCTCCGGCATGGACTCCGCTCCACGGTGTCGCTCGGCGGAGGCATCGCGCTGTTGTGCGCCGCGATCTGGCTGCTGATGCGCGTCACGCAGGGCTGAGTCGCCCCGCATGCACGCCGCCGTCTTCTGCCCGAGGTGCGCCGCGCCGCTGGTCCAGACCGTCCCCGCTCTCGACACGCGCCCGCGGAAGGTCTGCTCACGCTGTGCGTTCGTCGTCTACGTGAACCCGAAGATCGCAGCGGGCACGATCCCGCTCCGCGACGGGAAGATCGCGATGATCCACCGTGGGATCGAGCCGTCGAAGGGCCTCTGGAGCTGGCCGTGCGGGTACGTCGAAATCGACGAGACCGTGGAGGACGCAGCCCGCCGCGAGACGCACGAGGAGTCCGGACTCGTGGTCACGCTGGGGCCGCTGCTCGGGGCCTACAGCTACCCGGTCCGCCCCGGGGAACCGTTCAGCCCGGCGAGGGGCATCGTGGTCATGTCGTGGGCCGCTCAGCGCTGCGAGGGGGATCTCGTCGCCGGCGACGATGCCGACGACGCCGCGTGGTTCGCACCGGACGAGATCCCCTGGGACGAACTCGCGTTCGAGTCCACGCGGAGCGCCCTGCTCGACTTCCTCGCGAAACGCTGATTTCACCTGCCGAGCGGCGTCACCTGCCGAGCGGCGTCACTTGTCGAGCGGCGTCACTTGTCGAGCAACGTCATCGTGTACTTGCCGTGCGCGATCTGGCCCGCCTGTTTGCCGGTCCAGAGCACGAGCGCGGTGGCCACGAGCGCGGTGCCGATCGCGATCCAACGGAACATCGGTTTCGGGCGTGCCAGCGCGACGCCGGAAGCGATCCCCGCGACGAGCAGCGCAATGAGCGCCCAGACCGCGCTGTCCTCGTGTTCTCCCATCGCCTCGAGGTCGAGGACTTCGCTGGCCCCCGCCACCTCCTCGGCCCCGCGTCCAGTCCAGTACGCGATCGGCGTCGACACCGCCGCGATGAGCATGGTGACGAGACCGTAGCCCCAGAACGAGTCCTTCTTCGCGACCACTGCGAGCCCCATCGCCGCAACGGCGACCATCGCGAGAATGATCGGGAAGTGGTTCACGCGCAGGTGGAACAGGATCGGGTCCATGGGGGTCTCCTCACGTCGTCGGACTCGCAACTCTACCGACTCGGACGCCACAGCGAAGGGCCACACGTCACTCGGTTCGTACGTCAGATGCTCCGAACGATCTCGTAACGACCGTCGCCCGCGATCCGGACGACACCGCGCAACTCGAGGGCGGACAGGGCCACGAGCCCTGCAGACGGAGGGAGCCCCGTGGCGTCGATCAGTGCGTCCGCGTCGCGTTCCTCGTCCGCGAGCGCGTCGAGAAGCGCCTGCTCGGTAGGCGTCCGCCCGGTAGGCGTCGCAGCATTCGGCGGCGCGCCCGTCCGACCCGCGCCAGACGCAGGCGTCGAGACGTCCGGGGCACCGGAGCCGGGCAGTTCGATCCCGAGCGCGGTGAGCACGTCGGCCGCCGACTCGCAGAGCGCCGCTCCCTCGCGCAGCAGTCGATGCACGCCGCGCGAGTTCGGCTGGTCCACCCGCCCGGGAACCGCGAGCACCTCACGTCCGAGGTCGAGCGCGTGGTCGGCGGTCAGGAGCGACCCGGACCGTTCGGCCGCCTCCACGACCACGACCGCGGCCGAGAGCGCGGCGATGAGTCGGTTGCGACGCGGGAAGTGGTGCGGCAGCGGTGGCATGTCGAGGGGGAACTCGGAGACGACCGCACCCCCCGCCGCGACCATCTCCCGCGCGAGGGACACGTTTTCAGGAGGGTAGAACCGCGCCAGCCCTCCGCCGAGCACGCCGACCGTGCGACCGCCTGCGCGGAGCGCGCCCCGATGCGCCGCCGCATCGATCCCGCGCGCGAGGCCCGAAACCACGGTGATCCCCATCGCTGCGAGATCGTGGCCAAGTCGCTCCGCTTGCGCGAGGCCGTACGACGACGCCTTGCGCGAGCCCACGATCCCGACGCCGCGAGTGCGGAGGACGTCGATCCACTCGGGTGCGAGGCCGCCCGGCCCGGGTGGCGCCGCAGCGAGCGCCGCGACGAGATCGCCCCGACCCCAGAGCGCCGACGGCGGATCCGGGAGCTCGTCGAGAACCAACGGCCACCCGGGACAACCCGGGACGACCACCACGGCCGATGCAGCCCGCGCTCGCTCGACGTCGCGCAGCACGTCGTCTCGTGACGGCGCGCCCGCCAGCAGCGACGCCCTCGCATCGCCGACGCCCCGGACGGCCGCGATGCGCTCCCGTCGCGCGGTGAAGACCGAGCCGGCAGAGCCGATGTCGGCGACGAGTCGCGCAACGAGGCGCGGCGACAGCCCGGGCACGGCCGCCAGGCGCAGGCGGTCGAGCATCTCCGAGTCGAGACGTGAAGTCGGTTCAGCCGGTTCAGCCGGTTCCGTCGGTTCCGTCGGTTCCGTCGGTTCAGCCGCGGCAGCGGGGACGCCATCGCCCCGGTCGGTCGCCGAGGGCGGTTCAGTGGTCTGTGCCATGTCCAGAGGTCGTTCGAGACCCCCCGGAAGTTACATCGCGTGAAAAATGTCGGTCCCGGGGCCACAATCGGGGGATGAAGCTCGAACACACGCAGCAGGGCGACGTCACGATCCTGGAGTTCACCGGGGAGTTCGACGCGTTCAACCTCGGTCCGGTGTCGAAGGCGATCGACGACATGATCGATCACGGGCAGTCGAAGCTCGTGTTCCAGTTGAAGCTGCTCACGTTCCTCAACTCGTCCGCCCTCGGCTACCTGATCAAGGCGCGCAAGAAGGCGCAGGCGGCGGGAGGCGACGCCGTCCTCGCAGAGCCCAGCCGGTTCATGCGGAAACTGCTCGCCACGGTCGGCCTCGACAAGCTGTTCTCGATCTACGACGACACGGCCGCGGCGCTCAAGCACTTCGGGGGGGGCCTCATGGCGCCCGGCGCGAACCTCGCGAACGAAGAGGTGGACGAGACTCTGCTCGGCGCGAACGCGATCATCTTCACGCTTGACGTCGAGGGGCGATCGCGCAAGTACATCGGCAAGATCGCGTCGCTCTACGCCGACGGCCTGAAGTTCCGGTGGGACGTCCCGGGCTGGTCGCGTGACGCACGCCCCCCGCTCTCGACCGCGAACTTCGACAAAGTCGCCTGCCCCGGCACCGTGGTGCACGTGAAGTTCCGACAGCCGTTCCTCGTCCAGGGCCGGTACTTCGAGATGACGTCTGCCGTCGTCCGAGCCACGCGCGACACGCGCGACGACGGGTCCTGCGAGTCCCTCTTCACGATCCGCTACCAGAATGCCAAGGCGGAGGATCTCGCGCTCCTCCGGCAGTTCGTGAGCGACATGGAAGCGTTCCGAAACGAGATCGACGGCCAGTCGTAGTCCGCTGTCTCGCTCGCGCGTTCCCTCACGACAGCGCAGCGAGGAGTTCGTCGTCTGCGACGTCGTGCAGCGCCGCGCCTGAAACCCGCAGGGGGAGCACCATGCGCGTGCGCCCCGCGACGCGTTTCTTGTCGGAGCGGGTCCGTGCGACCACGGCGACCGCGTCGAGTTCGGCCGGCAGACGCACCGGCAGTCCGCACGCTTCGAGGGCCGCCACGACTTCGTTCTCGAGGGATTCGTCGCAGAGTCCGCGACGCCCCGCCAGCCGGGCGGCGACGACGAGACCCACCGCGACCGCTTCTCCGTGCAGTACCGCGCCGTACCCAGCGGCCGCCTCGATCGCATGCGCCGTCGTATGGCCCAGGTTGAGGAGCGCACGGACGCCCTGCGTGTCGTCGGCGTCGCCGCGGACGTGCGCGGCCTTGATCTCCACCGAGAATGCGACCAGATCGACGATCGCCTCGCAGTCGCCGGTGAGCAGTTCCGGCGCCGCGGCGCGGAGCCACGCGATGCGCGAGCGGTCGGCGAGCACCGCACACTTGACGATTTCGGCGAACCCGGACCGCGTCTCGCGCGCAGGCAGCGTGGCGAGCGTCGCAACGTCGGCGACGACGAGCACCGGCATGTGGACCGTGCCCGCGAGGTTCTTCCCGGCAGGTAGGTTGACGGCCGTCTTGCCGCCGACCGAAGCGTCCGCCATGGCGAGCAGTGTGGTCGGTGCGACGATCCACGGCACGCCGCGCATCCACGTCGCCGCGGCGAACCCGGCGACGTCGCTCGCAGCACCGCCGCCGAGAGCCACAACCACCCCGCTGCGGTCGAGTCCCGCCGCGCCGAACTCGCCCCAGAGCCGCTCCACCTGGCGGATGTCCTTCGCCGCCTCGCCGGCCGGCAGCGTCACCACTGTCGGTTGGAACCCCGCGGCGCGGAGCGACGCCTCGACCGGGGCGGCGTGCCCCGCCGCCGCCACGTTGCCGTCGGCGACGAGCACGCACACTCCGGGACGAACGCACGCGGTCGCCAGTTCGCCGAGGCGCGCGAGCAGGCCGCGCCCAACGGCCACACCGCCGTGGGGGCGCGTCCCGCCCGTGTCCACGACGATGTGGCGCATGCCGGTCACCGAGCCGGCCCGTCCGACGAGGCACGGCGCGCCACGCGCTCCTCGTGGCGGCGACGCGTTTCGACGCGTTCCCTTCGGCGGCGCGAGACGAGCATCACGAACAGCGCGGCGCAGATCAGGGCTCCCGCGATCGCGGTCCACGCCGCCCACTTCGCGTACTCCGACGGCGGCTTCGAGGTGTCGATCGCCACGATGGACGTGGCGACGACGACGGGCATGTAGTAGAGGCCGCCCTTCTTCGTCTCGACGGCGACACGCTTGTAGAAGAAGCCCTCGATCATGCCGAGGCGCGCGCCGGCGAAACGGAACGCGTCGCTGCCGAACGGAGTCATCACCCAGATCACGCGGCCCTGGTCGTCGAGCACGAACCCGCGCAGCACCGAGCGGATGTTGCCCACGTTCTCGAACAAGTCCTGCTCCACGACGAACGCACCGTCGGATCCCGGCTGGGGAATACCCACGCGCAGGCGCACGAGTTCGAATCGGTGGAGCGCCGGCCGCTCCGCGAGGTCGGTCGCGCCACGGGCGCCCGACATGTCGGTCACCTTGAGTTCGCCGGACTTCACCTTCGCGCGGTAGCCGTCGGGGCCGAGCGTGCGGACGTAGTTCATGAGTCGCCAGTACGACTCCTCTTCGCCCGGGCGTCGCTGCGACTTCTCGATCGTCTCGTCGTGGACCTCCGCGGCCCACTCCGCCGAAATCTCCTTCTCGGCCGCGGGGGGGAACGACGGCAGGATCGACTGCGCGGTGAGCACCACGAACGACGGCCGGCCGCCCTCGATCGGGCACAGCTTCACGAACACGCCGTTGGCGCGGACGTACGTGCCGGGCCGGATCGACTCCGGAGGCTCTCTGACGGCGATCAGCGTCCACGACTGACCGGAGGGCGCGTCGATCCGGACGCGCCAGGCCGGGCGCTTCGGTACGACCGGAAGATCGATCGGTTCTATGGACTGAACAGCGCCCCAGACCTGCACGAGCGTGCCGCGTCGGCCGCCCGGCTCAGCGACGACCCGATCGGGCTCCGCGAGTTCGCCGAACACCCAGCCGGGGAGACGTTCGAGCCGCGGGCGCACGTCGTCGGACAACAGGTGCCCGGCCCACTCCGACTCGATCTCGTCGCGCTGGTCGGTCACCGCCTGGCGGCCCGGGGTCTGGAACCAGTCGAAGATCTCCTTCTGCAGTTCATCGCGCACGAGCGACGGGTACTGCGCGGCGAGTTCACCCTCGTCCAGCACCTCGATCCGCTGGTCTCGGACCATGCCCACGGGCGACTGCGCGTCGGGGTCTGCGGCGGGAGCCTTCGTGCTCGAAGCGGACTTGAGCTGGCTCAGCAGGATCGCCAGGGCGACGACGATCACCGTGAGGAACGCGATGACCGCGAGGGGGCCGACCTTCGTGAACGGGAGCACGCGCGGGGCTCCGTCCGCCGGGGTCTTGGGGTTGGCGGCTGACGGGTCCGGGATCTTGAACAGCACGGTTCACCTCCGGTGGGGCACCGGACAGGCAGCGGGGAGCATACAGCTTCCTGCCACGAGCGGGGCCCGGCCGAGCCGGAGATGTTGCACGGACCGCCCGCGCGGCGCGACGGATCCCGCCTCCGCCCGCTGCTTGGCACATTCTCAAACGTGCCCGCGGATTGCCGTTCCGGTACGTTCAGTGCGTGTCGCCCTCCCGCCGGTTCCGTACGTTCGAGGACGCGTTCGCGTGGCTCGCTGCGCGCACCAACTACGAGACGATGGCGACCCAGCGCTACGACGAGCGCACCTACGGCATCGTGCGGGCCGAGCGACTGCTCGCATCGGCCGGGCACCCGGACCTGGCGTTCGACGTCGCTCAGGTCGTCGGGAGCAAGGGCAAGGGCAGCACAGCGTCGGCGCTTGCGTCGGTGCTCACGGCGTCGGGCCGCCGGACGGGTCTGTTCACGTCGCCCCACCTCGTGGACCCGCGCGAGCGCATTCGCGTGGACGGAGTGCCCATCGAGGACCGCTTCGTCGTCGATGCGCTGGAGTCGCTCCGCGGGCACGTGGAGAGCGCCGCCGAACGCGGTGAGCCGGCGACCTTCTTCGAGATCCACACGATCGCCGCGCTCATCGCGTTCCGCGCCGCCGGTTGTGCGGCGGTGGTGCTCGAGGCCGGCATGGGCGGACGCCTCGACGCGACGACCGCAGCCGCCGCGAAGGTGAAGGTCCTCACGAGCGTCTCGCTCGACCACACGCAGCACCTCGGGCGCTCGCGGGCCGCGATCGCGCGGGAGAAGGCTGCCGTGGCGCGACCCGGCGTGCCGTTCGTCTCGGGGGAACCGCGGACGTCCCCCGCCGCGGCCATCGTGCAGTCGGCCTGCCACGCCGCCGGCGCGCCCCTCGTCGCGATCGGCTGCGACTTCCGCGTCGCGGGCGCGAAGTCGTCGTTCGACACCCGCACGGGCCACGCAAAGACCAGCTTCGTGCTGCATCACGCCGGGTCGCGGCTGCCGCTCGCGGTCCCGCTCCTTGGCCTGCACCAGGCGCGCAACGCCGCGCTCGCAGCGATCGCGGCGCGGGCTGCTGCGTGGACCGGCGGCCCGGTGACCGAAGATGCGATCCGCCGGGGGCTCGCGGCGACCACGATCCGCGCCCGCATGGAGCCGATCTCGCTCGATCCGCTGGTCATCGTGGACGGCGCTCACACGCCGGCGAGCTTCGCTGTACTCGCACGGACACTCACCGACGCGCTCCCGGGGCGCCGTTTCGTGTTCGTCGTGGGGATGTCGGCCGACAAGGACGTCAGCGGGTCCCTTCGGCGCCTCCGCGGGCTCCCGGGGACGGTGATCGCGACCTCCTCGGGCCAACCGCGGGCGGCCGCTCCGAAGGTCGTCGCAGATGCCGCGCGTGCCGCCGGCATCGAGGCACGCACTGCACCCGACGCCGATGCTGCGCTGCGAGCCGCCCGGCGTCTCGCGAGGAAGGCAGGCCGACGGACCGGGGTCGTCGTCGTCACCGGGTCGCTGTACCTCTGCGGCGAGGTGCTTGCACTCTCGGTCTGACGCGTCCGGCGCCGACGCGCCTCGATCGCGAGAATTCGCCGACGCTCCTCCCTCGCTTCACCGACACCGTCCCCCACGGCCCGTAGTCTGGTGAGGAAGCATGGTGGCGCGACCGGAGTCCGAGCGGCTCATCGTCGGTTGGCGAGAGTGGATCTCGCTGCCCGGCCTCGGCGTGCCGTTGCTCAAGGCGAAGGTGGACACGGGTGCGCACTCGTCGGCGCTCCACGCGTTCGACGTCGAAGAGTTCGAGCGGAGCGGGGCGCGGTGGATCCGGTTCACCGTCCATCCGTGGCAGGCAGACGTGGCCACGACCATTCGCTCCGAGTGCGAGTTGCTCGGCCAGCGGTCGATCCGTAGCTCGCACGGACACCTCCAAGTGCGGCGTCTCGTCCGCACCGAGTTGCAGGTCGGAAGGTCTCGGTTCCCGATCGAACTCACCCTGACCAACCGCGACGAGATGGGCTTCCGCATGCTCCTCGGGCGCTCGGCGCTGCGGAGCCGGTTCGTCATCGATCCGAGCCGGTCCTACGTGCAGCGGAGACCGCGCGGGCTGCTGCCCGCGGCGGCCGTCGGGACGGTCCTGGGCTTGCCGGCCGCTCCACAACTGCCACTTTGACACGAACGGCGGCTCCGCCGGGCCGCCCGGCGTCCGAATTCGTGTCCGAAGTCGCGCCGGACCGGGGGGGCCGCCCGTACCATCTGCGCCCTCCCCAGCGCACGAGGTTCCCGCTTGAAGATCGCCATCCTCTCCCGTGACTCCGGTCTGTACTCCACGAGCCGTCTCGTGGAAGCCGCGGAGAACCGCGGGCACGAGGTCCACGTCATCGACTACCTGCGCTGCTACATGAACATCACGTCGCACAATCCGCAGGTGATGTACCAGGGCCAGGCACTCGAGGGCTTCGACGCGGTGGTCCCGAGGATCGGCGCGCCGTACACGTTCTACGGCACGGCCGTGGTGCGTCAGTTCGAGATGGCCGGCGCGTTCTGCGCCAATGAATCGCAGGCCATCGCGCGGTCGCGCGACAAGCTGCGGTGCCTTCAACTGCTCGCGCGCAAGGGCATCGGCATCCCGGTCTCCGCCGCCGCCGACTCCACGCGCGACATCGAAGGACTGATCAAGATCGTCGGCGGCGCGCCGATGGTGATCAAATTGGTCGAGGGCACGCAGGGCATCGGCGTGGTGCTCGCGGAAACCGACAAGGCGGCCGAGTCCGTCATCCAGGCGTTCCGCGGGCTCTCGGCAAACATCCTCGTGCAGGAGTTCATCGCGGAGTCGAAGGGCTCCGACATCCGTTGCTTCGTGGTCGGCGGCAAGGTCGTCGCCTCGATGCGCCGCCAGGGCCCGCCGGGCGAGTTCCGAAGCAACCTGCACCGGGGCGGTCACGCTGAGAAGGCGCGACTCTCGCCGGAGGAGCGCGCGACCGCGGTGCGCGCAGCGAAGACGATGGGACTCAACATCTGCGGCGTGGACCTGCTCCGCAGCAACCACGGCCCCGTGGTGATGGAAGTCAACTCGTCTCCCGGACTCGAGGGCATCGAGGGAGCGACGGGCGTGGACGTCGCTTCGAAGATCATGGAGTTCCTCGAGCGCAAGGCTGCCAAGGGCGACAACCGCGACCGCATCGGCGTCTGACGCCCGCGGCCGTCGCGGGGGCATCAAATCGACGTCTGTCGATGGATCACGGGGCCGCCGGAGCCCGCCGAATCTGCGTCACGAGCGCGCGGCGCGGAGCGACGCGATGACGATCGCTCCCGCCACGATCACGTAGAGCACGCGCACCGCGACCATCTGGGCCCGGTCGCCGGGATCGAGCACGACGCCCGAGGCGAGGCGTTCCTTGGCCAGGCGCAGCACCTGCCACCCGCCGAGGCCCGCGAGGATCGCGCCGGCTGCGCCGACGAGCGCGCCGGCGGCCGTCGTGCCGAGCGCCGCGGCCGCAGCGACGGCCAGCACGAGCAGCACCGCCACCGCAGCGAGCGCGAACGGCCTCACGGCGCTACTCCCCGAGAAGTTGGAGCAGTTCCCGACCGTACCGCTCGGCGCGCTTGCCCCCCACGCCGGGGATCTGCGCGAGTTCGTCGGTCGTGCGCGGTCGCAGGCGAGCGACCTCGAACATCGCGTAGTTCGGCAGCACGGCCATGGTGGTGCGACCGAGCGACTGAGCGGTTGCGCTGCGCCAGTCCTTCACCATTCCGAGGCGGCGCTGGGCACTCATGTCCATGCGCCGCTCCGGATCGAGTTGCGGTCGCGGACGCGGCGGCGGGCTCCCGACGGAACGGCCGGCTTCGACCGCAGAGAAGATCTCGCGCGACATGCGACCGAGCACGTAGTTCGAGATCCCGCGGACGGAGCGTAGCGCATCGGTGTCCTGCGGGCACTGCTGCGCGATTCGGAGGATCGCGTCGTTGCCGACCACCTTGAACACCGGCCGATCCATCCGACGCGCGTGCTGGTCGCGCACGGCGAACACCTCGTGCAGCACGGCCTGATTGACGAGCGGCAACTCCTTCGAGCCCTTGATTCGGAGCCAGCCGAACGAGTCGAACTCGCGTTGCGCACCCTCGCGACGCGAGAGCCGCGCAAACTCGATCTGCGCCTCCTCGACGAGGTCGGCCTCGGCGATCCGGTCCCGCTGGATCTCGTACAACTGCACCAGGTACGCGACGTCGAGGTACGAGTACTCGAGCTGCCGCTCGTCGAGCGGGCGCCTGCCCCAATCGCACGTCGTGTAGGCCTTCTCCAGCGTCACGCCGAAGAAACGGGCCACCAGGTCGCGGAGAGACAGCTTCTCGTCGCCGAGCAGCGTGCTCGCGATCATCGTGTCGAAGATGTTGTTGAACGCGAACCCGAAGTCGCGGTGCATTCCCGCGACGTCGAAGTCGGCGCCATGGAACACCTTCACGACATCCGGGTCCGAGAAGGTCCGCCCGATGCCCTCGAGGCTGCGCAACTCCAGAGGGTCCACCACCCACGCGTCGCCCGTGTCGGCGGCGAGCTGCAGCAGGCATACTTTCTCGAAGTACGAGTGCATGCTGTCGGCTTCGGTGTCCACCGCGAGCGCCTTCGCTCGGGACGCACGCTCCGCGGCCTCCTCGAGGTCCGCGTGACGGTCGACGAACCGGAAACCGGGCAGGGAGGACTCGGCGGGGGTCATGTGGCGCCGGGAGTGTAGCCCGGGGACTACCGCGAGGCGTCCTGATCGCGGAGCAGTCGTTCGAGCGCCTCGAAACGGTCGTCCGCGTCGAGGAGCCAGTCCTCGGCGCCGCCCCCGGTCGCCTGCTCGACTGCCAGCCGGCGGCACTCGCGGTAACTTTCGACCGCCTTCTCGATCTCGCCGGACTCCTCGTGGAGCCTGGCGAGCTCGTAATGAGCCCGGGCGAGGTTCGGAGCGTCGCGCGTGACCTGCCTGAGCTCGGTCGCAGCCCTCGCCGGGTCCGCTTCGCGATACAGGTGCACCGCCCTGTGGTACCGCAAGATCGGAGTCATCCCGAGGTCGGTCTCGAGTCTCGAGAAAATCTCGTCGCACTCCTTGAACCGCGCCTGGCGGGCGAACGCGACGGCGAGCGAGACGAGGGCGTCGGCCACGTTGCCCTCGCCTTTCATCGCGTGGTCCACGGCCATCTGGGCCTTCGCCTCCTCCGCCCGCAGGCGCTGGAGGAGCCACGTGCGGTGCTCGGACGCTTCCGAGGCGTCGGGTCCCTCGGGCAGCGCCGTCATCGCCTCTTGGTACGCAAGCAGGCCCAGCGCGGTGCGGTCGAGCGTCGCGAGCACGTCGCCGTACTCGAGACACGTGAAGTACAGTTGGCGCTTGGCGTCGGCCACCAGTTCGCCGCGCTCGATCAGCCCCCGCAACGCCGCGATGGCGATCTCGAAGCGGAAGCGGACGCCTGTCTCGCCGAAGGGGTCGGGCACCCGGCTGGAGCCGTCGCACGTCTGCGCACGCGCGAAGAGAAGGATGACGTCCGCCCGAGGCTTCCGGGCCTGCGCTCTCGCGGATGCCTGTTCGCGCGCGAGCAGCGCTTCTGACGCGATCGCCGCGAACCGGACGTCGCCGAGCGCGAGCCCCAGCCGCAGCCCCGTGGAGATCACGTCCACGTCGTCGCGCGCGATCGCGCCGGCGCGCTGGGCGGCGTCCATCGCTGCGCGCAGCGCCCCGACTCGCTCGCGCGTCAGAGAAAGCGCGAGCCACGGGCGCATCCAGCCCGGGACGAGCTCCGTGGCGGCTGCGACGCCGACCTCGGCCTGCTCCAGCGACGCGTCGCCCGGCGGCACGCCGCTCCCGACGAGGGCCAGCGAGTACCGCGAGAGCACGGATGCGATGGTGACTGCCGCCACCGGATCACGGCGCCAGCGAGCCGCCTCCGGCCCGCCCACGCGGCGCCCGAGTTCCTCGGCACGACCCGCAAGACCTCGGATGCGGTCGCGCTGGTCGGCACCGGGCTGCTGCGCACTCGTCAGCGCGAGGTCGAGCGACCAGGCCTCGACGACCGGGCTGTCGGGCATCTCGAGTTCCGCGAGCCGGACGTGCCCCTCGCGCGTGCGGAACGACGCGGAGCGAGTCGCCGTGGCGCAGACGTTCGTGGTCACCCACATCGCACCGGCAACGACCGCCGCGACACGGAGTGCGCCGCCGCGGGCCACGCCGTTCGCGAGCGCCCACGCGACCGCGGCTGCGGCGACCGGAGCGATCATGTAGAGCATGCCGTCGTGGTACGGGGCGCCGCCGGCGGACGAATCGCGCGCCCCAGCGAACGCGGCGCCGACCAGCATCGCCAGCGCGGCGATCCCAGCCCGCCGCACGCCCGGCGTGCTCCGGCGGAGCATCCCGAAAACGAGCGCCAATGCGGGGATCACGGCGATCAACCAGCCCCTGCCCACGGTCCACGGCCCGTCAGCGAAGTGCATCCGCGCGGGGACGAGCAGGGAGACGATCGTGTGGAAGACCCCGAAGAGGCGATCCACCAGTTGCTGCAGGGACGCGGCGCGATCGGCGTCGATGCCGACCGTCATCGCGGCGCTGGCGACGGCAGCCGCACCCACGACGATCACGGCGATCCACGCGACACGCCCCTCGCCGCCGCTGCGTTCGGCGTCGGCGCGCTCGCTCTCGCTGCGCTCCGGATTCCAGCGCATGACGCAGAGCACCACCCCGAACCCGAACGCCATCTCGTGCGAGAGGCCCGCGAGCGCGATGAGCGCGGCGCCGCCGAGCTCGCGCGCCCAGCCGCGACGTTGCGCCATGGCCAGCCCCGCCACGCCGAGCGCCGTCGCCAGGACCATGGACTGATGGGCCGGCCACGCAGCCGCGGTCAGCGCCGCCGGACTGGCGGCGACCACCGACATCGCGATCCACTTCGCCGCGCGCGGGGCGCCGACGCGGCCGAGAAAGCTGAACGTGGCCGCGACGACCGCCAGGTGCAACAGGAGGGAGACGATGCCGGCGCCGCTTGCGGCTTCACTGCGAAACGACCATCGCTCGAGCGCGGCCAGCGCCGTCGAGACCGGCCGCCATCGCGCGCGGCCGACGCTGCCGTCGCCCTCGCCCCACGACGCGGACGGATCGCGGACCGCACGCGCGAGCACGTCGCCGAGCCCCTCCGCCCCGAACGTCTCGAACGCGGGATTCGAGACGAGGGCGGGGCCGTCCTCGTAGAGCGCCTCGCGGCCGACCTGCGCACCCGTCCACCCCAGATGGGCCGGCAGATGCAGCAGGACCGCGACGAGCAGCGCCCAGATCAGTATCCGGAGATCTCGGACGAGGTCCCCGGCCGGGCGGCAGCTTGAGATGGAGGACATGGCGTTCACGAGGATACGACGGTCGCGCGAACCGTCGCGCGGTATCCTTCGGGGACATGCGCAGCTCGATCCGCCGCTCCTCGACCGGTCCGTTCCGTACTGTTGCTCTCGCCGTTGCGGCCGCGGCGGTCGCTGCGGCAGCGCTGGCACCCCTGCTCGTCGATGGCCCCGCAGCCGCGCAGGACCGCAGCGGGAACGCGGCACGCAACGCGGCCCCCCCGCCGGCCGCGGCGCCCACCCCGTCGGATTCGCACAAGATCCGAGGCGTGCTCGCGTGGCGGCGCGCGGTCTGGACATCGGACCCGGCGTCGTACCTGAAGGCCGTGAAGGAACTGGAACAGGCGCGCGCTCTGGGACCGGCCGCGCCGGACCTCGCCACGCTCTTCCTTCTCGGGATGTCGTACGCGCGGAGCGGATCTCCGGCGAAGGCGGAAGAACCCCTCCGCGCCGCGCGCGAGGCGTTCCCGGCGTTCCCCGGCCACCTGCTGGCGGAGGCCATCCGCGTGACCGGCGAGCGCCCCGGCTACCACAAGCAGGACGGCACGATCCCGGCGATCGAGATCCTCGACGCGTATCTCGTGGACATCGCGCGGTACGACGCGAAGGCCCCGTTCGCCGCAGAACTGCGTTACCTCGGGTACCTCGAACGGGGCCTGCGGATGTACGCGATCGAGCATCACGACCTGGCGATCCGCGATCTCGGCCAGGCGCTCGCGCTCACCCGGGCGGAGGGCCGCACACCCGCGGCCGAGCTGGTGCGGACGCTGTCACAAGCACACCGCACCGTGTCGGAGTTCGACCTCGCCGAGTCCACCATCCGCGAGGCGCTCGGCGCCGACCCGGGAGAACCGTCGCACTACCTGGTGCTCGGCATGGTCGCGGCCGACGGAAATCACCTCGATCGTGCACGGGAGTGGTACGCCCGGGCCGCCGCCCGTCGGGCGGACTACGCGGAGCCGAGAGCCAAGCTCGCATACCTGGGGTGGGAGTCGGGCGACCTCGACACCATGCGACGCCAACTCGAAGCGTACGAGTACCTCACGACCGAGTCGTGGCAGGCGAACCCGGCCACGCGGTCGCCGGGACTCGCGTCGAACCTGCGCGCCGGCTGGGGCACCTACTGGCTCGCGCGCGGCGAGCGCCTCACCGAGTCGGGGGATCTCGTGGGCGCCAAGCGGATGTGGGAGCGCGCTCGGCTCGAATTCGCCCGCGCGCTCCAGGAGACGCCCGGGTGCATCCGCGCGCTGAACAGCATGATCCAGGTGCTCTCGCGGCTGCAGGCGCCCCAGCCGGAGATCGACGAGTACACGCGCCGACTCGAGCAGATCCGCCAGGGCGCGCCCGACGCGCCGCCTGCCTACCGCGAGACGTTCTGCTGAGCCGGAGACGCTGCCGACCGGCCGGTTCCACGCGCGCGTTCGCTGGCCCAGGCGTGCGAAACCGCTCATCGCGCACGAACGCAGGTGCGATTCGCTCGCGGGATCGAGGCTCGGATGAGCCTGAGCACCGTGCCGGGCCCACTTGGGGGCACGGCACGGAGGTTGCGCCTGGGAGCACGGGCTTCGGGCCCAACGGACCGTCCGGCGGGCAGTATTCTCACTTGCCCCCCGGCTGGATCGACCTCACAATAGGGATGAAGTTGCACGCAGTTCGCGTCCGACACCCCGCGGCTCACCACCGCGGAGCGTTGGGCGGGTATGGCGCGCAAAGCTGACGCTCGGAACTGTCATCATGTCGTCGAGTCGCACGCGCCGGTCGCAAGGCCGTCGGGACCTGGTGCAAGACGGTCGTCCTGCAAGACGGTCGTCCTGTAAGACGATCGTCGGAAGTCGATGCTGAGCCGTGAAATCTGAGCCGTGAAGTCTGCGTTCCTACAGCTCACTCCCCGCTCCCGGGGAGCAGCCGCTGCAGGATCGCGTGGAAGGAGAACCGATGCGGATCGCGATGAAGACCCAGTCGATGAAGACCCGGACACTCCTGGGCGTAGTCGTCGGCGCCGGCCTCGTAGCCTCCATCGGCTCGATCGCGGGCGCACCGTTCGCCGCGGCCAAGGCGGCCGCAGGTCCGCTGAAGGTGGTGGACTGCGACGTCGCCGGCTACGACGACGTGTTCCAGAACGCGTCCATCAAGATCACGTTCTCCGCCGACGTCGATCCGCTTTCGGTGGATCCGGCGATCTTCCAGGTGCGTGAGCGCAACGCGACCGGAAGCGGCTTCACGAAGCAGGTGCCCGGCGCCTTCCAGGTGACCGGCAGCGTGGTTCACTTTTATCCGCGCCTGCCCACGAACCTGATCGACCCGGCGAGCACGACGGGCGCGTTCTACGGCGTCGGCACACCGCGCGACGACGCCAACGAGAACGCCGGCCTCAAGGCGAACACGAACTATCAGGTCCAGATCACCGGCGGATCGTCTGCCAACACGATCCGCGCGCTCTCCGGCCGCCGACTCTCGAAGACCTACCGCGCGCGGTTCTCCACCACGCCTTCCTCCCCGAAGTCCGACGCATTCACGATCGAGAACTACGGCGATGCGCCCCCTCCGGGCTTCCAGTACTCGAACCCGTCGGACAAGGTCGCGTCCCCCCTCGATCAGTATGCGAAGCACGGTGGAACGCGCGACGTCCCGTCCGCTTCCAGCGTGACGCTGTTCGGCAACCGCGTCCCCGTGAGCTTCAACACGCTGCGCCAGGGCAGCAACGTGTCGGTCAGCCTGACCGAGCGCTTCGGCGACTCCGCGCTCGCGAAGCCGATCCGCGGCACTCCCTTCGTCGAGCAGAACTTCGACGGAACGCGCATCGTGTTCAAGCCGGCCTTCCCCTTCCCTGATCGCGCCACCTACGCGATGAAGCTGACGAAGGACGTGAAGGACCTCACGGAGCAGTACGACTTCCGCAACAACCCGGAGCGTTTCCGTCTGCGCCAGATCTACGAGTACCTGCTCACGGCGCAGGCCCTTTCGCCCGGTACGCCGCCCTCCGATCTCCCCGATCCTCCGGTGGACCTGATCTTCGACTGGCCCGAGCCTCAGTTCGTGGTCGAACGCGGCGTTCTCAAGACGAACATTCTCGCGCTCGGCAACGCGTACCCGTCCGAGGTGGACCCGCGCGTGATGGTGCTCTTCAGCACGCGTGACGAACCCGTCTCCAACGGCTCGGTGGTCCTTGAGTTCACCCGGAACGACGGCCTGCTCGACAGCTCGCTCTCGACCGCGAGCTACGACGCTCAGGTTCCTGGTGCCGCGTCCGCCATCCTGACCATCGCGGGCGGCAGCGGCGCGAACGGCGACTACTTCCCGGTCGTCAGTGAGACGATCAACGCGGATCTCTTCCCGAACCGCACCATCAACTGGCGCAAGGTGAAGATCCCGCAGGGCGTGGTGGTCACCATCCGCGGCACGCGCCCCGCAACGGTCAAGTGCTTCCAGTTCGAGCTCGACGGAGAGATCCGGGCTGACGGCCTCGACGGCGCCAGCGCCGGGACCGGCTCCTACACCACGACTCCGACGCAGCAGATCGGCGGCCTCGGCGGCCCCGGCGGCGGGCAGGGCGGCAACTCGGCCAGCACGTACAGCCTCGGCGGTGCGGGCGGCCAAGGCCTGTCGGGCGTTGACTCGACCGGCGCGGTGGTCTCGCCGCCCTTGGCCGGCGGCGGCGGCTTCGGCGGCAAGTCAGGCACGGACGGCACCGGGTACAGCTTCGGCGGTGCGGGCGGCGGCGGCGGCGCGCGTATCGCGGGCGGCCCTGGCGCCTCCGGCGTCGTTGCCTCGCCCGGCGCTCCGTACATCAACTGGGCCGGCGCCGGCGGTTCCGGCGGAGCTGGCTCGTCGAACGACGCACTCGTCCCGTTCGCGGGCGGCGCGGGCGGCGGGTCGGGCGGCCACGGCCACTACTACCCGACGTCGTACAGTTGGTACAAGAGCGCCGGCGCAGGTGCGGGCGGCGGCGGGGCGCTGCTGATCCAGACTGCCGGCGACTTCACGGTCGGCACGAGCGGCGTCATCCGGTCGCGCGGTGGTAAGGGTGGAGCCGGCTCGGGATCGAGCAGCACGCTGAGCGCCGGCCCCGGCGGCGGCGGCGGCGGCGGGTCGCTCCTCCTCCGTACGACCCAGGGCTTCTTCATCGCCAACGCCGGAAAGGCGACCGACGTCGTCGGCGGCTCGGGCGGAACGCAGACCGGATCGTACGTCGCGTCCCCGGGTGGTTCCGGCGGCGCCGGCTACGTGCGCACAGAGGAGCCGACAGGCCTCGGCGTCGGCATCGCGAACGCTTCCGTGGGCAAGTACGACGAAGCGGGCGCGGGCGTGCCCAGCATCCTCTACACGAACTGGGTCGATCTCGGCGTGGACCGCGCACGGATGGTGAACTCCACCCAGAGCGACTTCATCCTGAACGCCGGCGGCAACGACTCGATCCTGATCGAGATGCAGATGGCGGTCGAGGACCCGTTCACCTTCGGCAAGCCGTACCTGAGGAACCTGACGGCGAACCAGGGTACGAGTCAGCCGCTCGAGGTCTCGCAGTGGACACCGGTGCGCATCGTGGACCTGACGGGCAACCCCGCCGGGGCCTTCGGTTCGGTGCCGGGCTACTCGTTGGCCGCGAACGGTACCGATTACATCTTCCCCTTCGCCGCGTCGCTGAACGATCTGAACTACAAGTTCTTCCGCGTTCGCATCACGTTCCAGCTCGACAACACGCAGTCGAGTCGCGATCCCTTCCCGTTCGTCGATCGCATGATCGTGAACTTCCAGTTCAACATCTGATCCGAGCCGGCCTCACGGTTCCCGCAAGGCGGAGCAAAAGCTCCGCCTTGTTTCGTTGTGAAGCAGCGTTTCGCACGCGCATGCAGGGGCTCCGCGCGGAACCGTGACTCGAGCTGTTCGCGCGGCGCCGCGTCCTCGTCGGCTCGGACCCGCGCCCGCGGCGCCGACGCTCCCTGCGCATGGCCCGGCGTACACGCTCTTCCCGCTGCCGCAGGCGGGTTGCTATGGTGTGCGCACACGGCCGCGCCGCTCCCCATGACGACACCGCTTCAGCCCGCTCCCACCGCAGAGCTCCCGGTTGCGCAGCCCCTCCGCGGGCTCACGTGGGCGGGACGCACGCTCTGGGTCGCCGCCCGTCGCTTCGACCGCGACCAAGGATTCGAAAAGGCGGCGTCGCTCGCGTACTCGAGCCTCCTCGCGCTGGTTCCCGCGGCACTGCTCGCCGTCTCTGTCGTTGAGTTGCTCGATGCCGAACGGCGCATGGGGTTCACCGACGCGGTGCTGGACCTCGTCTTCCCCTCGGAGGCAACCGAAATCCGCGCGGGCTTCCACCGTCAACTTGAGGAGTCGCGTCAGGTCTTCACGGATTCGACGGCAGCCTCGGTTCGCATCTTCAGCCTGGTCCTGCTCGTCTACTTCGCGGGGAACCTCCTGAACTCAGTGGATCGCGTGGTCCGGGCTGTGTGGGGCGGAGGCGGCTTCCGCGCGTTCCTCAGGAGACTCTCCGCCTACTGGGCAGTGGTGACGCTCGGGCCGTTCCTGATCGCGCTCTCGTTCACAGCCACCGCGCTCGCAACCAACTACCTGCCGGAAGCCATCGGCGCACTCCTCGCGAGTGTGCTGCCGTTCCTGGTGACGTGGTTCGCGGTGTTCCTCTTCTACCGTCTCATGCCGCACTCCCCGGTGCGATCGAGCGCGGCCATGGCCGGCGCGGTCGCAGCCGGCACGATGTGGGAGGTCTCGAAACTCGCGCTCGGCTGGTACCTCGCACGGCCGAAGACGTTCATGACGACGCTCTCCTTCTTCCCAGCCGCGCTTCTCTGGATGTACGTCTCGTGGGCCATCGCGGTGTACGGCCTCGAGATCGTGTACGTGGTGCATCACCGTTCGTGGCGCGGCGGCGCGGGTGCAGTCACCGGGCCCCGGCACGGCGTGGCGCGCGACGCGCTCACGCTCGCGACGCTCGTCGAGACGCAGATCGCCTTCGACGCGGGGCACACGATGGACCGCAGCGCGCTCGCCGAGCGCCTGGGGGTGGCCGAGGACGAGATGGCCGACGCTGTGCACGTGCTCGAAGGGGCCGGCCTCATCGTCGCCGACGGCGGCGGTTGGCGCCCTTCGCGCGGCGCGAGCGGCATCCTCGCGGCGGACGCGGTCGCAGCAAGCAGAGGAACTGCCACGCGGCTGAACGAAGGCGTTCCTTCTGCCCGCGCCGCGATTCACTATCTCAAGCAGCGCGAGTGCAGCGGCGCGGCCGTCACGGCGGACGCGACGATCGCGGACCTTGCCCGAGACGCACGCGGCGAGACGCTCGTGCCGTCAGATTCGGTGCCGTCAACGGTCGCGCTGCAGAGGTCGCCCGACGACGCGCACTGAACCGCGCGCCGTGCGCGGACCGCGGTTCCGCGACGGGCGCCTGCTACTTCAGGACGCGCTTGTCGCCTCGGCGCACCGTGAATCCGGTCGCGTCCAGATGCTCGAGCAGCGGAATCGAGTACTTGCGCGTCAGTCCGGCGAGATCCTTCAGATCGGCCGGTGAGAGGCCGCCGGTCTTCTCGATGTGCGCCGCGATCCGGACCTTGAGCTCGTTCACGCTCTCGCCGAGGAACACCACGCCTTCGGCGAGCAGGATGATCCGCCCCTCCTCGTCGAGGAGCGCGAGCAACTGATCCACCTCTGCGCGCACGCCGCCGACGATCGTCGCGATCTCGTCGGTGCGCGGGGTCTGCCACGGGTCGAGCGCGAGCGCGTCGAGAATCGCCTGCCGCCGTGCGATCTGCCCCTCGTTGAGCCGTGGTCCGCGCCCGTGGAGCCGCACCCGACCCTCGTTGAGAGACTCGATCACGGCACGCGCGCGCAGCCGTTCCAGCAGACCGTCCACGACGGCCGCAGACCCGCCGATCTGGTCAGGGATGAGTGCCTTCTTCACGCCGAGGGCGAGCGGCGACTTCTCGTGGAATCGCGTGACCGCCTCGACGATCGACGCTTCGCCCCTCGCGGCCCAGTCAGCGTGGATGAGCAGGCCGCGCCCGAGATCCACGACTCGCTCGGCGGACGTCAGTGCTGAGAGCACGGGTTCCGTCTCGTCCGGTCGGCGGTAGACGCCGCGTGCGACGGCTGCGCGCTCCACGCCTTCGAGCCCCGCCCGCCGCACCAGCGACTCGACGGCAACGCGCACGTCGCGAAGTCCGCGGTCCCGCTCCTCGAACTCGGCTTCGCGCGAGGCGCCCTTCTGCCGGGTCTTGTGCTCGCCGGGCCCGAGAACGACGCCGCCACCGAGCGTCGCCAGCAGGTCGGGCACGCGCAGGATGAAGCGATCGCCCGGCGCAGTCACCGTCGCCCGGTCGAGCTTGAGCTGCGCCCACGCGTCCTCCCCGGGGCCGAGCTGTTTGCGATTGACGAGCAGCACGCGCGCGCCGCACTCGAGCGTGCCGACGTGCAGCCGGACCTCCTGGTTGTGACGGAGCGCGCGGGGCACGGTCGGCAGCAGGTGCAGGCGAACGTCGAGGAGCGTCGCGGCCGGGAATGCGCCGGGCTCGCACAGCACGTCGCCGCGGCGGACACGCGAGTAGTCCACGTCGGCGACGTTCACGGCCGTGCGGTGGCCGGCGGACGCCGCCTCGGCCGCCCGGTGGTAGACCTGCAGTCCGCGCACGCGGCCCGCGATCCCGCCCGGCTCGACGGAGACCCTGTCACCGAGTTTCACGTGGCCGGACGCAGGGATGCCGGTGACGATCGTGCCGAAACCCTGCGCGGTGAAGGTGCGCAGGATCGGCATCCGGAACCACCCGCCGGCGTCGCGGCGCGGCGCGGCGCGCACGAGGCGGGTGATCTCCGCCCGAAGTTCCGGAAGCCCGGCGCCGGTCGTCGACGACACCGCCAGCAACTGCGCGTGCTCGAGGAACGTGCCGCGCACGAGATCCGAGACGTCGGACCGCACGAGCTCGAGCATCTCTTCGTCAACGAGGTCGGCCTTCGTGAGCGCGACCACGCCGGTCGTGAGTCCGAGGAGCGACATGATCTGCAGGTGCTCACGCGTCTGGGGCATCACGCCGTCGTCGGCGGCGACCACGAACAGCACGACGTCGATCCCTGTGGCGCCTGCGACCATGTTCCGCACGAACTTCTCGTGCCCCGGCACGTCCACCACGCCGACCTCGACGCCGTCGTCGAGCGTCAGCTCCGCATAGCCCACGTCGATCGTGAGACCACGCTGCTGCTCCTCCGCCAGACGGTCCACGTCGGCGGCGTCGCCGCTCGAGAGCGCCCGGAGGAGCGACGTCTTGCCGTGGTCGATGT
>JAIOPE010000116.1 GCA_021414065.1 Planctomycetota bacterium
CGACGACGTCGTGTTCGCCTTCGACGCGAAGGCGGTGCCGGCGTTTCTCACGTCGAAGGCCGGCGTGGGCGTCGTCCCGGAGAACGCCGACGTCGCGGCGGCGGTCGCGGGTCGGGACGTCGTCCACCATCGCAATCCTCAGGTCGCGATGATCGCGGTGCTGCACGCGCTTCACCCGGACCGGCGTCCCGAGTCCGGGATCCACGCGACCGCGGTTGTCGATTCGTCGGCGACGCTCGGAGCGCGCGTACACATCGGTCCGGCGGCGGTGGTCGATGCGGGCGCGACGATCGGGGACGACGTCGTCGTCGGCGCGGGCTCGTGCGTCGGCGCGGGGTCGTCCATCGGCGCCGGCACGCGACTCTATCCGCGCGTCGTCGTGTACGCCGGCGTTCGCATCGGGAAGGGGTGCATCCTCCACTCCGGCGCGGTGATCGGGGCCGACGGCTTCGGCTACGCTCGCGTCCGCGAGGGGTACCTGAAGGTGCCGCAGGTCGGCGGCGTCGAGATCGGTGACGACGTGGAGGTCGGCGCCAATGCGTGCGTCGATCGCGGCACGCTCGTGCCGACGCGCGTCGGGAACAACACGAAGATCGACAACCTGGTCCAGGTCGGCCACAACTGCGAAATCGGTGCGCGCGTGCTGCTCTGCGGCCAGGTCGGCCTCGCCGGAAGCACGATCATCGAAGACGATTGCGTGCTGGCCGGTCAGGTCGGCGTGAAGGACCACGTCCGCGTCGGCCGCGGATCGATGGCGGCCGCGAAGTCCGCGATCCTGGGCGACGTCGCACCGGGGTCGAAGGTCGGCGGGATCCCGCAGTTCGACTACGACGACTGGATGAAGTCGGCGATCGCGTTCCGGAGTCTGCCGGCCATGCGTGCGGAGCTCCGCGCATTGCGGAAGCGGCTGGACGGCGGCGCTACGAGCTGACGCGACGGGCAGCGACGAGGTCTTTCGCCGCCAGGAGCGCGAGCAGCGACGGGGCGTGTTGTATCCAGCCGGCGAGGCCGCGGCGGACGGCTTCGTCGAGGGGGACGCGGAAGGTCGTGATCTCTTCGTCGTCGTCGAGGGAGGTGCGGCCCTCGGTGAGTCCCTCGGCGAGGAACGCGTGGAGCGGTTGCTGGATCTTGATCGACGAGAGGCACGAGAAGAGCGGCGTGATGCGGCGGGCGCGGAGGCCAGTCTCTTCACGCAACTCGCGCTTCGCAGCGGCGATGGGGGTCTCGCCCTCGTCCACGTGGCCGCCCGGAGTTTCGATCGACGCGGCGCGGAGGCCGTACCGGCGTTGACGATTGAGCGTGACCGTGCCGTCCGGCCAGAGCGGGACGACGAATGCAATGTGCGGACCGGTGCCGTGGATGTACGTGTGCTCGTGGCCTGCGGCGTCGCGCTCGGTGGCGAGGGCGACCTTGAGGTAGCGATGGTCGAGGACGACCTCTCGGCGGACGGTGCGGCGCTTGGCGGGGCGCGCCCCCATCACATCTCCTCGGGCGCCGCGAGTCCGATGAGGAACAGCGCGTTCGCCAGCGTCTGACGCACCGCCGACGCGAGGGCGAGGCGCGCATTCGCGGTGGGGGCGTCGTCGCAATTGACCTTCAGCGCGGCGTCCTTGCTGCCCTGGGCGTACCACGAGCTGAACGCCCGGCACAGGTCGAGCGCGTAAGTGGCCACGATCGACGGCTCGTCCTTCGCGCAGGCGTCGCGCACCTTCTGCGGGAAGTCGGCGACGAGCAACGCGGTGCGCCACTCCTCCTCGGTGCCGAGGAGCGAGGCGTCGGCGAGCGAGAGGTCCGCGCCGGCCTTCCGGACGACGCTCGCGATCCGCGCGTGCTGGTACTGGCAGAAGGGGCCGGTGTCGCCTTCGAACGAGAGCAGTCGCTCCCAGTCGAACTCCACATCGCCCGAGCGCAGCTTCGAGAGGTCGGCGTAGACGATCGCGCCGTAGCCCACCTGCCGCGCGACTTCGCTCCGCTTGTCGGCCGTCATGGACGGGTTCTTCTCGGCGATGACTGCCTCGATCTCCTTCGCCGCCTCGTCGAGCACTTCGTGGAGCAGGACGGCGCCGCCGGCGCGCGTGGACGTCTTCCGGCCGCCGAAGAGCACTTGGCCGAACTGCACATGGACCATGCGCCCCGCGAACGGCCACCCGGCCTTCTCCGCGACGGCGAACCACTGCTTGAAGTGAACCGTCTGGCCCTTGTCCACGACGTAGAGCGCGCGGTCGAAGTGCCACGAATCCCAGCGGTCCGTGGCGGAGGCGAGGTCGCGCGTCGCGTAGATCGTGGCGCCGTCGCTCTTCACGAGGATGCACGGTGGGAGCTTGCGGTCGGTGAGGTCCACGACGCGCGCGCCCTCGGACTCGACGAGCAGTCCCTTCGCGGCCAGGTCGTCGATGACCGGCTGCATCTTGCCCTCGTAGTACGACTCACCGCGCACCGCGTCGAACGCGACGCCGAGCTTCGAGTAGACCTTCTCGAACTCGGCGAGCGAGACCTGGCGGAAGCGCTCCCACAGGTCGCGTGCGCCGGCGTCGCCGTCTTCCAGTCGCTTGAACCACGTGCGCGCGAGCGGCTCGAGGGTCGCGTCTTCCTTCATCGCCGCGCGGAACTGCACGTAGAGCGCGTTCAGCTTCGCGACGCCGTCCTCGGCGAGGTCGATGCCCGCGCCCCACCGCTCCCACGCGGCGAGGAGCATTCCGTGCGTCGTGCCCCAGTCGCCGAGGAAGTTGAGGCCGACGGTCTTCCACCCGTTCGCCGCGTAGATGCGACAGAGCGAGTGGCCGATCATCGTCGAACGGATGTGGTGATACGCGAGGTGCTTGCTGATGTTGGGAGACGAGTAGTCGATGACGACCGTCTTGCCCGCACCGTCGGCGTTGCCGCCCCACGAATCGCGGCCCGCGCCGACCAGTCCCAGCACATGCGCGAAGAACGCGGGTCGCGAGATGCGGACGTTCACGAAAGGTCCGGCCGCGGTCACCGACGACAACGCGCCGCCGGCCGCGAACGCAGCGGTCACCCTCTGCGCCAACTCCGGCGGCTTCGCCCCGAGCGCTTTCGCGAACGGGAACATCGCCACCGTGTAGTCGCCCATCGCCGGATTCGGCGGCGTTGCGATGGCAACGACCGTGTCGGCCGGGAGTCCGAGCGCAGACGTGACGAGTGCCCGGATCGCGTCGTGGAAGGGGTTCATCGCCCCGTTATACGGAGCGCCCCGGGGGTCGCGTCAGTCCTGCATCACCTTGAGGATTGCCGCCGCGATGCGCTGCTTGTCCGGGAGGTACGCCGCCTCGCGGGCGAGCAGCGGGAACGGGACGTCCCAGCCGCACACACGGGTCATCGGTGCGCGCAGGTGGTAGAAGGCGTCCTCGCAGACGCGAGCGTAGATCTCGCCGGCGAGTCCCGCGGTGCGCGGCGCCTCGTGGATGACGACCAGGCGGCCCGTCTTCTTCACCGAAGCGATGATCGCGTCGTGGTCGAGCGGGTTCAGCGTGAGCAGGTCCACGATCTCGACCGACACGTCCTTCAGGTCGGCGAGCGCCTCGCGGGTGCGCTTCAGCATCGCGCCCCACGTGACGACCGTGACGTCGGTGCCCTGCTGCGCCACCTCGGCCTTGCCGATCGGGAGCGCGCCGCCGCCGATCGGAACGTCTTCCTTGATCGCGCGGTAGATGCTCTTCGGCTCGAAGAAGATGACCGGGTCGGGCGAGCGCAGTGCGGCCTTCAGGAGGCCGTACGCGGTGCGCGGTCCCGAAGGCATGAGGACCACGAGGCCCGGCGTGTGGACGTACATGACCTCCTCGCTCTCGCTGTGGTGCTCGAGAGCGCGGATGCCGCCGCCGGACGGCGCGCGGACGACCATCGGCACGGTCTGCGACCCGCAGGTGCGCTGGCGGAACCGGGAGGCGTGGGGCTGGATCTGCTCGAAGCAGTAGTTCATGAAGCCCGAGAACTGGATCTCGCAGACGGGGCGCATGCCGCCGATCGCGAGGCCGATTCCGACGCCGACGATCCCGGCCTCCGTGAGCGGGGTGTCCACCACGCGGTCGTTGCCGTACTTGGCCTGCAGGCCCTGCGTGACGCGGAACACGCCGCCGTCCACGCCGATGTCTTCGCCGAGCAGGATGATCGACGGGTCGCGCGCCATCTCTTCGTCGAGTGCGCGGTTGATCGCCTGGACCATCGTGATGCGTTCGGTCTTCATGGGCTCCGTGCTCGGTGCTGCGGATTGGTTGATGGCGGTCATGGGCTACTCCGCTTCCTCGAGTTCGCCGACGACCGAAGAACTGCCGGTCTTGCCGATGCGCTTGCTGATCGTCTGGAGGACCGACCGGCCCTCGAGGGCGTCTTCCGCTTCCTGGCGCTGCCGCGCGAGGTACGGGTCCATCTGCGCGTAGGCGTGGTCGAACATGAGCAGTGCGTCGGGCTTCGCGTCACGGAACGCCTCGGCCTCGGCCATGGCGGTCTGGGTCTCGGCGTTCACGCGCGATTCCAGGGTCGCCTGGTCCTCGGCGCTCCACGACCCGCGTGCTTCCAGGTACTTCCGCACGCGGTCGATCGGATCGCGCTTCACCCAGGCGTCTTCCTCCTCCTGCGTGCGGTAGACGCGGGGGTCGTCGGCCGTGGTGTGGACGCCGCGCCGGAACGTGATGCCCTCGATGAGCGTGGACATGCCGGTCGAGCGCGCGATGTCGGCGGCTTCCTTCGTCGCGGCGTACACCGCGAGCACGTCGTTGCCATCCACCTGAATGCCGCGGATGCCGTGGGCGATCGCCTTCTGCGCGATCGTCTCCGAAGCCGTCTGGATGCGACGGGGCGTCGAGATGGCCCACTGGTTGTTCTGGCAGAAGAAGATCGTCGGAATGCGCAGGACCGCCGCGAAGTTGATCGACTCGTGCGTGACGCCTTCCGACGTTGCGCCGTCGCCGAAGAAGCAGATCGCGATGCCCTTGTCCTTCTTCCGCTTCATGGCCCACGCGAGGCCGACCGCGTGGGCGATCTGGCTTCCGATCGGAATGGCGACCGGCAGGTCGCGCACGCCGCGCGGCACCGCCTGTCCTTCCTCGAACCCCATGGCGTACAAGAGGATCGCCTTCATCGACGCGCCGCGGTAGAGCGCGGCGGCCGCTTCGCGGAAGGCGGGGACGAACCAGTCGTCCGACGTCAGCGCCGCCATCGAACCGACCTGGCAGGCCTCCTGCCCGAAGCACGGTGCGAAGGTCCCGATGCGACCCTGCCGCTGCAGCTTGAGCAGTCGGTCGTCGAAGATGCGGGCCCTCGACATGTGCGCGTAGAGGTCGCGCACGCGGTCGTCCGGGAGAGGCGGCGTCGCGCCGTCTGCGAGGCGGCCGTCCTCGTCGAGGAACCGAAGCCGTGGCGGAATCTCGAAGGTCCATCCCGCGGCCTGCGGCTGCGACGCGTGGGTGTCGGGGTGATCCGTGTCGTGGTTCAAGGCTGCTCGCCCTCCTGCGCCGTTGGTGTCCGGGGACCTTGGTCCCCGTTCCGGGCGCGAACGGTGCATCCTCCCCGCCCGCCGCCCGCGGAACAAAATGGAAGACGGGCGGGCGTCCCACCATCCTCGCCCCCATGTCAGCCGGCGGATCGCGTAAGGTCGTCCTGATGGCGCTCGGCGCCAACTTCGGGATCGCCGTGTCGAAGCTCGTCGCGGCCGTGTTCACGGGCTCGGGATCGATGATGGCCGAGGCGATCCACAGCTTCGCCGACTGCGGCAACCAGGGGCTCCTGCTCCTCGGCGCCGCGCGCTCCGCGAAGCCTGCGAACGAGCACCACCCGCTCGGCTACGGCCGGGAAGCCTACTTCTGGGCCTTCCTCGTCGCGGTCGTCCTGTTCACCCTGGGCGGGGCGTTCTCCGTCTACGAGGGCGTCGAGAAACTGCGGCACCCGCACGAACTCGAGCACGTCGGCTGGGCCGTCGGGGTACTCGCGCTGAGCGTCGTCCTCGAAGGGATGAGCTTCCTCGCTGCGTGGCGAGCCGTCGCGAAGGTGCGGCGCGGCCGCTCCCTGCTCTCCTGGGCCCGGAGCACGGGCGATGTGGACCTGCTCGTCGTGACCTTCGAGGACATCGCCGCTCTGGCTGGGCTGACGCTCGCGCTCGTGGCCGTGCTGGCAGCGTGGGCGACCGGTAACACCATGTACGACGCCGTGGGCTCGATCTTCGTCGGGCTCGTCCTGCTCACCGTCGCGGTGTTCGTGGGCGCGCAGATGCGGCGTCTGATCGTCGGGTTCTCGGCCGAGCCGTCCACGCAGGAGGCCGTTCGCGGGGTCTGGTCCGAGCACGGCTTCGACGTCTTGCGCATGATCGCCGTGTGGTCCGGTCCGGGCAGCGTCACGGTGTCGCTCAAGGTGCTGCCCCGGGACCTGAGCGTGAACGCCCGCGCGCTGATCGACCGGATGAACGCCGCCGAGTCCGACGTCCGGCGACGCGTGCCCGAGGTCACCTGGCAGTTCGTCGAGCCCGACATCCAGGACTGACCCCCCGCCCGTTCGGGTCCGAGAGGAGTGCCCCCTTTGCCCGCATCCACAGAGTCCTTCCTCGCCGAGAAGCGCTTCGCCGTCGTCGGCGCGTCGGCCGACCGATCGAAGTACGGCAACAAGGTCCTGCGCTGCTACGCGCAGCACGGCCGTGACGTCGTCCCCGTCCATCCGAAGGAGTCCACGGTCGAAGGGCGCCCTGCATTCGCCTCGCTCACGTCGATTCCGGGCGGCGTCGGAGCCGTTTCCGTCATCACGCCGCCCGCGGTGACTGAGAAGGTCGTCGAGGAGGCCGCGAAGCTCGGCATCAAGCACGTCTGGATGCAGCCTGGCGCCGAGAGCGACGCCGCGGTCCGCCGCGCGCGCGAGCTCGGGATGAACGTGATCGCCGGCGGCCCGTGCCTGCTCGTCGTGCTCGGGTTCAGCGACCAGGTCGCAGACGAGGACGACCGCCCCCGTGGGCGCCTGCCGATTTGAGAAGCAGTCGATCCGCGCTGGCTCCGCCTCCGCAGGGCCCGGTAGGATCAGGACCCCGTGACGCCCTTCGCCACCGACCCGAGCCTGTTGCGCCGCTTCGCCACCGCGTCGTGGCCGCTGCTTCGCGCGTTTGGGGTCCAAGTGCGCGTCCACTGGACGACGGTCCTCGTGCCGCTCGTCATCTTCGCCGGTCTCGGCGGCGGCGGCAGTCCGGGACGTACCACCGAGGAAGCGGCACTGCTCACCGCCTTCTTCACGGTCTCCACGTACGTCGTGATCTGGTCCCACGAGATGGGGCACGTCTGGGCCGCGCGCGGCGTCGGGATGGGCACGACCCGGATCACGCTTCACCCCCTCGGCGGGCTCTTTCACCTGCAGGAGTGCGCACCGTCGCCGAGAGCGGAGATCTGGGTGGCCCTGGCCGGGCCGCTCACGCACGCGTTCTGGTTCGTCCTCGCCGGCGCGCCGTACCTGCTCTTCTTCCGTGGCTCGGGCGCCGAGGTCGCCGCAGCGTCCGGCGACCTGCGCGGGTTCATGGTCGAGGGTTTCCTCTGGACGAACGTCGCGCTTCTCTTCCTCAACCTACTCCCGTTCTGGCCGACGGACATGGGGCGTGTGCTGCGTGCGTCGATGGCCCTCCGGATGTACCCGAGTCATGCCTCGTTGCTCGCCGCGTACGCGGGCTTCGCGGGCGGCACCGTGCTCGCGGTTGCGGGACTCGCGATCACCATCCAGTCCGACGCGGCGTCGCTGCTTTCGTCGCTCGGCGGTCCGGTCCTCGTCGTCATCGGGATGTCGAACTTCGTCGCGTGCCGCTCGCTCCTCGTCGAGTCCCGCTGGGGCGACAACCCGTACGCCGCCACGGCGCCGCGCCCGCAGACGACACTCCCCAATGCGACGTGGAACTTCGAAGATCCGACGCCCGCCGAGCCGGTCCACGTCGAGGATCGCCGCGAGATGCGCGCGGCTGCCGCCGCAGCGCCGCGCCAGCAGCGCCGCCGCGAGCCCTCGCAACTCCCTCCCGTCCCGCTCCACGAACGGATCGACGAATTGCTCGACCGGATCAACGAGGTCGGCGGGATCGAGCACCTTCCGGAGGCCGAGCGGAAGGAACTCGCCGAGGCCAGCGAGAAGCTGCGCGCCACCCCGCGAACCTGAGGGTCCCGGTACGGTGGCGGGTCAGCGCCCGCACTGCACGGCCGTGATGCACGCGACGTCGGCGATGTCCGATGCCTTGCACCCGCGGCTCAGGTCGTTCATCGGTCGCGCGAGGCCTTGCAGGACCGGGCCGAGCGCGGTCGCGCCGCCGAGGCGCTCCGCGAGCTTGTAGGCGATGTTGCCCGCGCCCAAGTCGGGGAAGACGAGCACGTTCGCGCGGCCTGCGACAGGGCTGCCGGGCGCCTTCCGTGCGGCGACCGCCGGTACCAGCGCGGCGTCGCCCTGGAGTTCACCGTCAACGACCAAGTCGGGGCGCCGGCCCCGGACGATCTCCGTCGCACGGATCACCTTCTCGGCGTCGGGATGCGACGCGCTGCCCTTCGTCGAGAAGCTGAGGAGCGCCACGCGGGGTTCGTCCTCGAGGAAGGTGCGTGCGCTCCCGGCGCCCGCAATCGCGATGTCGGCCAACTGCTCCGCCGTCGGGTCGGGGATCACGCCGCAGTCCGTGAACACGTACGCGCCGCCCGCCGGGAACTGCATCAGGAAGAAGCTCGACACCGTCGCCACGCCCGGCGCCGCGCCGATGCCGAGAAGTGCCGCGCGGACAGTTGCGGCGGTTGTGGCGAGCGACCCGGCGACGCAGCCGTCGGCCTCGCCGAGGGTGACCATCAGCGCGGCGAGGAGGAGCGGGTCGCGCACGGCCTCCGCAGCGGCGGCGGGATCGACACCCCGGTGGCGGCGGCGTTCGTGATACAGCGCGGCGCAGCGGTCGCGGTGGCGCGCGGCCACGTCGTCGGTGAGCAGCAGCGGCTCGCAGAATCCGCCCGCGCGGATCAGTTCGGCCGCTTCGTGCACCCGCGGATCCGAGACCTCGGGGAAGACGATGCGCGTCCGCGCGGCTCTGGCCCGGTCGCGGATGCGGTCGAGGATCACGCCGGAACGCTCTCGAGCAGGCCGGCCTCGACGACGACCTCGGCGGCGAGCAGGAACTGCGAGTACGTCTTGCCCTGCGCGTCCACCAGGAGCGACAACGTGCCGCCGCCGCCGAGCGACTCGTGGAGGAGGAAGTTCATCGCGAGCAGGTTGGGCACCTCGTGCCGCTCGACCTTGCCCTTGCAGACGCCCTTGAAACGGTCCTTCACCCACGCGGCAGTGAGGTTCGCCACCATCCAGCCGTAGATCTCGGGGCTCCGCGCGATCACGCCGACGTTCGACGTGTCGCCCTTGTCGCCGGAGCGCGCGAGGCAGAGCCGCGACACGGGAACCTTCGTGCGCGTCCCGCGGAGAGGCGCGAGCGCTGCGACCTGCGGCGGCGTGAACGGCTCGGCGCGGGCGTTCGTGATGTCCACGTCGGCGACGTCTCTCTTCACGTCGCCGACCACCACCTGCGAGGGGACGCGGCCGCGGGAGATGAGCGCCGGCCAGTATCCGACGACGTCGGACGCGCGGGGTCGGCCGAGGTCGCCGAGGTACGTGATGCCCGGCACCGTGCCGAGCACGCGCGGCACGAGCTGCGGCCCGAAGCGTGTGTTGATCTTCGACTCGTCGGCGTCGCGCACGGCGACCTGCAGGAGGACTTCGCCCGGCTCGCGCGTCGAGAGCGCTGGGTGGCTCGAGTCCCAGCCGATCACCTGCGTCTCGGAGTGCTCGTAGAGGTCGCGACCGCCTGCGGCGGCCCAGAACGCCTCGCTGACGGCACTGGCCTTCGCGAGCGCGTCAGGACCCGAGATGAGCAGCCGTCCGAACGCGCGATATCCCTGCTCGAAACTCACCGAGACCTTCAGCTTCGCGGGCGCCGGGGCACCGCGGGCGCCGGAGACGCGCACCCGGTCCGGCCCGTCCTGCTCCAAGCGGATCGAGTCGAATCGGGCGATGCAATCGGGCGAGATGTAGGCGGGCGTGCCCATCTCGTAGACGAGTTGCTCGCTCACCGTGTGTACGGTCACGAGGCCGCCGGAGCCCGGGTGCTTCGTCACGAAGAACGTGCCGTCGTCGTGGGCCTCGACGATCGGGTAGCCCATGTTCCGGAAGCTCGGCACCTTCTTCCAGTCGGTGAAGTTGCCGCCCGTGCACTGCGTGCCGCACTCGATGATGTGCCCGGCGATCACGCCCGCCGCGATGCGGTCCCAGTCGTCGGTGCGCCACCAGAACTCGTGGATCATCGGCGCGAGCGTCACCGCCGTGTCGGTCACGCGGCCCGCGATGACCACGTTCGCGCCGAGGCGGAGCGCTTCGACGATCGGCGCGGCGCCGAGGTACACGTTGGCGGAGAGCACCTTCGCACGGACGTCGGCGAGCGGACGGCCCGTGTCCATGTGCGAAAGCGGCTCGCCGGAAGCCAGGAGTTCGTCGAGCTTCGGGAAGATGTCGTCGCCGAGCACCACTCCGACCTTCACCCGGTCCGCGATCCCCAGCTCCTTCGCGAGCTTCTCGACTGCGGCCCTGCAAGCGAGCGGGTTCACGCCGCCCGCGTTGCTGATGATCTTCACGCCCTTCTCGACGCACTGCGGCAGCACGTCGCGGAGTTGCGTGATGAAGTCGGCCGCGAACCCCGTCTCGGGCTTGCGCGCCCGCTGCTTCTGCAGGATGGCCATGGTCACCTCGGCGAGGTAGTCCATGACCAGGTAGTCCACCGGGCCGCCTTCGACCTGCCGCCGGGCGGCCGTCGGGTCGTCGCCCCAGAACCCGCCGCAGTTGGCAATCACGATGCGGCGCTTGGTCGGGCTGTTCGGCACGGGAGGACCTCCTCGGACGGCTTCAGGCACGCGAGGGGGCGATGGTAGCGAAAGCGACGGCCCGGGGACGAGGTACGACCGCGCGGAGGCGGGTGACGGGCGCGCGTTGCGTCAGGCGACTCAGCGAGCCATCACGACGTCGATCTGGTCGTCCACGCGCGCCGCTCCCGCGACCTGGCGGGCGAGACGAGCGATGGTCTCCTTCTCCACCAGCGAGTCCACGGTGCCGCGCAACGTGACACGGGCGCTTTCGGCGATCACGTCCACGTTCCGTCCGTTGGGCGAGATGTGCGCGTTCTGGAGCTTCGCGCGGATCGCCGCCACGATGCTGGCGTCGGAGTTCTCGACGCGGTGGACGTAGCGTCCCGCGGCCCCGTCAGCCTCTGTCTGGCGACTTGGGAGCGCGGCGGTCGGCGCTGCAGGCTGTCCGTTGCTACGCGACAGATCGACCGCGTCTTGCGGCGCGTTCACGGCCAAGAGGGTGCCGGTGCCGCTCTGGTAGAGCGCGGAGTGGCCCCCCGGCCCCGAGTCCAGATCGCTGAGCGATCCGCAACCGCCTCCCGCGACGATGCACGCGACGGTGGCTGCGACACTCACTGCTCTGGTGACTGCGACGTTGAACTTCATGGGGCGCTTTCCTTTCACGGCGGCACGAGTCGGTAGAACACCCACTCAAACCACTGCGGAGGGCTCGCGATTCCACGAATCGTCGTCGTCGGCGTCAGCGGCGGCGTCGGCGGGGGATCGGTCCGCGTCGCTCAGGGCGCGTCGGTCGCTCCCGGGAGCGCAACGCTGAAGCCGAGGCGCATCGACTCGTCGAAGAGCACGCCGATCAGAATCTCCCCGCCCGGAGTGAGCGCGCCGTTGAAGCCGAACGAGTCGTGGTACGCACCGTTCGAGCCGAACGTGTGCGTTCCGACGTCGCTCTCGACCCCGAGCGCCGCTGCGATCGGCGCGCCCCCGGCCGCGTAGTCGAACGCGCGGCCGAACGTCGGCGAGTAGGCGACGGCGTCGCCGGCTCGGTACTCGACGCTCCCTTCGACCTCGGAGAAGTACGACCGTTGCGCGGAACCCGGAGCGAGCGCGTCCAGGAAGTGTACGGCGAGGTCGGTCGTGCGCGTCGTCTCACGGAGGACTTCGGGCGGGCGGGTCCCCGCCTCGCGGACGAACACCAACAGCGTGGGCGGACTCGCGGGATCGGTGCGCGCTCCGAGCAGCACGCCGCCCCCGAGACACGCGTGAAGCGTGATCGGCGGCTCGGGGCCGTCGCGTCCGCCGAACGAGAGCCGGAGCGCACCGCCGCTTGCGTCGAGCGTCCCCGATGCACGGACGGATCGCTTCGCGACGTCCCACATTCCGGCGGGGAAGTCCGACCGCGCCTCGCGTACGCTCGACCTCACGAGCGTTGCGCGGCCGTCGGCCGCGAACGTCGCGGTGCCGCGGATCGCGTCGGCGACGAGTTCGACCGGAGCACCCGCCGTCGCCTGCGTCGCGCCAGCCGCGAACTCGACCAGTTGCCAGCGTCCCGTGACGTTCGCGATGGTGGCCGGGCCGACGGCCTTCCGTAGGGCGAAGGTCAACTCGGCGGCGGAGTCACCGGGCGAGCTCGCGAGAACGATGGCGTCTCCGCTCGCCCGTCGCACGAACGTGCGCTGCGGCAGTGGTGATTCGTCGAGGACGATGCGCGTCGGCGATGCCTCCGTGAATGTCCCGTTGTGCGGTCCGCCGGCCGCCGAAACGGTCGCGAACGACGGGGTTCCGCGGGCCCACACCGACTGCAATCCGGCGTCGTCGATGGCGAACGCGCCCCCGGCGCGGTCGAATGTGAGCGTGCCGACCGTTGCCGTCGTTCGGCCGCCGTACTCCGCTTCCGTCGCGGCGCGGAGTGAGGCCACGACCCAGTCCCCCGCGACGTCCTTCGGCCGCGACGAGCCTGCGAGGTAGATCGAGAAGTGAGACGTGGCGAACGACACCCTGCCGGGTGTCTCAAGCCCGTACGGCTTGTCCACGGGCGTCACGTCGCCGGTGGTCTCGTTCTGCACGTAGACGGTGAGTTCGCTCTCGGGGTCGGTGAACGACTCGGGGTCGTACGGGATGGTCACGAGCGCCTTGGTCGGCGGCGCGAACGAGAGACCGTCCGGCGAGAACCGGACCGCCGGACCCGCTGCGCGGTCGGTGCCCAGTCCGTCGAACGGGGTCGTCTCGCTGATCGTGATGACCGCCGCGTACGGCATCGCGCCGGGCGGGACATCGACCGACGATCCGTCGAGCGCCCCGCCCGTGTCCGGCGGCTCGATCAGCGCGCCGTCGGCCGTCACGTATCGGCCGAAGACCGGCTGCGACGATCCGAAGTCGCCCGTGAGATTCGCGGCGGTGACGTCGATCCGCGACGGCCGCGCCCGCGGGAGTTTCAGCTTCGCCGTGGCGACGTACGCACCGCCCCTGCCGGTCGCGTCGTGGAACTCGACGGTCCAGTCGCCCGGTTCGTCCAGCCGGATCGGCGGCGACGCTGCCCCAGAGAGCGCCTGCCGACGCCCGGTTGGCGAGACGATCGCGTCGAGGGCGGGCTCGCTCGTCGCAGCGCGCCCCACCGCGTCGATCGCCAAGCGGACGGTCGCCCCAGTGACCGCGCCGAACCGGAACGTGACGAGGCCGCCACCCGGGGGCGCGTCGCCCGTTTCGCTGAACCGGGCCTTCGACGAGACCGTGAGCGAGAGTCCGTACTCGCCATCCGCGACCCCGTCGCCGAACACGCGGAGCCTGTGGTCCCCCCCGACCGCGACCGGCGCGGCGGTCCTGAGCGCCGAGCGGCGCCCCTTCGTCGTGCCAATTGCCACCGACCCGAATGCGCCATCGACGAGATCGATCTGCGGGACGAACCCGCCCCGCTTCGACTTCGCCGTCGCAATGGCAGACACCCGCGCACCGCGTCCCAGCGTCAGCACGAAGCTCTCCCGCTCCGTCGCCGGCCGGATGGTGCCCGCCACGGTTGCGTTCCCGGCGACGGCGAGGTCCACGGTGTCTTCCGCCGTCGCAGAGTGCGCGGCCCCGGCCGTCACTACGCAGGTCACGAGCGCCGCGATTGCGGCGACAGGGAGACCGGGTCCTCGCATGTGAGCTCCTCCGGACACGGGGCTTGAGGCCGATCCACTCGAATGCGGTGCGAGACGGCGCCGACCGACGTCGCGCCGGCTACCGCGGCCGCGCGCAGATGCTGCCCGCGCGGAGTCAGCACCGAAGGAAACGCGCTGCGTCGGGCTCAGATTGCGTCACCCGCGCCGCCGTCCGAGCGGAATCGGAGCCGTAGATTCGGAGAAGCATGTCGCGCGTCGTCGGAGCGTCACATAGGGTGATCACCCCATTGCGTCGCGCCTGGCGTGTGGGACAGTTCGGACGTGCCTCAGCGTGTCGCTTGGCGAACCCGGAGGTCAACGACGGCGCGTGAACCCGGCAAGAGCCAGTCCACAGCCGTCGCGACGCATCGAGGTACCCGACGCATGAGTCCCCCCCGCCGCACGTCCGCCGCCCCGGTGCAGCAACTCCCGAAGTGCCCCACGGGAATCCAGGGTCTCGACGAGATCACGAGCGGCGGCCTGCCGCGCGGACGACCCACGCTCGTCTGCGGCGGCGCCGGGTGCGGAAAGACCCTGCTGGCGACCGAGTTCATCGTGCGCGGCGCGACGCGGTTCAACGAGCCGGGCGTGTTCATGGCGTTCGAGGAGACGGAAGCGGAGCTGACGGCCAACGTGGCGTCGCTCGGGTTCGACTTGGCCGGTCTCGTGAAGAGCGGGAAAGTCGTCGTGGACTACGTTCACATCGAGCCGGGCGAGACCCAGTCCACCGGCGCCTACGACCTCGAGGGGCTGTTCGTCCGACTCAACTACGCCATCGACTCCATCGGCGCGAAGCGTGTGGTGCTCGACACTCTCGAGGTGCTGTTCGCCAGCCTGCCGAACGAAACCTGCCTGCGCAGCGAACTGCGGCGCCTGTTCCGCTGGCTCAAACAAAAGGGCGTGACCGCCGTGATCACGGCCGAGCGCGGACGTGAGCAGTTCACGCGGCACGGACTCGAGGAATACGTCTCCGACTGCGTCATCGTTCTCGACCACCGCGTGAACGACCAGATTGCCACGCGTCACCTCCGCGTCGTGAAGTACCGCGGAACGCTTCACGGAACGAACGAGTTCCCCTTCCTCATCGGCGACGAGGGGCTCAGCGTCCTGCCGATCACTTCACTCGGGCTGAACCACGAAGTTTCGCGCGAGCGCATCGCGACCGGAATCCCGAGACTCGACGCGATGCTCGGCGGTCAGGGGTTCTTCCGCGGAAGCAGCATTCTGCTCACGGGCACGGCCGGAACCGGGAAGACGATCATCTCGTCGAACTTCGCCCACGCCGCCTGCAAACGCGGCGAACGCACGCTCTTCTTCTCGTTCGAGGAGTCGCCCAACCAGATCGTCCGCAACATGCATTCGATCGGCCTGCGTCTGGAGCCGTTTGTCAAACGCGGCCTGCTGCGCTTCCGCTCGGCTCGGCCGTCGCTCTGCGGCCTCGAGATGCACCTCGCTACGATGTTCCGCGAAATCGAGGCATTCAAGCCGGCGGTGGTCATCGTCGATCCGATCACCAGTCTGATGGACCTTGGCACCACGTCCGAGGGCAAGGGGATGGTGACGCGGCTGATCGACTACCTGAAAGCGGGACAGGTCACGTCGCTGTTCACGAGCCTTACGCAGGCCGGTCATGCGCTGCAGCAGAGCGAAGCGGGCATGTCGTCGCTGATGGACGCGTGGATCTTGCTGCAGGACTTCGAGGGGAACGGGGAGCGCAACCGCGTGCTCTACGTGCTGAAGGCGCGCGGCATGGGGCACTCGAACCAGATTCGCGAGTTCCTGATCTCGGACCACGGAATCGACGTCGTGGACGCCTACATCGGCGCGAGCGGCGTGCTGACGGGCTCGGCCCGCGCGGCGCAGAACTCCCTCGAGAAGGCCGCCGTGCTGGCCAGTCAACAGGAGGCCGCGCAGCTCGAGCGCGAAGTCGAGCGCAAGCGCGCCACGCTGGAACGCCACATCAGCGGACTGCGATCCGACTACGAGACGGAGGCCGCGGAACTTCGGCGCATCGCGGAGCAGGTGGGAACGCGCACGTTCGTGCTGGGCGCGGAACGGGCAGCGTCCGGCCGCCTGCGACAGGCGGACGTCAGTGTGTTCGCAAATGTGTCGCCCAACGTGTCCGCCGACGTGCCTGCCAATGCGATTGCCGGCGTGCCGCGTGGCCCGCGGGCCAAGCCGACGCTGAAGAAGGCGAGCCGATGACGCCCGCAGCGTCCAAGCGACCGCGCCCGGCGACGAAGCGAGCGACTGCGGCGCGGCCCAAGGACAGATCGAGCGTCTGGCAACTGCGGCTCTACGTCACGGGCCAGACGCGCACGTCGCTCGCGGCGTTCGCGCGCCTGCACTTGATCTGCGAGCGTGAGCTGAAGGGGCGGTACCGCATCACGGTGATTGACTTGCTCGAGCAGCCGCAGTTGGCCAAAGGGGACCAGATTCTGGCCATCCCCACGGTGGTGCGGAAGCTTCCCAAGCCCGTGCGCACCATCATCGGCGACCTTTCCGACATCGACCGGGCCCTCGTCGGGCTCGATCTGCGCGCGGCCACCTGACAGCGACACTGGAAATGAAAGCCAACCCCGCGAAGCGCGCGAAGCCGGCCCCGGAGAACTCCGGATCACTGCCGCTCGTACCGCGGCACGTACTGCGCCTCTTCGTCGCCGGTGCAACGGAGGGATCGCGCGAGGCCATCCTGCGCGTGCGCGAGTTGTGCGCCGCGGAGCCGACCGGAAGTTGCGCGTTCGAGGTGATCGACATCTACCAGCAACCAGCGCTGGCGCGTCGGCACCAGATCGTCGCGACGCCGACGCTCATCAGGGACCGGCCCTTGCCGATGCGTCGGTTCATCGGGAACCTGGCGAACGTGACCGGACTGTTCTCCGCGCCGGTCGTGGTCCCCGTGCGTCAGGCTCGACGGTGAAGGCGGTCCGCCGGGTACGGACCAGGTCCGACTCGGAACTTGCGACTGCGCGCGCGCGTCTCGCCGACAGCGAAGAGGCGCTCCGCGCCATCCGCGCGGGCGAGGTCGACTCGGTCGTGGTCGCGGGCGGAAATGGTCGGCAGGTTTTCACGCTGCAGGGCGAGGGACACGCCTACCGCGTCCTCATCGAATCGATGAACGAGGGGGCCGTCACGCTCACGGCCGACGCCGTGATCCTCTATGCCAACGCGTGCTTCGCACGAATGGTCGGCGGCGCTCTCGAGACCGTGATCGGTTCCTCGTTCGACCGGCTTCTCTCGGCCGCCGACCAAGCGAGTCTTCGGCCGAAGTTGAGGCGCACGCCTCGGTCCGGCGCGAAGCTCCGCATGATGCTCGACGTTGCCGACGGCTCCAGACTGCCGGTGCAGATCTCGATCCGCTCGCTCGGCAAGAGGCGCTCCGGAGAAGCGACGGTTGGGATCGTGGTGACCGACATGACGGAATCCCGTCGCAAAGAGGAGACGTTGCGGGATCTGACCCGCCGGGTGGTGCAGGCGCAAGAAGCTGAACGCGCGCGCGTGGCCATGGAACTCCACGAGCACATCACCCAGATGCTCTGCGCCGTGCTCATCCGCAGCCAAGCGCTCGCAGACAGCGTCTCCGACGGCGATGGACCAACCAAGCGCCTCGCCACCAAGCTCCGAGTCGAACTCGGCGACGTGGCGGACGAGGTGGAGCGCATCGCACGCGACCTGCGGCCGAGCGCACTCGACCACCTCGGCGTGGCGGCGGTCGTGCGGAGTGCCAGCAAGGCGTTCGCAGAGGTGACCGGCGTTCCTGTCCACGTGACGTGCGCAGACCTCCGCGCCCGCCTGTCCGCCGATGCCGAACTGGCGCTGTACCGCATCCTCCAAGAGGCACTGAGGAACGTGGCGGCGCACGCCGGCGCCCACGATGTCAGCGTCGCGTTGACGACCGTGGCGCCGAAGGCTGTCGCGCCGAAGTCCGACGCCGCCAAGGCTGCGCCGCCGCGGCTTGCATTCGTTCAGTTGTCGATCACCGACGACGGGGTCGGATTCGACCCGAAGCACCGGTCGGCCCGGGGAGCGGCGACGGCCGACCTCGGATTGCTCAGCATGAGCGAACGCGTGACGTCCGTGGGCGGCACGCTCTACGTCCGATCCGCGCCGGGCAGGGGCACGACGGTGCGAGTGCGCGTTCCGCTCAACTGATCGCAGGAGTTGGTGGATCCGCTGCCGCCGGGAGTGGGACGACCGCGCGCACGCAGGTCCCGGTCCCGGGCGCGGACTCGATCTCGAACGTCCCCCCGACCATCTCCAAGCGCTCTCGCATCCCGAGCAGTCCGAGCCTCCGCTGCCGACCGGCGACGAGCACGTGCGCGACCTCGAACGCCTTGCCGTCGTCGCAGACCTCCAGGCAGATGCTCCCGCGCTTCTCCTGCAGGCGTATGTCCACGCGTGTGGCATTCGCGTGCTTCGCCACGTTGGTCAGCGCCTCCTGGGCGACGCGATAGAGGGTGGTCTTCCCGGCGACGTCCAGTTGGTCCGCCTCGGCCTCGGACGTGAAGCGCACGGTGAGCTTCGTCCGCTTGGCGAACTCTTTCGTGAACGACCGGAGCGCCGCGACGAGCCCGAGATCGTCGAGCAGCGTCGGGCGCAGTTCGCGCGAGAACCGGTGGACGACCTCGACGAACTCGGCGAGAAGGGCTTTCGTCTCCGCGAGCTTTCGCTTCCTGGCCGTGGACTTCCCGGTCGATTCGCGGCTCAGCATCTCGAGGTGCAGATTGATGCCGATGGCTGCGTGGGCGACGTTGTCGTGCAACTCCCGGCTGACTCGTTTGCGCTCCGATTCCTGAGCGTGGAGGATCCCGTGCGAGAGCTCGCGCAACTGTTCCTGCATCAGCCGAGAGCGCGCGAGCAGAAGAACCTGCTCGCGTTCGCTCTCCCGGAGGGCGTTCTCCAAGACCTCGCGCCGGGCGATTTCCTCGGCGAGTTCCCGGTTTCGGATGGCGAGTGCCTCTGCGCGGAGCACTGCTTCGGCGGCTCGCTTCAGCGTGGTGATGTCCGACGCCGACACGCGGCACCACCGCGCGTCACCTCGCAGTGCTGCGGCGCACGTGGCCTGGAAATCGGCCCAGAGGACGACGTCGTCCTCGCGGCGGATCGAGACATCGCAGATCTGCTTGTTCGCTTGCCCGAACACGCGCACCAGGAAGGCCCGGAAGTCCGGGCGACTCGAGGGGGTGATGAACTGCTCGAGCTGACGGTGTACGAGCTGAGGCCGTTGGGTTCCGAGCAGTGCGGCGCCCGCGAGGTTGGCTTCCAGGATCGTCCCGCTCTCATCAATGGAGAAGTACCCCGCCGGTGCGAACTCGTAGAGGTCGGTGTATCGCATCAGTGCGGACTCGACTTCGTCGCGGGCGGACTGGAGCTCCGCGTTCTGCATCTCCAGTTCGATCTTGTGGACCTCGAGCTCGTGGACCAACCGTGCGGTCTCGACGTCGGTGCGCGCAGCGGCCGGCCGCGCCTTGCGGGCCTTCACGCTCGCTTCGGCACGAACGCGCAGGTCGGTGGGTTCGACGGCGGGCTTCCGCGTGCGATCACGTGGCTTCATGTTCCCGACTTCTCCGCGCCGCGGCGGCGGGTCGTGGCGACGGCGTTTGTCTGCGCCCGGGCGTTTGTCTTCGCAGTCGCCTTTGCAGTCGCCTTTGCGGTTGCCTTCGCAGTCGCCTTCGCACTCGCCTTGGCCCGCGTCATCTGCCCGGACTGCCTCGCGACGTGTCGCTGCAACGCGAGTTGCTTCTTCCGCAGCTCGGCCTCGAGCGTCTTCGCCACGGTGATGTCACCGAACGTGATCACGACGCCGTCGATCCGGTCATCCAATGTGCGGTAGGGCATGATGCGCACCGTGAACCAGCGGCCGTCGCGGCCGGCGATCGGCTTCTCCGCGGAGCCGAGTGAGCGCAGCACCTCGCGCGTGTCGTCGGCGAGTTCGGGGTAGAGCAGGTCCGACGACAGGTCGGTGATGGGCCGCCCGACGTCTCCTGGGATGAGCTTGATGATCTTCGATGCCTGCGTCGTGAAGCGGCGCACATTGAGATCGTTGTCGAGGAAGAGCGTGGCGATGTCGGTGCTGTTGAGCAGGTTCTTCATGTCGTTGCTCACGTGCGACAGCTCGTCCACCTTCGCTTGCAGCTCGCGGTTCACGGTCTGGAGTTCCTCGTTCATCGACTGCATCTCCTCCTTCGAGGTCGTCAGCTCCTCGTTGGTGGACTGGAGCTCCTCGTTGGTGGATTGCATCTCCTCGTTCGTGGACTTCAGCTCCTCCTGCGACGACTGCATGCCCTCGCGCGTGTTCTGGAGGTCGAGGCGCGCCTGCTGCAAGTCGGCTTCCAGCGCCGTCACCCGTGCGGTGCCGGCGCGACTCTTCTGCGAGCGCGAGGTGGGAGTGTGCACATCCGGCGCTGCCACGTCGGCGAACAGGACCATCACCAGCCCGCGGAGCGGCTCCGGGTCATCGAGCCGCTGGACCGTGACGTCCACGGACTTGCGGACGCCGTCGGCGGCGCCCGTCGCGCCGCGGACCGTCACGGGCGTCTTCTGTCGCAGTGCCTTCTGGAACGCCGTTGACAACTCCGTGTCGAGCCCCTCGCGCGCCATGGCGAAGATGTTCCAGTTGGCCTTGCCGGCCGCGGGCTCGAGGTACTTCCCAGTCTTCCCGCTGATGTAGAGGATGTTGCCCTCGTCGTTGACGAGCACGGTCGGCGGCGCGTACTGCCGCAACACGAGTTGCTCCGCCATCGCCTGAAGGCTCCGAGGCGGCGTGTGCGGCGCGCCGATCGCGTGCACGCTGTGCGCAGCCGGATCGAACGACGACGGGAACTCGATCGGCTGCGTCCGCAGCGCCGACGCACCTCGTTGGAACAACCGGGCCTTCCCCGACATCGGCGTGAACAGGCTGGTGAATCCCCCCACCGTCTCGGAGCTGCCGAGGAACAGGATTCCGCCCTCGCGCAGGCTGTAATGGAACAGTGGGAACAGCTTCTTCTGCATCTCGGGCGCGAGGTAGATGAGCAAGTTCCGGCAGCTCAGCAGGTCGAGCTTCGTGAACGGCGGGTCGAGGATGAGGCTGTGCGGGGCGAAGACCACTTGCTCCCGGATCGCACTCCGCACGCGGTAGCCGGTCCCTTCCTTCGAGAAGTAGCGACTGAGTCGCTCCGGCGAGACGTCGGCGGTGATGCTCGCCGGGTAGAGACCCTGACGGGCGTGGTCGATCGCGTCACGGTCGAGGTCGGTCGCGAAGATCTGGAGCGCGAGCTGGACCGGCGGCTTTGCCGAGTCCATTGCCTCGTGGAAGGCGATGGCCAACGAATACGCTTCCTCGCCCGTCGAGCACCCGGCCACCCACGCTCGTAGGACTCCAGGCTGTCGCGACGCGACGAGTGCAGGCAGGGCGCGCTCGCGCAACTCGATCCAGGCGGCGGGATCGCGGAAGAAGCTCGTCACTCCGATCAGCAGTTCCTTGAACAGCAGGTCGAGCTCCTGCGCGTTCTCTCGCAGGTACCGGACGTAGTCCGACATCTTGCCGACCTGGTGGATCCCCATGCGGCGCTCGATCCGGCGGTAGAGCGTGTTCTTCTTGTAGAGGCCGAAGTCGTGGCCCGTGCGCTCCCGCAGCAGGATGATGATCTTCGCGAGGCCGGTCTTCATCCGCTCGTCAACGACCGGCGCGAGTGTGTCCGCGTGCGGCGCGTGGTGCAGACGCGACACGATACTTCCGGGCAGCCCTGCGGCCGGGGCGACGACGTCGGCCAGCCCGGCGTCGATCGCGCTCCGCGGCATGCTGTCGAACTTCGCATCCGACGGGTCCTGCACGAACGTGCTGCCGCCCGCCGCCTTGATCGCCCCAACGCCGAGTGTCCCGTCGGAGCCCATTCCGGAGAGGATCACGCCGATGCTCTGACGCTGCCGGTCCTGCGCGAGGGAGCGCAGGAACGTGTCGATCGGAAGGCGCAGCCCGCGCGCCTGCGACGGCGCGAACAGGTGGAGCACGCCGTGGAGGAGACTCATGTCCTTTCCCGGCGGGATCACGTAAACGCACCCCGGCTGGACCCGAGTCCGGTCCTTCACTTGGATCACGCGCATGCCGGTCGAGCGCTGGAGCAACTCTGGCATCGCGCCCTTTCGCGTCGGGTCGAGGTGCTGCACGACCACGAACGCCATGCCGCTGCCTTCGGGCACGTTCGCGAGAAACTGCTCCAGGGCTTCGAGTCCGCCTGCGGATGCGCCGATGCCGACGATCGGGAACAACCCGTGCGAATTGGTCGTGGCGCTTGCCGCTGGCGCTGCCGGGGCCGCCTTCGCGACGCGCACGCGGCGGCTGCGTCGCGGTGCGGCCGCGCGGCGTGTCTTCGAGCCGCGAGCGCCGGGCGATTTTCCCATGGGAGCCAGTGTCCGGGTTCGGCGGGATGGAATGACGTGGAATAACCTGCCCGGCTCCCGCGCAACAGCGTCACCGCGGGGTGGCATGTGCGTGTCCTTAGCGAGCGAACGCACTCGCACCCCCTCTCGGGCGTGAGGCATGAGCAATCGCGTTACACACGTCTGCGATGCGAGCGAGGACGCGTCCGACGCTCTTCGCGCTGCCTTGGAGCAGAGAGCGTCCGAGATCCAGCGCGTGCTGCGAGAGCACCGCGGCGACCCGCCGCGGGCTG
>JAIOPE010000046.1 GCA_021414065.1 Planctomycetota bacterium
AGGTCGCCGTCGCCGTCCATGTCGAAGAACGCGGGCGTCTCGCTGTGCGCGTTGAACTTCAGCCCCGCAGCCGCGGTGACGTCTTCGAAGTTCCCCGTCCCGTCGTTGCGGAACAGCACGTTCCCGCCGCGCGTAGACGTCACGTACAGGTCCTGGTCGCCGTCGGAGTCGTAGTCGCCGAAGACCGACATCACGCAGATGCGGTCGCCGAGCGCGGTGCCGGATGCCTTGGTGATGTCGGTGAACTGCCCGCCGCCGTCGTTGCGGTAGAGCGCGTTCCGCCCGAGCTGGTTGCAGAAGTAGACGTCGTCGTCGCCGTCGCCGTCGATGTCGGCGACCGCCACTCCGCAACCGTGGTCGTACAGGTTCGTCTTGAAGTTCGCGCCCTGCTCACCGGAGAGGAAGTCCATGTGGAACTGAATGCCGGACTCGACGCCAAGTTCGACGAACCCTCCCTGGGGCTTGCCCACAGCGGGGTCGCCCTTCCGCGTCGGGACCGGATCGGCGGGCGCGACGGAGCGTCCGGTGCCGGGCGCGGGCGGAGCCGCCGGTTTCTCGTCCCGTCGGCACCCGCCGAGAAGTGCGGCAAGCCCGAGCGCAAGCACCGCCGCCCGAAGCGGGGTGCCGTCGGACCGGGAACCACTGCAGATGAGTTTCACGTTCGACTCCTCATGTTCGACATCTCGGTTCGACATCTCAGCTCGACGACCGACTCCGATGCGGCGCTGCGGCGCGTCACGGCGACTCGGTCAGCGGGAACGGGCGCCGCGCTCCCTCGAGCAACGTTCCGCCGAACGTCGCCACGTGCGCGTCCGCGTCCTCGCGGCGGAGGAAAGCCCGGACGCCGTCTCCCGGGGGCGAGCCGACGCGACTCCAGACGAACCACGCGTCGGCGAGGCCGATCTCGGCTCCGGTGCGGTCGTCCTTCAGGAGCACGTGCCGCCCCGGAGCGCGCTGCCCGGCGACGGAATGCGCGGCGACCCAGCGCTCGGCGCAACGCACGGAGCAGAACGCATGCGACGACGGTGTGGCGTCGGTGATCCGCACCGTGGGCCCGCCGACGAGCACGACGCCGTCACCGGCGCACCGCTCGCGCGTCGGCGGACGCAGCGCCGACGCGACGACCGGCAGGAACGCCACGGCGAGGAACGCCGCGACGACCCAGGCCCGTTGCACGAGCCGCCGGCCGCCGGTCACGCGAGCCTCCAACCGACCAGCGCCATCGCCGCGGACGCCGGGACCGCGAACGCCGCGAACCGAAGCAGGCGCCGCGCCAGGTCGCCGGCCGCGCCCTCGGCCTCGGACCCCCGCGACGCCAGCACCACCGTCGCCGCCCAGGCGGCGGCGAACGCGCCCGCCGCGATGAGCGCCGCGCCGAGCGCATACTCGGGCGCGTCGCCGAGCAGGCAGTACGCGCAGGCGTGGCCCGGAACGGAGAGTCGCGTGGGCGAGAGCACGTCGGCGAGGAACGGGCCGCCGGCCCAGACGGTCGCCACCGAACCGGCGGCCGTGCCGACTGTCCACATCACGCGGGCGGTCGCGGACGACGACTCGGCCGACGTCGCGCGAAGTGCGAGTACGAACGCCGCGATGCTGCCCGCGGCGAGGCCGAAGAACGCTGCCGCGGCGCGCACCGGGTCGCCGACTTCGCCTGCGGCGGTCGTCGCAGACAGAGGGATCGTGCAGCACCCGGCTTCCAGGAACCGCTCCTGCTTCGGAATGAAGAGGTACGCGGTCTCGGCCGACGCATCCACCACCGCAAGCAGGCCGGACACGGCGATCCACCCGACGACCGTGCGCGAAAGCGGCGCTGCGCGCGTCGCTCGGTTGACGAGGTGCACGCTGATCCACGCGCCGGTGGCGAAGATGAGCAGCGGCTTGGTCACGGCGAGTGTCGTGAGAAGCGTCGGCAGCAGCGAAGGCGCACCCTGGCTGCCGGTCCCGATCCGCAGGACGCCGCGGACGCACATCACGCCGGGCCACTGCGGCACGTAGCTCTGGAGCAGCAGTCCGAGCAGCGGAACCGACGAAGCGGCGAGCGCGGCGAGCACGATTCCGGGCAGGAACAGCCCCAGGACTCCGGCGTCCGCGACATCAGTGGCCGACGCCACCGACGACGACGACGACGACGATGCGCCTCGGGCACGACGCAGGATTCGCCACGCCCCTGCGACCGCGACGACCCCGAGCACCAGTTCGAGGACGCTGGTGAACGCCGCCACGACGGAGTACGCGTTGACGATCATCGGCGCCCGTCGCCCGGGATGCGCGCCGCACCGTTGCGGGGACCGAAGTATCCCCGCTCGCGCGGCTTGCAGCGACACAGTCGGCCTTCAACGTCCACGTTGGATGGCGCTCCCGAGTGCCGAGCCCACGCAGGCTCGACATACATAGGACGAACGTCGCTGCGGGGAGATGCATGGAATCGGCGGGAATGCGCGAGCGGGCATCAAGTCGCTCTGGAGGCGAACTACCAGTGTCACGCGCAGCGTCACTTCGAGACGAACGAAGAACCTCGCCGAAATGGCTCGGCTTGAGCTCCCGCCAAGCTGTCAGGCCGGAGCTCGATCGAACACCCTCGATCGAACCCCGCCGCGCCGCGAGATGTCGGTCATGGACGCCGGCACGTCGATGGCACTACCATCGCCTCGGTGTCGCGCTTGCGGCTGAGGCCCCCTGTCGAGGACAACCGATGACCCGATCCCGCATGAACATCGTCGGCGCGCGCGGTGTCTCGCTCGTGACCGCCCTCGTGTTGGCCGCATCGGCGCTCGCCGCCTGCTCCAAGCCGTACGACGCTCCGGTCGCGCCGCCAGCGGGGCCGACGCCAACGCCAACGTCGACGCCAACGCCAACACCGACACCCGTGGCGGGCGTCTACGAGGTGCGGTACTACGTGCTCGATTCGTCGTGCCCGTACTGCCGGGATCTGAAGGCCGTCATCGGGGGCCCGGCCGACACCGCTGCCGCGCCTGGCGCTCCGCCGACCGCCGCGCCTGCCGACATCCCGCTCGCCAAGGTCTACGACGGGCGCGTGCGGTTCACGTTCCGGCCCGGGTTCGACGAGCACAACAACCCGAACCCCGAGATGGAACCGTTCGGCTTCGGCGGCTCCGCCCACGGGTTCGCCGGCTTCGGGCCGGACGGCAAGCTCGCGTTCACGAGCCCCGGTCACCACCAGTCGCGCGCCGAACTCGTGGAGATGATCGACAAGATGCTGCGCTGACGGAAGTCGCGCGCGATCCAGACCCTGGAGGTTCCGATGCACCTGAGACCCACCGTCCTGCTCGTCGGCGCTGCGCTGACCCTCGGTTGCCTCTCCGCGTGCGGGCCAGGAAGTGATGCCGCTGGTGGTGGCGTCAGCGGCGTCGGCGGAACCGGTGCGGTCGCCGGCACGGCAGGCACCGTCTACGGAACCCCACTCGCGCAGGCCGACGTCGTGTCGGTCGCGGACATCATCGCGAACCCGGACCGATACGACGGCAAGCCAGTCCGCGTGGAAGGCACGGTGACCGACGTCTGTTCGAAGCGCGGATGCTGGATTCGCCTCGGTTCCGACGCTGTCACCGACACGGTGCTCTTCAAGGTGAACGACGGCGTGATGGTCTTCCCGATGAGTGCCCGCGGGCAGCACGCGCTCGCCGACGGAACGGCGCACAAGGTCGTGCTGACGCTGGAGCAGACGCGCGAACGCTTGAAGCACGAAGCCGAGGAGGCGGGGCGACCGTTCGATCCGGCGACGGTCACCGCCGCGGCGGTGACGGTGCGACTCGACGGCATCGGCGCGACCCTGAGGTAGCGCGAGCCATGAACCGGCGACGATGAACTGGCGATTCTGGGTCCGCGTTCTCCACCGCGACGTGGGGTACTTCCTCACGGGCCTCGTCGTGGTCTTCGCGCTCAGCGGCATCGCCGTGAACCACGTCGATTCCTGGAACCCGAGCTACGCGCGGACGACCGCCGCGGTGGACATCGGCCCGCTCGTCGCTGCGGACCTCGACGGCATGGAGCGCGAGGTCGTCGCCCGCGTGCCGCTCGACCCCGCGGATGTCAAGGGGCGCCACCGCGAGTCGCCGCACTCGTTCCGCGTGTTCCTCGACGAGGGCGGCGAGGTGTCGGTGGACCCTGCGACCGGCCGGGGCACGATGCTCCGCGTCCGCCGCCGCCCGGTCCTGTTCGAGGCCAACGCCCTCCACTTGAACCACCTGAAGGGCGTGTGGACGTGGGTCTCCGACGCCTTCGCCGTCCTCCTCGCCGGCCTTGCGATCACGGGGCTCTTCATGCTCAGGGGATCGAACGGACTCGCCGGCCGCGGGAAGTGGTTCGTCGCAGGCGGGCTCGCCGTGCCGGTCGGGTTCGCGATTGCCTACTACGCGACGCACTGAGACGCGGTTTCGACATGGAATGTCGATGCGGCCGGGATTTCCGCCGTCCTACACTCCGAATCCGGTTCCCAGCGATGAGCGCGCCCACCACTTTCGAACCCGGGACGCAGTTCGGTCCCTACCGACTCCTCCGGGAGCTCGGCCGCGGCGGCATGGGCACCGTCTACCTCGCGGAGGTGTCGGCCGCGGACGCGTCGAGCACGTCGCCGATCACGTCGCCGAACGCAACTCCGGCAGACGGCGACGTCGAGACCGGCCGGGACATCTCGCACGAGATCGATGTCGGCGTGCTCGGAGTCCTGCCGCCGGGCACGCTCGTCGCGATCAAGACGTTCCACCCCCACCTCGTCTCGACGAAGGACTTCGCCCGCCGGTTCCGCCGCGAAGCGCGCGTGGGCGCGGCGATCCAGCATCCAAACGTCGTGCGCACGTTTGACGCGGGCACCGCTCCGCTGCGCGGCACGCCGACGAACTACCTGGCGATGGAGTTCGTCGAAGGCCAGACGCTCCGCGACCTCATCCGAGAGATGGGGAAGGTCCCCGAGGAACTCGCCCGTACGGTTGCGCGCCAAGTGGCCGCAGGCCTCGACGCGATCCACAAGTCGGGCATCACCCACCGCGACCTGAAGCCGGAGAACGTGATCCTGACGAAGGACCACCACGTCAAGCTGATGGATCTGGGTGTCGCGAAAGTGCGCGAGGAGTCGATCCGGCTCTCGCTGACGGGCCAGTTCCTCGGGTCCGTCCACTACGCGGCCCCGGAGCAGTTCCGCGCGCCGGAGACGGTGGACGCTCGTGCGGACATCTACGCGCTCGGCGTCCTCCTCCACGAGATGCTCGCGGGCTCGAACCCCTTCTTCCACGACGACCTCCGCGTGGTCCTGCGGAAGTCACTCTCGGAGGTGCCGCGTCGCCTCGCGCTGGTCGTTCCCGACCTCGCGCCGGTGCTCGACCAGCTCGCAGCGACTCTGGTGGAGAAGAACCCCGCCGACCGCATCCAGACCGCGAGCGAGGTGCTCGGCGTGCTCGAGCACGGCGAGGAATCGGCGTGGTGGAAGTCGTCCGGCCGTCGCATGTGGTCGCAATCGGCGGGACGCGTCGTCCGGCGCATGCAAGTGGCGAGAGATATCGCGATCGTCGGCCGCGACGACGAACTGCGCGCACTGCGGCAGCAGTTCGACATCGCCGTCGGAGGCGCGCGGCGCGTCGTCCTGCTGGAGGGCGAGCCGGGGATCGGGAAGACGCGCATCGCCGACGAGTTCGCGGCGTCGCTCGCCGAGCAGGCGGTGCGATTCCAGTTCCTCTTCGGCGTGGCGCCGCCGCCCGGGACCGGTCGCCCCTTCCACGCGTTCTCCGATGCGCTCCGCCAGTCGCTCGAACCGGAAGATCCGCGCGCGGCACTCGCGGCGCTCCTGCCCGCCGGTTCGCCGGTGGACGAGTTCTACGCTCTCGTCACGGGCACGCCGGGAGGCGAACTCCCCGTCGAACGCAGCCAAGCGCTCTTCGCCGCGGCGTTCCGAGCGCTCGCGGCCCGCGAGCCGCTCGTCATCGTCGTGGACGACCTTCACCTGGCGGGGTCGTCGAGCGCCAACCTGCTCGCGTACCTCGCACACGACGAGCCGACGTCTCCGATCCTCCTGATCGCCGCGCTCCGGCCCCCCGACGAGTCGAGTCCGCTGCACGCGATCGTGCGCGGCAACCGCGACGCGAACCTGGTCCCCATCACCGTCGGGCGCCTGGGGCCGCGCGACGTCGGCCAGTTCCTGCGGCACGCACTCAAGAGCGAACGCCTGGTCCAGGAGCTCGGATTCCGCCTGCTGGAGAAAACGGAAGGCAACCCGTTCTTCCTGCTCGAGGTGCTGCGCTCGCTCCAGGCCGACCACGTGCTGAAGCGTCGCGACGACGGCGCGTGGACGATGGCATCGACGCGCGTCGAGATCCACGTGCCCGACTCGGTCCGCGATCTGATTCAGACGCAGATCGCGCGCCTCGCCGACGACGACCGCGAGGTGCTCGACGTCGCGTCCGTGCTCGGCGCGGAGTTCGACCCGGAGGTTCTCGCGGAGGTTCTCGGTCAGCCGAAGATCGCGCTGCTGAAGAAACTGTCGTCGCTGGAACGCAAGCACCGTCTGATCCGCGCAGTCGGTCGCCGCTGCCGCTTCGACCACCTCCAGCTCCGCGAGATGCTGTACGAGGGCGTGATGGAGGGGCTGCGCGAGGAGTACCACGGCCAGGTCGCCCTCGTCCTCACGAAGCGCGCCGCGACGAAGGCCGCCACCGACGGCGCGTCGGAACTCGAGCTGCTGCGCCACTGCGTGCTCGGCGGACGCGGCGACCTCGCCGTCGCCCACGTCACGGCCGGTCTGCGGCACGCGGCGCAGGCGTACCACACGGACGACGGCGCGCGGCTCGCGGAGCGGTTCCTCGCGGTCGCCGGCGACGTCGCCGGGCCCGCGGTGCGCGCCGAAGTTCGCCTGGAACTCGCCGGGTTCCTCGATCACGAAGGGCTGCGGTCCGAGGAACGCGCGACGCTCGACGCCGCGACGACCGATGCGCACGCCGCGGGCGACGACGCGCTGCTCCGCCGCGTGCTCGACCGCCGACTGCTCCTTTCGTTCGCGACGGGCGAGTTCGCCGGCGCGGAAGTGATCTGTCGCGACGCGTTCCGCCTGGCGTCACGCCGGAAGGACCGTGACGCCGCGCTCGCCGCGCTCACGAATCTGGCGGCTGCGCTCCGGTGCCGCGGCCGCTACGAGGAGTCGGCCGCCGCTCTCCGTCGCGCCCTCTCGTACGTCCTCCACGAGCAGAGCCGCCTGCGCCGATCGATCGTGCTCACGTCGCTCGCCATGGTCGAGAGTCAGCGTGGGCGCCGCCGCACGTCGCAGCGCCTGTTCCTCGACGCACTCGCGATCGCGAGGGACTTCGGCATCGGCCAGGCCGGCGACCTCGCCGACTCGCGGCATCCGGAACACGACGAGTTGCGGGACCGGTTCCTCGGGCTGTCGCGTGCCCTCGGGCGGTCCACGGAGTCGCGCGTGGACGGCGAGCGGACGATCCTGCTCGGCGCGGAGCTGCCGCGTCGTCTCCGGGAAGCCGGCGCGCTCGCCGCACTCGCGGCGGTGGCAACGCACCTCGGCATGCACGACGACGCCCGCGGGCTACTCATCGGCGCGCTGAAGGCGGCTCGTGACGCCACCGACCAGCGGTCGGAAGCCGCGATGCTCCACGCCCTCGGCGAGAACGCGGTCGAGAGCCGGGCGCCCGAAGTCGCCCGGAAGTGGTTCAGCGAGGCACTCGATCTGCGGCGGAGGATCGGGCACCGCCCTGGGGTCTGCGAGACGCTGCTCGCGCTCGGCCAGCTCGCGGCGCTGAGCGGTTCCATCCAGACCGCGCGGCCTTACCTCGAGGAGGCGACCGAACTCGCGCCGGCGCTCGAGATGCCGTCGATCGCCGCCCTCGCGCGGGCCACGTCGGCGCTGCTCCACGCGCGCGAAGGCCACCCGGAGCGCGCGCGCGCCGAGCTCGACGAGGCCCGCATGGCGTTCGCCGCGCCGGGCCCCCTCTCGATCGCGTCGCGCGTGGAGGGCATGTGGTTCGCCGCACTCACCGCGCGCACGCTCGGCGACGAAGCCGCCGCGGCGCAGCACTTGGCGAGCGCGTGGGAGGTCCTCCAGGACATCGCGTCGCGCATGGACCCGCAGGAGCGCCACGCGTTCCTCTTCGAGACCAGCCCGAACCGCGAGATCGCCGAAGCCGCGGGCGCGTCGGCTCGCTGACCGCCTTGGATTCAGCTTCGCACTGGGGCCGCCGAGCCCGTTAGCTACTCCATACGGGCCACCGAGCCCGGCCATGGAGGCTCGCATGAAGTCGTCACTCGCACGAACCTGGACACTGACCACCGGCGCCGCGCTCGCGGCGCTCTGCCTCGCCGCGTGCGGCGACGCTCCGACTGGGAAAGCGCCCGAGGTGAAGATCTCCACTCCGGCGCCGTCGGCAACTGCCCCCGACGCGACCGGTCAGCCGGCGCCGTCCGCCGTCGCAGCAGACGACGACGTGAACATGCAGGTCGAGGGCACGACGCCGGGCGACCTGATCCCGGCCTTCACGTCGAAAGGCTCGTCGGGCGGCGTCGCGACGACGCTCGCGTCGCAGGCCCCGGGCGCCGTGACCGTCTACTGCGTCGGCAGCACCGAGTGCCCCTACACGAACAAGTACGCAGAGCGCCTGCAGGAGATCGAGGCGGCGTACACCGCGAAGGGCACGAAGTTCGTCTGGCTGTACTCCAATCGCACCGAGTCGGACGCCCGCAAGGCCGAGTGGCACGCGGAGAAGAAGCTCGGCGGTCTCTTCGTGATCGACGGCGACGCGGCCATCGCGCGCGCTCTCGGTGCGTCCCGCACGCCGGAGATCGTGGTGACCGACGCCAAGGGCACCATCACCTACCGCGGCGCCGTGGACGACGGCGGCGGCGACCCGAAGCGCGCGAAGATCCAGTATCTGACCGACGCGATCGACGCGACGCTCACCGGCAAGGCCGTGGAGAACGCGGCGACCACCCCCGCGGGTTGAGCGACCAAGTTCTGACCGTCCGTCGGACGGTCCTCTCGAAGCTCAGCCACCTCACGCCCGCACACGGCCCGGCCATCCCGCCGCCGCCCTGTGCGGGCTTCTCGTTGATGCGGGTCACCGCCGCGTGCGCCGGGTCGTCGGCGTGGCGGCGAGCGGAGACATCATTGTTCGCCACTACGCCGCGTCGAGCGTCCGCAGGCACGACTCGGCGCGCTCGACGAGGAGCTGAGCGAGGCGCGGCACGATCGGGTGGTCGAGACCCGCGCCGATCAGCTCGTCCCGGAGCGTCGGAGTGGACGCGACGATGCGCCCGGCGAGGTCCTTTGCGCGGGTGATCGTCGGCTTCGCCTCCAAGGTGAGCTCCTCCGCGAGATCGAGCCAGTGCCTCCGGCGAATGTCGTGGAGGCGATACTCGCTCCCGACCTTCATCGCGAGCTTGATCTTGCGCGCGTCCAGGTCGGGGTACGGCAGGACGCTCGCGACGTCGTAGAGCGGTGCGAGCCGCGGAAGGCCTCCCGCCTCGTGCAGCAGCGAGTAGTTCTTCGCGTGCGCGTCGGTCCCCGCAATCAGCCAGTTGAAGACCAGCGCATCGACGAACGCCGCGACGTCCGCGTCCGGGGCGGCGGAGTTCTCCCGCAGCACGCGGACGACGGCGGCGGGCGAGGGGCCGCCGTCGCTCTGGTACTTGTTCGTCGGCAGCACGGCGAGCGCCTGGCACATGTCCTCTTGGTGCAAGCGCAGGACGGGTTGCGACGCCGCGATCTCCCGGAGCCGTGCCGCGAGAGCGTCGTTCCCCCGGGCGTGCGCCGCGGACGCCGCGTCCATCGTGCGGAAGCGGTCGTAGCGGGCGACGACGATCGCCATCTCATCGCCGAAGCGCCGCGCCCCCGAACTCGCGACCCGGAGTCCCACCGCGTGCGCGAGCCGCAGGCACAGGTGCTCGTTCTCGACGTGCCCCTCGAAGCCGGGGATCGGCGGTTTCAGGATGTGCGTCGTCGGCGTGCGTCCAGCCGGGACGCCCCAGCGGCCGTCCTCGAAGTACAGCGCAGTCTTGCGCTGGGCTCCCGCGAGACTGAATTGGCCCTCGTCGCGCGGCAGGCGCCACGCGGCCTGGTCTTCGCGCAGGCGGCGCAGGCGCTCGCCCACATCGGTCTCCGTCAGCCACGCGATCTCGGCGGGCTGGGCGCGTCGAAGCTCGGGCACTCGCTCGGGCGGGACGAACTGGACCGCACCGGCGCAGTCCTCTCCCACGTGGGCGAGGAGGGCGAACGGGTTCCCGGCGGACACCTGCTCCCTGCGCGCCCACGCGGCGAGGATCTCCTGGTTGTCTGGAAGCAGGCCCCAGAGGAACGCCGCGACCGCCTTGTGGGCGTGGGTCGGTCTGTTCAGCGGCATCGAGACCGAGAGCGGGACGGCGTCGCGGCGCCGCCGCCACTCGTCGGCGTAGGAGAAGGAGTACCGGCCGTCGGTGTCCTGGACGACCCGACCGATCTCGATTCCGTCAACGAGCGCGACCAGTTCGCGATTCGGCGTCACTGCCCCGCGCCCGCGCCCCGATGGGCGGCCAGCACGTCCGCGATGCGGACGGCGCTGAAGGGAAGAGGATCGCCCGTCTGCTGCGCGGCGGCGGAGTTCTCGTCCTCGGCCCACAGCACGATGCCGAGCGCGTCCAGAGTGCGCATCACCAGGGAGAAGTCCGCGCGCGCCTTCCCCTTCTCGATCCCGATGATCCACTGCCGGGACACGCCGACCCGCCGCGCGAGTTCGGCCTGGTCGAGCTGGAGGGCTTTGCGCCGCTCGCGGATGCTCAGGCCGACATCTGTGGGGGTTCGCACGCGCATCTCAGCCTCCGTGTTACCGATCGCAGACACTCTAACCGATGTCCGCGATCGATGACAACACAGATCATGTCCGCGATCGCCAACACGTCTGCCAATGGTCAGCGATCGATGACATCCGACTGATCTTGCCCTCGGGGACGGGGTGAACGTACGAACTTGCATCGTCGCTCGCGTGCGCGGCGCCGCGCCCGGGGCGCTGTTCCTGCGCCGGAGCACCGTCGTCGAGCAATGCGATCGTCGCCGCTGCGGGGGGCCGTGGCGCAGACCCCAACGACCGCGCCAGGTCCCGGCCTGTCAGCGGACTCGAAACGTGCGCCTCCCGTCGGCGCCGCCGCGCGGAGGTGAAGAACCAGGGGACTTGCCCCGTCCCACTTGCGATGTCGGTGCCCCACGGGACAATTGCGCCATGGCGCGGCGTCCTTGGCCACCGTGGTGGACGTGGGAGCTCGAACTGAGCGTCCACGTGATGAAGCGCATGATCGACCGGAGGTTCACCGACATCGAGCTGCGGGCGATGCTCGACGCCGCGACGGACCTGCGCCGGGACATCGAACCCGGACGATGGGTTGCCGTGACGCGCCACCATCGTCGTCCGCGGGAAGTGATCGTGGAGCCCGACCGACTCTCGCGCGTGATCGTCGGTCACGGCCTATGAGGTAGACTGACCGCAGACGATGCGTCCATACCTTGAAGTCACCTACCGCGGAGGGCGGCCGCTCGCGGCCTACTACTCCTTGCCGCGCCGTCCGGGCCAGAAGGTCCACCGCACGCGACGCATGGACGACGGCTTGGTCGTGGACTTCAACCGCAGCGGTAAGCCGCTCGGCATCGAGATCACGGCGCCAACCGTCGTGAAGCTGGCCGCGGTGAATCGCCTGCTGCGCGCGCTCGGGCTCCCGGTGCTCACACGCGCCGAGTTCGGACCGCTACGCGCGGCGTCCTGACGACTACCACGCGGCGCGCGGTGCCGCCGTGGACGGGGTGAAGTTACGAACTTGCGCCGTCGTTCGCGTGCGCGGCGCCGGTCCCGGGACGCTGGCCCTGCACGTCAGCACCGTCGGCGCGGCCGCGCGCTCGTCGCGGCACGCCGCCGGGGAATCGACGCCCCGCTGCGCGTCAGGGCCGCGGTGCCGTAGGATGGCGCCTCAGACTGTGGCCGATTCGCGAGGGTGAAAGGTGAGAGGGTTCGCCCCGTCCCGCTGGGCAGCGGAGCCGATCTACGGACGCTCCTCCGAGGCGAGCCACATCGTCTGCCGCCGCCGAAGGACGCCATGGCGGTGCGGGCACGTCCTCGGCGGGAACTCGCGGTACTCCGCCATTCGCTGCTCGTCCGTGCACCCGGTACCGACGAAGTCCGCCGGATCTGCGAAGGTTGCAGACGGGCCGCACCGTCGATCGCAGTGCTCGCAGATCACGTTTTCGAAGTGCACGCGAATCGCGCGCGGCCCGACCGTGAGGAGTTGGATGGGCACCCAACCGTCCGGCCAGCGCACGATCCCCAGCGACGCGGGTTCGAGTTCGCCGTACTCCTCGAGCCACCGCTCCACCCATTCGGGGCGCCGGATCGGAGCGCCGTCTAGGTCGCCGCTCCGCAGAATCTCCCGCCACGCCGGCGCCGTCGGCACGAGCACGTCCTGTCCGTTGAGCAGCAAGCGTCGGATGCGCGCGTCGGCGGCCTTCATGCGTCTCCGATCATGCGGCTCTTTCGCAGCACACCATCCGGCAGGACGCTGAGAAACGTCCGCGCCGCGGGATGGTATGCGACGGGCGCGAACGCGGGATCATCGAGCAGTCGCTCGCCCGTCGTGACGTCCCAAACGGACGTGCCCTTTCCCTCTTCCGCGACGATGAGGTGGCGGTCGAAGAAGAAGCGGCCGCATGGCGGACCGGCGAACCACCGTATCCGGCGCCCGGTCTCGACGTCGATGAGGAGCGCCGCGTCCACCAGGAAGTCCTCATCGGATCCAAGTCCCCACACCGCGAGCGCGTTGTCGCCGATGAAGCACCGCGGCCGGTCACCAGTGCCCTCGCAGAGCCGGACGTCGCGGAGGGAGGCGCCGTCCTCGGACTCCCAGACGTTCTCGTGGACCCATCGACGCAGGTCGAGTGATCGCATGCAGCCGCGCGGGTGCCAGATCCACCCATCATCGACCAGCCATCGTCCGTCCGGCGACACCGTGAGCCCGCAGTGGAAGTAGTCGAGGTGGTGCGCGGGAGGAGGCTGATTGGCAGCGTACTCGGGAGACGGGCGTGCCGAGAGCATGCGTCCCGTCGCGGCGTCCGACAGATCCAGACGGTTCCACTTCGTCGCATGCACGACGATCGCGCGATCTTCGTCGCGGAGGAACGCGATCGAGAACTCGCAGTGCTTCGCCTGGTACTGGCCGCGGTCGAGCTCCAGTGTGCGGGCGCCGGTCGCGAGATCGAGAACGACGCCGAGCGATCCACGCGCAGCGACGACGGCCGCGAATCTCCCGTCGGGCGAGGCGACGATCCGAACGTCCGGGTTCGGTCCCCACGGTGCGAGATCGACGTTCGCGACCGGCTCCATGTGCGGCTCGTCGAGGTCGATCCGCGTGAGCGCCCCGCCCGCCGAGATCGCAAGCCACGACGAACGCGCGCCGTCGGCAAGTGGTGCGACGGCTATCGGCGCTTGAACTGCGAGACCCGGAACGCGGACGTCACGATGTGCGAACGTCAGGTCGGACGGCCTGCATAGCACTTCCGGCGTGCCACGTACGCCGAAGCAGCCTCCGACGGAGTCCTCGCACTCGCGTAGACACGCTTCGCACGCGGGCACCAACTCGGGTGTCGGCGCGTCGGCGCATGCCCGGCAGGCGAGGACGTAGTCCACGCCACGACCCGTGAAGCGAATGACGTGTTCCTCCGCCTGATCAGCGGGCAGGAGGTGGGCGCACATGAGGCGTGATGTGCGCGCATCGGCGTGCAGGCACCCGGCGGCGGTCATCGAACGCGACGATAGCCGCGCGACTCATGCGGTACGGGTCTTTACCGCGAGCTCCGACGCGTGCTGGAACTCCGCGAGCCCGGCGATGATCCTCACGGCGCGGGGATCGTCCTTCCGATCGTCGCCGTCGTCGTGGACGCGTTGCTCGTGTTCCCCTTCGGCGAATGACAACTTCTGGAGACCGGGTTCGGTTGAGCGGTTGCCGGTCACTTAGCCGCGCGTCCCTGCTACCTCGTCACCCCCGAACCGCCGTCGGGGGTGACACGTCGGACGACTTCGCCCACGCCGCGCTGAACCGCGTTGGCCACGCGCGACCGACGGCTCGGCCCTGGACCGGCGTGAGGCCGGACCCCAGGCGCGAGACCCACGGTTCTCGTGGGTGACCTCCCGACGTGCGCCGTGATGGCGACGGTGGACGTCCCGGCAGAGCAACCGCCTTCGGCGGTCCGGCGTGCTCGTCCATTCGGGCGGCACGGATCGGCCGCGCCCGCTCGCCCCGCTCCCCGTTTCCCGGGCTCGGCCGGGCGGGCCGTGCGTCGAATACGTCGCCCCGGGCGCGGCGGGCCGTCGTATCCTCGGCGGTCCCCGTTGCTCTCCCCCGCGGAAGGAGTTGGCTCGTGAAGTCCTACCGTCCCCTCTTCGCCCTCACCGTCACGGCGCTGGTCGCGACGCTCTTCGCCCCGGTCTCGCGCGCCCAGGACACGGTCGATCCCGTGGACCCGCTCGAGGACCAGGCGCTCAAGGAAGAGGCCGCGGCCCGGTTCGAGGAGTCGCTCCTCACGTTCGAGAAGGCGTTCGACACCGCAGTCGGCGAGGCCCAGAAGGGCGGCACGGTGCGCGAGATGAACCTCGCCCGTGCCGAGGTGCTCCTCGAGAAGATCGAGGCGCTCTCGGAGACCGTGACGAAGCAGCGGGACACGGACAAGTTCCTCGGCAAGTACGAGGAGTCAAAGGTCGGACCGCTGCTGAAGAGTCAGATGGACTGGCAGCGAGCGCGGTTCCTGATGGCGGCCGGCGACCGCGACGGCGCGCTGAAGGTGGCCGACGGCATCGGCTTCCTCCGCTCCTGGTGGGTGATCGGCCCCTTCGACAACGAGCGCGGCCGCGGCTTCAAGCAGGCGCAGCCGGTCGAGAAGAAGATCGACCTCGACGCCGAACTCCAGGGCAAGGAGCGGAAGGTCTCCTGGCGGCAGCTCCCCGTGGACCCGTCGTTCGGCCTCGTGGACCTCGACTCGATGCTCCGCCCGAACGACCAGGGGCTCGCGTACGCGGTCGCATTCGTCAAGAGCGCGAAGGCGCAGGACGCCGCCGTCCGCGTCGGCTCCGACGAAGCGCTGAAGGGCTGGTTCAACGGGAAGGAGATCTTCTCGCGCGACGTGCGACGTGAGCTCGGCTTCGACCAGGACGTCGCGTCCGTCCACCTGAACGAAGGCTGGAACGTGCTCCTCCTGAAGGTGTGCGACCAGACGGGCCCCTGGGGCTTCCGCTGCCGCCTGACCACGCCGGAGGGCGGTCGGCTCGATGGCGTGTCGCTCGCGAAGACGGCCGACGAGGCGCGCGAAGCCGCGAAGACGCCCGTGAAGGCGGAAGCCCCGGCCGCGACGGCGGCGGGCGGCGCGAAGGCGTACTACGACATGGCCCTCTCCGGCACGTCGAAGAAGGCCCGCGACCTCTTCCACCTCGGCTTCCTCCACCACCGCAGGGAGTTCGACTCGTTCTCCGACCGCAAGGCCGAGAACCTGCTGAAGGCCGCCGCGGAGGCCGAGCCGGGGAACGCGATCTACCGCTTCCACTACGCCGAAGCGGCCGCACCCCCCGTCGAGATGGACGCCGAAAAGGAAGAGAACCGTCAGCGCCAGGGCCGCGAGAAGGCGCTCGAACTCGACGCCACGTACGCGATCGCCTACCGGGCGCTCGCGGGCTACTACACGTCGTCGCTCGTGAACCTCGACCGCGCCGAGGAAATGCTCCGGAAGGCGCTCGACGTGAACCCGGCGTTCATCGAGGCCCGCCTGGACCTCGCGAACGTCCTGCAGCGCCGCGGTCTCGCCGCGCAGTCCGAGATCGAGCGCAAGCGCGCCCTCGACGACTCCCGCGCGGCGTCGCTCGAGACGACCGCCCGCGCCAAGGCATCGCTCCTCGAGACGCGCGGCCTCGGCCACGACGCGATCGACGCGTGGAAGGAAGTCCTCCGCCTCGACGCCCGCGGGAACGACGTCCGCCGCCGGGTCGCTGAACTGGCCGCGCAGTCGCTCGCGAAGGACGAGGCCATCGCCGTCCTCGATCAGATCGCCGCGCAGAACCCCTACGACACCGACTCGCTCCGCCGGAAGGCCGAGCTGCTCGAAGGCGTGGACGACTACGCCGGCGCTGCCGCGGTCCTGGCGAAAGCCCTCGCGATCGCGCCGGAGGACGACGACGTGCTCCAGCGTCTCGGCCGCGTGCAGGCCAAGTCCGGCCAGGTCGCCGATGCGTTGAAGACCTACCGCCGCGCGCTCGAGATCAACCCGAAGCTCCAGCAGGTCGAACGCTACGTGGAGTTCCTCGACCCCGACGCCGCCCCGTTCGAGGACGACTACGTCGCCGACGTGAAGCCGCTCCTCGAGAAGGTCGCGAAGTGGGACAACAAGGAGAACGACGGCGCGCTCACCGTGCTCGACCAGACGGTGACGAAGGTCAACCGCGACGGCACGACGGCGTCCTACAACCGCAAGGTCGTCAAGATCCTGACGGACGCCGGCGTGAAGGAGTACGACAAGTTCTGGGCCCAGGGATGGGGCCAGCTCAAGTGGAAGTGGGCGCGCGTGACGAAGGCCGACGGCTCGGTCGTCGAAGCCAAGATCCAGGGCCAGCAGGCCGACTTCCCCCCGCTGCGCCCGGGCGACGTGATCGACTGCGCGTGGCGCCGCGACGAGCGCGAGCAGGGCGTCTTCGGCGACTACTTCGGGGACGAGCAGTACTTCAACGCCTACGAGCCGATGGTCCGCGCGGAGTACACGCTGATCACCCCCGCCGACCGCGAGTTCTACTTCCACCAGCGCAACTTCGACATGAAGCCCGAGATCGGGTCGAAGGACGGCGGCAAGCTGAAGACCTACACCTGGCGCAACGACGACGTCGCCAAGGTGAAGTTCGAGCCGGGCATGCCCGAGCCGCGCGAGAACTTCGCGCAGGTCCAGGTCTCGACGTTCAAGGACTGGAACGAGTTCGCGCGCTGGTGGTCCGCGCTCATCAAGGACCAGCGCATCGTCACCGACGAGATGAAGACCAAGGTGGCCGAGCTCGTGAAGGGCAAGGACGACCGCTTCGAGAAGATCCGCGCCATCTACGAGTTCGTGACCGGCGAGGTGACGTACCAGGCGTGGGAGTTCGGCGTACACGGATACAAGCCGTACACGACGCAGTCGATCTTCGAGAAGCGCGAGGGCGACTGCAAGGACAAGGCCCTGCTCATCAACACGCTGCTCGCCGAGGTCGGGATCGAGTCCTACCCGGTGCTCATCTACGCCGACCAGAGTCGCAGCCAGGACGACCTGACGCTGGCCACGGTCGGTTCGTTCAACCACTGCATCGCCTACGTGCCCGACGTGGACGGCAAGGGCACGCCGATGTTCCTCGACGGCACGGCGCAGTACCACTCGATCGCTTCGCCCCCGATGATGGACCGCGGCGCGACGGTGCTCGTCGTGAAGCCCGAAGGGGCCGAGCTGAAGAAGATCTTCGAGGGCACGACGGCCGACGCGGGCATCGACCAGGACTGGAGGATCGCGCTCCGGCCGGATGGCGGCGGCACGGTCACGGGCGAGATGCGGTGGCGCGGCGACATGGCCACGATGGCGCGCGGCATGTTCAGCGTCGAGGGGCAGCGGAGCCGCATCCTGCAGGGGCTCTTCACCCGCTTCTTCGGCAAGCTGAAGCTCGACCCGCCGGAGTTCGACGATCTGAAGGACCTGTCGAAGCCGGTCGCGGCCTTCCGCGTGAAGCTCGACGTCCCGACGCTCGCGAAGAAGGACGGCGACTCGTTCACGCTGCCGACGTCGATGATCGAGCAGCTCTTCTTCGACCAGATCTCGCAGGTCGCCGCCTCGCCGAAGCGTGAGCACGACCTGATCATGGGCAACCCGCAGAGCCTCACGCTCAAGATGACGTACGAGCTCCCCGAAGGCTGGACGCTCGAGTCGAAGCCGGAGGACTCCGTGGTCGAGGCGGGCATCGGCCGCTTCGTCACGAAGTGCGTGGTGGTCGGCCGCGAGCTGAAGCTCGAGAGGACCTACGAGTTCACCGGCACGCGCGTGACGACGGACAAGTACGCCGAGTTCCGCGAAGCGATGAACAAGGCAACCGCGATGACGGCCCAGCGCTTCCGCGTGAAGGCCGGGGCCGCCCCGGTCACGCCGACGGCCCCGGAGACCCCGGTTACGCCGCCAGTCACGCCGCCAGTCACGCCCCCGACCGACCAACCCAAGTAGACGACTCGCTCAGCACCGCACACGAGGAGAGCCTTCCCATGCGTAGGATGACCCTGGCAGTCGCCGTCGGATTCGCGCTGGCGTACCCGGCGCTCCCGCTGCGGCCGGCCCTCGCCGACGACGCATCGCTCGCCGCAGCTCTCGCGGGCAGCGAGTCGGAGGCGAAGGCGCAGTGGGAGAAACGCCTCCCGGAGCTGGTCGCCGCGTTCGAGAAGGACCCGGAGTCGCCCTACGCGATGGCGGCGCTGAACGACATCCTCTCGCTCATCGACGAGTGCCGAGGCCGCGAGATCGTCGAGCAGAGACTCGAGCCCGTGCTCACGCGCGGCATCCGCGACGGCGACATCGACGAGATGGTGCGCGACGTGCTCGCCGACCGGGCCCGCGCCCGCGGCGAGATCGAGAAGGCCCGCGGATACGAGGCCGACCGGGGCTACCTGCACCGCTGGGCCGCGGTGGGTCCGATCGGCTGGTCCGACACGACGCTCGTGCACCGCCGCTACGGCCCCGAGGACCTCGTCCTCGACCCGAAGGCGACGTGGGAGGGCTCGCGCCGCCGCGTCGGCTGGACGCCGCTCGTCTCCAACCCCGACAGCGCGTGGGTGGACCCGTGGTCGCAGCTCCGCGACGGCGGCGCCGGCATGTGGTACGCGGTCGGCCGCGTGAAGTCGGCCGGTGCCCGCGACGTCGCGCTGAAGATCCACTGCCGAGAGTCGTTCAAGGTGTTCGTGAACGGACGCGAAGTCGTCGTCGCCGATCGCGAGCGTGACTTCGTCCCGGGCACCGTCTGGACGAGTGCGCACCTGGTGGACGGATGGAACCGCATCCTCGTGAAGGTGGCAGGGCGCGGCACGTTCGCCGTGAAGGTGTGCGACGCCTCGACCGGCCTGCCGCTCGACGGGCTGGAGGAGGGCGAACCGCTCGAGGCGGGCGCGTGCGCCGAGCCGGGCGCCGTGCCCGACGCTCGCGTCTACAGATCACCCGCCGAGCGCGCGATCCGGGAGTGCCTCGACAACGTCTCCGATCCCGCTCGCGTCGCCGTGGCGGCATCGCTCGCCGACGACGACGGCCGCACCTGGGACGCATTCCGCCTGCACGAGAAGGCCGCGGCCGGAGTGTCGGGGTCCACGGGGGCGCTCGCGGCCAACGTGCACACCGCGCGCGGTCTGTTCCTCGCCGGGTTCGGTCCGTTCCCGCCCGTCCAGCGGAAGCTCGGCGCGCAGAAAGAGCTCCAGGCCGCACTCGCCGCGATGCCGGAGCAGGCGGCCGCGGCGGTCCGGCTGGCGGAGTACGAGAACGAAGACGATCACCCCGACAAGGCCGTGAAGGCGCTCCGCGAGGCAAACAAGCGCTCGGAGTCCTTCAATGCGTGGATGTCGCTCGCGCGCATCGCGCGGGCGCGCGGCTGGGAGCCCGAAGCGGAGGACGCCGCGAAGAAGGCGCTCGCGCTCCAGCCGATGGCCGGAGGCGCGATTCAGTTCCTGAACGACACGGACCGCCGTCTCGGCGACGCCGCCGAGGTCGAGAAGCGTCTGAAGCAACTCCTCGAGATCGACCGGTCGAGCCGCGACGTCGCGCGGGCGCTCATCGGGGCGATGCGCGCGCAGGGCCGCTACGCCGACGCGTTGAAGTCGGCGGAGGAACTCGCCGCGCGCTGGCCCATGGAGCACGGCTGGAAGCGGATGCGCGCCGATCTGCTCGGCGCGCTCGGTCGCGACGACGAAGCGCTCGCCCAACTCGCGGCGCTCGAGAAGCTGATGCCGCTCGACGAGGGCACGCCGCGCCGCATCGCCGAGATGCTGGAGGTCCGCGGCGACAAGCCGGGCGCACTGGCCGCCTACCGCCGGAGCCTCGCGGTCGAGGCGTACCAGCCGTCCGTGTGGCGCGCGATCGCTCGCCTCGACGGCAAGGCGGAGGACTTCGCGTCCGGCTACGAGCCCGACATCCCGCAACTCCTCGCCGCGCTCCCGACGACCGACGAGTTGAAGAAGAAGTACCCGAAGGCCGTCGCAGTGACGGTGCTCGACCACAGCGTGGTGCGCGTGGACGAGCACGGCAACTCCCGGGCGTTCGTCCACATGATCTACAAGGTCCTGGACGAGAAGGGCGTCGAGAAGCACGGCGACCTGCCGAATGCCGGCGAGACGCTCCAGGTCCGCGCGATCCTCCCCGACGGGACCGTCACGACCCCCACCGGACTGCACGGTCAGAACTTCAACATCGAAGGTCTCGTGCCCGGCACGATCCTCGACCAGCGGTTCACGACCACCGAAGCCGCGACGGTGAAGGGCTGGGACGGCGGGAAGTTCTACTTCCAGGACCAGGACATCGACCAGAACCCGAACCCGGTGCTGCTCTCGCGGTACGTGGTGATCACGCCGGAGAGCCTGAAGATCGAGGGCCGGAAGCGCAACTACGAGGGCGATCCGAAGGTCGAGACGAAGGACGGCGTAACGACCACGATCTGGGAGAAGAGGGACCTGCCGATCTACGAAGCCGAGCGGAACCGCCCCGCGGCCGACGAGATCTTCCCGCTCGTGGACTACTCGATCCCGGCGGAGTTCGACGACGCGCCGTGGGAACTGTTCGCGTCGCGCACCGACTCGCGCGGGTCGCCGATGGTGGACGAAGCCGTCGCGAAGTGCGTGAAGCCGGGCATGTCGGACATGGAGAAACTGCGCGCGATCTACGACTGGGTCAACACCGAGATCACGGGCGACTCGTCGAGCGGCCAGGGCGCGACGGCCGTGCTCATGGAGAAGGCCGGCAATCGCGCACTGCTCTTCGAGTCGATGATCCGCACCGCCGGCGTGAAGTACCGCCTGGGCAAGGCCATGCCGTGGAACGGTTCCGGACGCAAGCTGGCGGAGCAGGATGCTTCTGCGTTCAGCGGCACGTTCCTGTGGCTGGAACCGAAGGGCGAGAAGCCGCTCCCGTTCATGATGCTCGGCCAGCACGCACCGTTCGGACTCCTGCCGGAGGCCTACCGCGGCAGCTTTGCGTTCCTCCTCGACGAGACGGGCGGCCGCATCACGCGACTCGAGAGCGGCGGCGCGGACACCGACGACTCGTCCTCGTTCACCATCACGCTCGGGGCCGACGAGAAGAGCACGGCGATCAACGGCGTTCTGCACTTCCGCAGCCCGAACGGCTACGGCTTCAAGCGCGCGCTCGTGGACATGGCGGAAGACGACCGCCGCAAGTTCGCGGAGCGCCAGATGGGCTCGTGGTTCGCCAACCCGAAGCTCGACGCCTACGAACTGCCGAAGCTCGCCGAGCACGGAGCCCCGCTCGACCTCGTCCTCCGCGGCACGATGTCCACCTACGTCGTGCAGCAGGGCGACGGCTGGGTCGTCTCGCTCGGACTCCCCGAGACGAGCATGTCGCAGCGCTACGTGGACAAGGCCGAGCGCCAGTTCGACCTGATCCTGAACGGCCGCGACGACCGCGTGGACGAGTACGTGATCGACCTCGGCTCCGCGTGGAGCGTGAAGTCGCTCCCGCAGGACCACACGGCCGCGAACGACGTGGGGGTCTTCTCGCTGACCTGGCGCGTCGATGGCGACACGATCCACGTGCGCCGCGAGCGGCACTTCCACCCTGCGCGCTACCGCCCCGACGAGTACAAAGCGTTCGTCGCGTGGTGCAAGTCGATCGACGACGCCGAGGACCGCAAGCTCGTCATGAGGAAGGCAAAGTGATGCTCAAGAGTTCCCGCCCCGCGCCCGCCACGTCCACCAGCCGCACGTCCACCTGCCGCATCACCGCCGGCCGCATCACAGCCGGCGCGAGGATCGCGGCCATCGCGCTCGCGACCGTCGCCCTCGTCGCGGCGTGCAAGGACGAGCCGAAGACCGGCCCGACCGCGCTGCCGCCGGAAACCGGCACGCACGACGCGCCGCACGCAGCGCCCGGTGCGCCGACCGCGGGGACCGGCGCGTCGGCCCCCGGCGCAGCGACTGCGAAGCCCGCGCGCGCCGCGGTGCCCGTCGAGACACCGCTTCCGAACGCCGCTCCGCTCACGGGTGACTCCTCGCGCCGCACGCTGCTCGAAGCGGTGGACGCGGCACCCGACGCTGTGGTGGTCCGCGAGGCGCTCCTCGCGCTCGCTCAGACCGCGGGCGCCGACGCCGTTCGACCCGCAGCGGCGAAGTTGCTCGCGAAGGGCGACGGGACCGGCGGCTACGCTGATCCGGAGGGCGCTGCCGCGGCGCTCGAGGCGCTCATCGCGGCCGGCGATGCGGAGTCCGGCGCTGCGGCAGTGGCGCTCGCGAAGGCGGGCATCGAGTCCGAGGACGTCTTCCCGGGCTTCGTGTCGATGCTCGCGGCGGTGACCGGCACGGCCCAGCCCGAGGCGCGGCGCCTGCTCGTGCGTCTCGCCGACGACCCGGTGCTGTACTCCGACGCGGTGATGGCGCTCGCGCCGCTTCGCGAGGGAGCCGCGGCCGCCCGACTGCACGACGTCGCAACGGATGCCGACGAAGACGCGGGCCTCCGGGCGACGGCTGCGTGCGGTCTGCTCGCGCTCCGAGACGCCCGAGCCGACGGCGTGCTCGAAGGGCTCGTTCGGGACACGAAGAACGACCTGCCGTCCTACGAGGTGATCGACGGCCTCGCGGTCCGGGGCGTGCCGGAAGCGCTCCCCTGGATGCACAAGATCGCGGATCCGATCATCGCCGAGGGCGAGAACTGCGCCATCGAGCTGACGTCGCTCGCGGCCGGCATCGCCACGATCCGCGGCGCGGGCAACGGCATGCCGGAGGACGTCACGGAGTTGCGCAAGCTGCTCGGCAAGGACGACGGCATGTGCGACGACGAGGTGCTCGCAGCGCTCTGGACGCTCGGCGACGACGCCCAGGCAGACGCCACGGCGAACGTGCTGGCGAAGTACGTCGCGGGTGCGGCGGCGGTGTTCGACGAGGAGATGCCTGTGCGACTCCTCGAGGCCATCGCGACGCGCCGCAAGGCGACCGGCCGCCCGTTCGGCCGCGTCGTGGACGCCGCCGCGGCGCTCACCATCGCGAGCGACCCCCGCCGCCCCGACAGCGCAGGCCGTGCCTGGCGCGTCCGCGTGGCCGCAGCCCGTGCGCACCTCGCTTCCGCGCGCTAACCATCCCGAAACCACTGACACGATCGGTCACGCGGCTTGCTGTCGGCGCGGGTTCCGAGTCAGCGTCAGACAGTCCGAGCCGAACAGCGCACGTCCGTCGCCGGACGCCGCAGGCGCGTCAGTCTACGCCCAGCCCTGGCCGCGCATGCGGCGGGCACGGGTCGCCGCGCGGCGGGAGCGCCGGAAGTCGTGGCGCTCCTCCTCGTACTCGGCAACCTCGTCGAGGAGCCCCTCCTGGCCCGGGCCCAGGCACTCCACCAACTCGTCGGCAATGGGCTTCGCGAGATCGTGCAGACCCTGTTCTCGGAAGGCGGACAGCAGCCAGAACTGTGCCTCGGACCGTTCTCCGCCGCGCAGCACGCTGGCGGCGAGTTCCAGAGGCGCCCGGGCGTCGCGCGGCCGGCCCGCGTGGAGTCGCGTGCGGCCCGTGATGAGCGCGAGCCGGGCGTCGCGCGGTTGGACGCGGCTCGCGACGTCGAGTTGGTCCGCCGCGGCCGCGTCCTCGCCCCACGCCACGAGGTCCATCGCGTACGCGACGCGGATCTGGACGTCGTCCTTGAACCGCTCGATCCCTTCGAGGTAGGCGCGGCGCGCGGCCGAGCGGTCGCCGCCGTCGGCGAGGAATCGAGCGAGGTAGATCGGCACCTCGGCGTTCCTCGGGTTGATGACAGCGTGCTCTCGCAGGGCCAGTGCCCCCTTCTTCGGCTCGCCCGACCGGCGTCGCGCGACGGCGAGGGAGAACGCAGCGGCCGTGAAGTCGGGCGCCCGGTCGAGGGCCGCCTCGAACTCGGCCGCGGCCTCGAGCGGACGCGCTTCGCGAGCAGATCCGCGCGGACGTCCGAAGGCGGGCGGCTGAGGACGGCGCCGACCACCGACGCCACCGTGCCGAGAAGCGGAGGCGCGTCGTCGGCGAGACGGACGAACTGTCGTACGAGACGCGGAATGTTCCGGACGCTCGACTCCAGTGCTGCTGCCCCGCCGCGCGGCGCGACGACGAGCGGCGTGCCCGGCCGCAACTCGCGGAGACGGCGTCCCATGACCAGCACCACCGCCGGCGCCCAGAAACGCAGCGATTCCATCCGGAACCCGATGTCTCCCGCCTCCTGCAGTCGCAGCACCACGAGGAGGCGCGAGAGTCGCCGGAGCGCGCGCCTGCGTCGTGTGGGCGGCGAGTTGCCGAGCACCCGGAGCGCGGCACGCGGCATGTCGGCCTGGAGCAGGCGCACGGCCAGACACTCCTCCGCCCAGGCCGGGTCGAAGAGGTGGCGCTCGCGGCCCCACGCCCGCTCGGCGCGCCAACGGCGGAAGAACCGCGGCATCGGGTGCGCCAGCGTCTCGAGGATCGTCTCGGCGTCGAGGTAGAGCGCGTGCCAGGGGCAACCGAGTGCCTGAATGCACTCCTCGTGCAGGACGCGCAGCCCGGCGACGAGCGCCGCCCGCGATGCACGCGACGACTCCCCGATGTCGAGGAGCACCATCTGCTCGTCGCCCGGGTTCCGCGGGAAGAGGACCGCCCGCTCGAGGTCGGAGAGAAGGTCGGACTCGTCGGTGAACCCCGGATCGCCCTGGGCCACACGGCGCAGTCGCACCGCGGCATCCACGGCGATCGACGTCGGCGAGCGACGCCCGCTCCGCTTGTCGGCGAGCAGTCGCCGGCGAAGACTCCACGCGTGCAGGGCGCGACCGCCCGCCACCATGGCGAACCAGAAGAGCGGGAGCAGCGGGAGCCCCCACCAATCGGGCACGCCCGCCGAGCTCGCGAGCGCGAGCGCAGCCGCTCCGGCAAGGAGCATCGCAACGATCCGGAGCGACGTGCGTGTCAAGGGTCGGACCAGGGGGTTCTCGTGGGCGACGTGGGGTCGCCGCCGCTCAGATGACTCTGCCCTCCCCGCGCGCCCCTGACCAGATCTGACCACGGATCTGGGGAGCTCGCCCGGCGGCGGCGCCCCGGCGCGGTCAGCTCCGGGTTCGGGAAGTACGGTGGACGGGCAGGAGAGTACGGGGAACCGGCCTCCGGCGCCCACGTCTCGTTTTCGATCAGAAGTTGAGACACGGTCGCGATTCCGTGATAGGCTCCGCCCATCGTCGAACGGTCGCCCAGTGAGCGACATGTTCGGCGTACCGACGGGCTGTGCGGGGCCCGAGATCCCAGTCCTCCATCGCCAGGGAGATCCCATGCCTGTGTCCCGCTTCGTTCCGGCCAACGCAGTCGCGCTGAGCGTCGCCGCGCTGACCGCAGTTGCGCTGAACACGTTCGTGTCCGCGCCCGCGCTGGCGGATCGCGTGGACGCGTTCGTCGCACCGAACACCACGGCGACCGTCACCGTCGCCTCTCCGGGCGACGTTGCCACCGCGGCGTTCCTCGTGCAGTCCGGGCCCGGCAAGAAGATCGCGATCACGGTGAAGCCGGCGGCGAAGTCCACGCTCGCGCTCGACGTGCGCCTCGTCGCGCCGGACGGCACGACGGTCGATGCGTCCTCGCAGGGCGGCACGGTGAAGGCGACGACGAAACTCGTCACCATCTCGCTCCCCAACGCGCCTCAGGCGGGCCTCTGGCGCGTCGAAGTCCGCGGCGCGGAGTCCACGGCGGGTGCATCATCGGTGACGGTGAAGCTGAAGGACACGACCGTCGTCGCGTCGAACACGCGGACCATCCCCGCCGGCGGCGCGCTCTCGTTCCCGATCGACGTCGGCTCGAACCAGGCGCTCTCGCTCACGCTGAAGCGCGGCAAGGGCTCGCCCGTCACGCCCAAGGTGAAGATCCTCGATCCGAACGGCGCGCCGCTCGCCGACGACGCGTTCATCGGTGCCGCGAGTTCGAAGACCGGCGCGCTCTCGATCAAGTCGTTCAGGATGCCCGTGTTCGGTCGCTACACGATCCTGCTGACGGGCGAAGCGGGCGGCGGCGGCGGCGTCGTGATCGCCGCGAAGACTGCGGCCGCGAAGGCGGTCAAGGGTGCGCCAGTCGCAAACCCCGGCGCCCCCACCGACGCCGAACCGGCGGCGACGAAGACGCTCGACGGCACGGGATCACAGGCAACCGGAGGCACGCCGAAGTTCGTCTGGACGCAAGTCGCCGGACCCACCGTCGTACTCACAGGAGCTTCCACGTCCACGCCGTCGTTCGTGGCGCCAGTCGCCGGCGGTTCACTCGGCTTCGAGATGGCGGTCGCCGTCAACGGGATCTGGTCCCAGCCGAGGGCCGTGACGGTCGAGACCGGCACGCGCCCCATCGCCGACGCCGGACGCTCGCAGACCGTCGCCACCGCCGCCGCGGTGACGCTCGACGGCACGGGCTCGCTCGTCCGCCGCGCGACTGCGCTCGGGTACGCCTGGCGTCAGGACCCGAACGACGCCGTGCAGGTGTCGCTGACCGGCGCCACGACGTCCGCACCGACGTTCAACTCCCCCGCCGCGCCCGCCGTGCTGCACTTCGGCCTCACGGTGGACGACGGCGCGCTGAGCAGCACCGAGGACTACGTGACGATCCGCGTCGGCACGCCGGAGAACGCGACTCCCGACGCCGGCCGCGTGCAGGTCGTCCCGCGCATGGCCACCGTGCATCTCTCCGCGCTCGCGACGCGCACGCCCTCCGGTTCCCTCGACGTGCCCCTCCAGTGGACGCAGACGGCCGGCCCGGCCGTCACGCTCGACAACGCGAACTCCCCGTACCCGGCGTTCACCGCCCCGAAGACCCACGCCGACCTGGCGTTCCAACTCACCGCCGGCGGCGCCACCGACTACGTGTCGGTCCACGTCCGCGCAGGTGAGGACGATCTCGCGCCGGTCGCGAAGGGCAACGGCACGCAGTTCATCGCGTCCGGCAACGCCGCTCTGAACGCAACGACGAGCTTCGATCCCGACGCCGACACGCTGACGACGCGGTGGGCGCAGATCGAAGGCGCCGCGCTGGCGCCGACGTCGGCCACCGCGGCGAGCACGACGGTGAGCATCCCGGCTGGGAACGCCTCCCGCGCGTACGCCGTGCAGGTCAACGACGGACTCGCCTACAGCCCGCCCGACATCGTCGCGGTCCGCAACACCGGCTACTCCGGCAAGCCCGTCGCCGCGGCGGGCAACGACATCACGGTGCAGTCGGGCGCCGCGGTCAACCTCGACGGCCGCGGCTCCGCCCGCACCCAGGGTGCCGGGGCCATCACGTACGTCTGGCGTCAGGTCTCGGCGAAGGACTGGTTCAACGTAACGACGCGCGTGCCGGCGTTCAACACGACGGCGGCGAACCCCTCCTTCACGCTCCCGCCCGAGGTCGCGTCGCTTGTCGGCCGGCGGACGATGGTCTTCGAACTGATCGTGAACGACGGCGCGCAGGACAGCGCACCGGACCTCGTCACGGTCACGTTCCTCGGCCTCCCGATCAACGGCAAGCCGACGGTCGTGGCAACGGCATCCACGAACTCGCCCCTCCCCGGCACGGTCGTGACGCTTCAGGCCGTGGCGAACGACGGCGACGGCGACCCGGTGACCGTGAAGTGGACGCAAACGTCCGGCGCAGCCGTCACGCTGACCGGTGGGAACCGCATCCTGAGTCCGAGCTTCACGGCCCCGGCCAGCGGCACGCTGGTGTTCTCGTGCGTCGCCAACGACGGCTTCGAGGACGGCCCGGCCGGCGTCACCACGGTGAGCGTTGACGCCGCGCCGATCGCCCGTGTGGTGGCGACGCCGACGGGCGGACTGCCGAACACCGCGGCGACGATCGACGCTTCGACGAGCAGCGACGCCGAGGGCCACGCGCTGACCTACACATGGTCGCAGACGACCGGGCCGGCGGTTTCGACGATGCCGACGAACACGAGCACCGCGGTGTGGTCGTGGACCACGCTGCAGGCGCCGGCGACGACTGCGACCTTCCGGCTCGTGGTCAACGACGGCCGCCAGAACTCGGCCCCGGCGACGGTGACCTTCAACGTCGGCGCACCGATCACCGCCGCGCCCGCCGCATCGGTCCCGAACGCGCCGTACGGCGCCACAGTGAACCTCGCGGCGAACGTCACGAGCGGGGGCAGCGTCACGTACGCGTGGACACAACTGACGACGGGCGGCAACGCGAACGACCCGGTCGTCACGCTCACCGGCGCCACGACCCAGGCACCGTCGTTCGTGGTGCCGTCGCCGACGTCCGCCGCGGGCTTCGGGGCGACGCCCAGCGCGACCTTCCGCCTGATCGCTTCGAACGGCACGAACTCCGACACGAAGACCGTGCAGGTCACCTTCTACGCGTCGTTCGACAACGGAAACTCGGCCGCCACCACGACGAAGACCGTCTACAGCGGGATCATCGCGGCCAACTGCATGGGTGGTTCGTGCCACAGCGGCACCGCGGCCACCAAGTGCAGCACGGCCGTGGGCTACTCGATGGGGAGCGCGTCGGCGTTCCACTCGAACTCGGTGAACAAGACTTCGTGCGTCGGCACGAACCTCCGGGTGGACACCAGCCTCGGTGCGAGCAGCTCGAGCGTGATCGACCGCCTGAAGGGCATCGGCGCGCTCATGCCGAAGGGCGGCTCGGCGCTCTCGGGCGCCGACATCGGCCTGATCACCGACTGGATCAACCAGGGCGCGTCGTCCACGAACTGATCAGGCGGTCGCAGCCGTCGCTTCGGCCGATCAGAACGCTCCCACCGTCCGAATAAAGGGGCTCTCCGGCGCCTGCGCCGGGGAGCCTCGTCCGTTTCCACACGCATCCAGTTCACCCACGCACCTATTGGAGACGAACGCTTGTCACGCGAGGACCTGATCCAGATCGAGGGCACCGTCGAAGAGATCCGCGCAGGCGGACAATTCGCCGTGAAGACGGACATGGGCCCCGTGCTCGTCGCCAAGCTCTCCGGCCGCATGCGCCGCTACCACATCCGCGTGGTGCCCGGCGACCGCGTGACCGTCGGTGTGTCGCCGTACGACCCCTCGAAGGGGTTGATCGTCTACCGCGCGAAGTAGCGCGAGTCAGAGCGGCGAGCGCCCGATGGCCGACGTACCCGACGGGTCTCCGGCCCCGCGCGGCTCTCTCATCCCATCCGACGTTCGCATCGTCCCGGGCAGCGCCTTCGAGGACTGCACCTTTCGCGGGACGAACCTCCAGGGGGCGGACCTCTCAGCGTGCCGCTTCGTGGACTGCACGTTCGTCGAGGCGAATCTGAGTCTCGCGCGCCTCGCCGGAGCGTCGTTCCGCGGCGTCGTCTTCCGCGAGTGCAAGCTCGCCGGCGTGGACTGGACGCAGGCCGCCCGGCTCGTCTCCGTGACGTTCGAGACGTCGGTGCTCGACGACGGCGCGTTCATGCGCCTGCCGCTGAAGGGCGCGGTCCTGCGAGAGTGCCGAGCCCGCCGCGCGGTCTTCACCGAGACCGACCTGCGAGAGTCCGACCTCTCCGGGACCGACTTCACGGGTGCGACCTTCGGCGCGACGAAGCTCGCCGGGGCGAACCTTCGACGCGCAATCGGCTACTGGATCGACCCGACGCAGAACGATCTCCGCGGCGCGAGCGTCTCGCTCCCCGAGGCCGCAACGCTCATCGCGGCGCTCGGCGTACTCGTGGACGACGTCAACGGCTGACCGCCCGGGCGGCGCGGCGGCTGCGATCGCGGCCCTACCGCGACGGCGCGTTCACGCGCCGCGTGTTCCAGGTCTTGCGGTACTCGCGATGCGCCGCGTCGTCCGGGTAGTGCTCGTCGGCGCGGTACGGGTAGTTCGACATGCCGAGGAACGGGAGCGGCTCGACGGTCCAGCCGTGGGCGGTGTAGAGCTCCTGGCCCTTGCACCAGCCGGTGAAGCGCAGCACGTAGCTGCGCGTCCAGCCGGCGGGGAGCGGCGGGAGCTTCGCCGCGTCGAACGTGAGCTCGATCTCCTCGCCCTTACCGTGGATCACGTACATGTCGTCGGCCTTGGCCACGAGCGGCGTGACGTCGCCGAACTTCGTGTAGTCCCCCGCCACGGTCTTCCACGGCATCGTTGGGTCCATCGTGCCGTAGTCGTAGATGCGCGGGATGCGGCCGTCGGGGCTGAACTCGCGCGGGTAGCCGACCCAGCGCAAGTCCGCCGACTCCGCGGGGACGACCGTCTGCCGCGTCTCCTTCGCGACGTCGGCCTTCCGAGCGAGCCACACCTTGTCCCAGTAGATCTCGAAGTTGGTGCGCACGCGGAGCCGCGGCGTGTCACGCGAGACGAGGCCGGTCAGGTCGTACGTCATCACGCGGGGGAAACCCGCGGGGTAGCCGAGCGCGGCGACGATCGTCTTCCACGCGCCCTTGCCGTCGGCGGCCTTCTGGTCCCAGACCTCGAGCGTTGGGACCTGATACGCGAAGCCCTCGCCCGCCGCGGCGACGGTCGTCCGCGTGTAGCCGTACTCGATCCAGCCGTTCCCGTAGAACACGATGCCGTCGCCGGGCGCGACGTCGTTCAGACGGTCTCCGAAGTCGAGTTCGAGCACCGCCTCGGCCGTCGCACCGTAGAGGCGCGGGTGCAACTTGAACGCGTCCGGGTACCGGCGGTCCACCTTCGCGATGCGGTCGAGCACGTCCGCGCCGCGCTCGTCCTTCGCCGCGACGGGCAGGATCTCGTCGCGGTACGCGAGGAGGTCGCCGTTCGGGAAGGGAGGCTCGCCCGCGAAGCGCTCGTCGGGCTGCACGGTCACCGCGGCCGGGTGGTCCACGACGACGAGGTCGGCCGCGTCGAGGTAGCAGACCTCCTCCATCGGTTCGAGCGACTTGAAGACGAGCTTCCCGTCGATCGGCTTCACCATCGACGCGTCCACCTTCACGCTCTCGGTCGGGTCCGGCGCGCCGTACACGCCCGGCGCCACGAGGAACCCCACGCCGCCGACGCCGATGAAGTCGGTGACGAACACCCAGCGCTCGCCGTCCCACGAGAACAGGATCGGGCACGAGTCGGGCCGCCGCTGCTCCTCCATGAGGACCATGGCAGGCCCCGACGCGATGTCGAGCGCGGCCTGCTGCACGGCGTCGGGCCAGAGGATGCGGACGAAGTCCGCCTGCTTCGCCGTGCCGATGCCGGCCACCTGCCGCGCCGGCGACGAGCACCCGTAGCCCGACGGGTTCCCCACGCGCCTCTGCTGCCACATCGCGCCGGCCTTCACCTCGACGATCGCGCCGCGGCCCTCGATGTTCGACCAGCCGGCCTGCACGTCGTTGCGGATGACGCCTTCGAGGTCGAGGGTGACCGCGTGCCCGCGGTCAGTGGAAGAGAAGGTGACGCGCTGAACCGGCGCCCCCGCGGAGATCCGGAGGACGTCTTCCACGCCGTCGCCGTCGAAGTCGGCGGCGAGAACGTTCGCCAGGCCGGTCATCTGCTGCAGATACGCGCCCGACCGGAACACGCCCGCCGCCGCCGACGGGCCGTCATTCACGTAGAGCACGGAACCGTCGGAGCAGAAGAGGTCGCGCGCACCGCTGCTGCGCAGGTCCACGTCGGCCGCGACGCCGCCTGTCATGGGGATGCCCGACGCCTCGAAGCCGCGGCCCGTCCCGCGAAGCAGCGTGCCACCCGCGCCGACCGCCAGCACGACGTCCTCGTGCCCGTCGCTGTCGAAGTCGCCTGAGATCGCCCCGCACGTCGCCGGGCCCGCGCCCTTCGGCGCGTCCACGCCGTGGAACTTCAGGAGGCGGTCGTTCGAGAAGATCGCCGGGGCCTTCGTCGGCCGCGACACTACGAGGTCGAGGTCGTAGTCCTCGTCGTAGTCCACGACGACCGCCGGGCCGTACGCATCGCCGTCGCCCGCGAGGCCCGAGTCGGCCGTGGCGTCGGTGAACACGCCCGGGCCCTTGTTCGCCCAGAGACGGTTCTTCGCGCCCGCCACGCCGGAGACGAACAGGTCGAGGTCGCCGTCCTGGTCGGCGTCCCACGAGAGCAGCGCCCGCGCGGTGCCGGGGTCGGCCGCGAGGCCCGTGTCGGCCGTCGCGTCGGTGAACGTGCCGTCGCCCGCGCCGCGGAGGAACTTCAGGCCCGCCGGGGTCGCCACGACGAGGTCCACGCGCGCCCGGCGCCCGGGCTGGCCCTTCGTCGTCGCCGACGGATCGGTGTCGAACTCCCCCGCCGCCACCGCGTACGCGCCCTCGATCGCCACGCCCGACGCCTTCGCGACGTCCACGAGCGCGCCGCCGTCGTTCCGGAAGAGCGCCGACGGCCCCTTGCCGCCGCAGACGAACACGTCCACGTCGCCGTCGTTGTCGAAGTCGGCCGCGGCCGCACCGAGAAGGAACGCGCCCTCGGGGAGCGCGCCCGCCGTCCAGCCGGGCACGTCGTCCACCTTCGCCGTGACCTTCGCCGCAGCCGCGTCCGCCGCCCCACCTGCGGGAGGATCGAAGTCGCGGATCGCCATCGAGAACCGGCCCATGTTCCCGTAGGCGTCACGCATCTCCTCGCCGAGCTTCGCGGTGTCCACGTCGTCGCGGAGGCGGCCCTTCAGCGCGCGGAGCTTCGCGAGGTACGTCTCCGCCTCGGCTTCGCGGCCGAGCACGCGGTTCAGCAGCATCAATTGGTTCACGGGCGAGATGAGCGCCGGCCGCCGCGCGTGGACCTTCATGAGCAGGTCGTACGCCTCCTGCTCCTTGCCCTCGATGCCGGCGAGCAGCGTTCCGAGCTTCGCGCCGCAGATCGGGTCCTCGCCGGTCAGCGTGTACGCCTTTCGATACAGGTCGATCGCCTTCTCCGGCTCGCCCGCGTTCTCGGCGAGCCACGCCGCGAGGAACGCCGCGTGCGGCTGCGTCGGCGCGTCGCGCAGCACGTCGTCGATCAGCTTCCGCGCCTCGGGGCGCGACTCGGGGCCCGAGTGGATCAACGCGAGGGCCATGTGGATGCGGCCGGGGATCCACGTCGGCGCTAGCTTCATCGCCTCGCGGAAGGGCTTCTGCGCGGCCACGTAGTCATAGCGTTCGAGCAGCGCGATGCCCTTGTTCGAGAGCGCGACGAGCGTGGCGGCGTCCTCGGGGCGCAGCGGTGCCGCAGCCGGATTCGACGGCGCGACCGGAGCCGCGGGCTTGCTCGCGTCGTCACCGCAACCACCGATCAAGGCCGGCGCAATCGCGAGGATCGCGATCGACAGGGCCGGAGCGACCTGGAAACGGCGGCGCGGTGCGGGCATCGTGGGATCTCCTGAAAGACGCTCGACAGTGAACTAGATGCTCGCGTCCCGCTCAGGCAACGCGACAAGGAGAAGCGGCATGGCAGGTCGGAAGACGAAGTCGAAGTCGGCAGCGCGCTCGACGGCGCGGTCAGCGGCCACCGCGCGCCCGGCGCCGAAGGGCACCGTTGTCCGGGAATCGATCGCGAGTCAGGCGCTCCGCGGCAACCCGCTCGGCGACCCGTCCGACCGCGACGTGTTCGTCTACCTGCCTGCCGGTTACGACGCGGCGACGACGAAGCGGTTCCCCGTCGTCGTCCTCCTCACCGGCTTCACCGGCCTCGGCGAGAGCCCGTTCCAGCGCCAGGCGTTCGCGGAGGCGCTCCACGAGCGACTCGACCGTCTCATCGCCGCGGGCACCGTGCCGCCGATGATCGTCGCGTGTCCGGACTGCATGACGGCCCTCGGCGGCAGCCAGTACGTCAACTCGACGGCCGTCGGCAACTACGAGACGTTCGTGATCGACGAAGTCGTCCCGTTCCTCGACTCGCGGTTCCGCACACGCGGCGACGCCCGGCACCGCGGCGTGGTCGGCAAGTCGTCGGGCGGCTACGGCGCGCTCATGCTCGCGATGAAGCACCCGGACGTCTTCGGCGCGTTGGCGTCGCACTCGGGCGACGCGTACTTCGAGTACGGCTACGGCTACGACTTCGTCAAGTGCTGGAACGGCCTCCGCGCGGCCGGCGGCGTGAACGAATGGCTCGCGAAGTTCCGCGCGAAGACGAAGAAGGGCTGGGACGACATCCTCGTCCTCAACATCCTCGCGATGTCGGCCTGCTACTCGCCGAACGCCAAGTCGCCGTGGGGCTTCGACCTGCCCTTCGACCTCGAGACCTGCGAGCCCGACGCGAAGGTCATGGCCCACTGGAAGACATTCGATCCGGTCGATGCGTGCAGCGTGTACGCGAAGAACCTCCGCACCCTCCGCGGCATCTTCATCGACTGCGGAATGAAGGACGAGTTCCAGCTCCACGCCGGCGCGCGCATCCTGGTGAAGCGCCTCCGGGCGCTCGGACTGAAGCCCGTCCACGAGGAGTTCGACGACGGCCACATGGGCATCAGCTACCGCTACGACCGGTCGTTCGAGTGGCTCGGCAAGTGGATCGGAGGGCGATCGTGAACGACCGGCCGAGCGACGGGATCGACGACGGCGTCACCGGCGACATCAACGGCGGCCCCGGCGACGGCGCTGCGTGCTCCATCGCAGCGAGGCGCGGCAACATCACCGACAAGGGCCGCACGCGCCGCATGGTCGCGGGCGTCGTCGTGGCGCTCCTCGCTGCGGGCCTGTTCGTCGGCGTCGATGCGCACATCACCGACGGCTCACTCGGCCGCTGGTGGCGCATCGGCCTCGTCCCGCTCATCTTCTTCTCCGCCCTGTGCGTGTTCCAGGCCCAGGAACGGACTTGAGTCGTCATCGCCTCGCGCGGTCAGCGCGAGAACGACGACGGGTCCCGTGATTCCATCACCGACAAGGGCCTGCTCGCCGACCTGCGCATCCGTTCCCGCCGCGTCTGGGTGATGGTGATCACCGCGACGGTCGCCGTGGGCGCGCTCCTGCTCGCCGCTTGAATACCGAGGCGGGACAATTTTTTGTCCCGCGCAATTCGTTAACCCGGATCATTCACGAAGCTCCGCGGGAGAACGGCGTGCGTCGCAGGAAGCACAAGCACTTCACGCCGATTCTAGGCACGTTCGTGCCACGACACACTGTCCTGGGCGAGATCCGCGGGGTCGGCCGCAAGGCGGGACCCGCAGCGTCGGCTTTGTCACGCCACGCAAGGGGCCCAACGCAGCGGACGACCC
>JAIOPE010000047.1 GCA_021414065.1 Planctomycetota bacterium
GCGCGCGGGCGAGCGCCACGGCGGCAGCACCGCGCGGTCCCGACGCCACGGGCATCCGACGCCGGATCGCCTCCTCGAGGAACGCCACCCGCCCGGCCGCCGCGAGGACCGTGCGGCGGGCCTGCGACAGCGCCGGGGCGCCGTTGCGAAGCACTGTCCCGAGCGCGTTCACGGCTCGCAATGCGCGACGCAGGTCGCCCGTCTCCGAGGCGGCCGATGCCTCGGCGGCGAGGACGATGGGCGAGCGCACGGAACTCGCGTCCACCGCGGCGAGCAGATCGTGGAATCGGCGCCCGGCCACCGCCGGCAGGAACCGGACGAGGTCGGACGTCTCGGGGGAGACGGTCGGGCCGCACGCCCGCACGATGGCGTCGAGCCGCGCGCGGCACGCGGCCTCGTCGCCGCGGTCGGCCGCGTCGAGCGCCGCATACACGCGAGCCTCGCGACGGATCGTCGCCGGAAGGAGCAGCAACCCCGACGCGAACGCGGTGAGGCGCCACGCGAGCCCGTATCCGCGCTGACCGGCAGCGCGCCGGGCGGCCTGGACGAGCAGCGTCGGCAGCATCGCCACCAGCGCCCACGCGACGAACAGCGGCCACGCCAAGGCGGAGCCGACGTCGTCCCGGAAGAGCCCGGTCAGCGCGGCGGCGGCGATCGCGACGAGCTGGAAGCCGTGCATGCGCAGCGCGAGCGCCCTGCGGTGCACGATGATCCCGATTCCGACGACCGACCCGAAGACAACGAGGTACAGGAGGAGTCGTTGATCGAGGTCCACGCGGCGACTCGTCTCTGGAACGCTCCGCTAGCGCGGAGCATGCACGAGGGTCTGGGCTAGCGGCGTTCGCCGAGCTTCACGCCCTGCGCAGGCGCGTACCCGTAGTTGACGGCGTCGAACCAAGTCGGGAAAGGCTGGCGGCGGTCCGTGGGCACGTCTTTCAGACGTGCGTCGTCGGCGGGGTAGAAGGTCTTGGTCTGCATGTCGCCGATGACCTGCTGCGTTGCGACGGACGTCGTGACGTCGCCCTTGCCCGTGTCGCTGAGCGCCTTCTCCGGCATCAGGGAGAGCGCGAGCGCGCGGAGCTTCTCGATCGCGGGGACCTTCGTGAAGTGGGCCTGCACCTCCTTCGAGATGTCGTCGCCGCGCACCGAGAACTTCTGCACGCCGAGGTCGCGGTCGCGCCCCTCGCCCTCCGCCGGATAGCGCTCCTCGAGCGTGTCGTAGTTCACCGCGCGGACGGTCGCCCAGAGGGAGTTCACCTGACCGTCGAGGATGTCGAACGAGCCGTCGTTGACCCGGCGCTTCGGCGATCGCACCGTGACGCGATAGTCACAGCGCCCGCTGCGGCGGTACGTCACCAGATAGTCCGTCGGCGGGTTCTGCTGATCCATCACGTGCATGACGAGTTCGAAGTCCTGCGGGACGGCTTCGGTCAAGACGAGCGCGGGACGGGACTGAAGTCCGATCCCCTTCATCACGCTGGTGAACGCCGGGCAGCCCGGCAGGACGAGCGCGGCGAGCGCGAGGAGCGCGAAAACGAGGGAGCGCGAGCGGTGCATGGTGTTCCTCCGCCCCGGTTGCTGGTGATTCCTGACAGCGACGCGGCGAGTTCGGGGCGAGGCGGAAGATCGTACCGCCCCCTCGTCGGACCGGGGAGATACGCTCCGGCTGGAGAACCACCATGCGAACCCGCGCCGAGATCGAAGCCAACGAGGACCGTTGCCTCGCCCCGTACGCCATGCGGAGCGGGGCGACGCGTGGCCGAGCCCACGCCGAAGCCGAGCACGGCTACCGCACCGTCTACCAGCGCGACCGCGACCGGATCGTGCATTGCACGGCGTTCCGGCGCCTCGAGTACAAGACGCAGGTCTTCGTCAACACCGAGGGCGACACCTACCGCACGCGCCTCACCCACACGATCGAGGTGGCGCAGGTCGCGCGGACGATCGCCCGCACGCTCGGCCTGAACGAAGACCTCACGGAGGCGCTCGCGCTCGTCCACGACCTCGGCCACGGGCCGTTCGGTCACGCCGGCGAAGACGCACTCGCCCGATGCATGAAGGACCACGGCGGGTTCGAGCACAACGCCCACGGCCTTCGGATCGTCGAGTCCCTCGAGCAGCGGTACCCGGGGTTCCCCGGGCTGAACCTCTCGTACGAGGCCCGCGAAGGCATGGCGAAGCACGGCGACTACATCCGGAAGGGCACGGCGAAGGCCTACCGCCCCGAGGAGAAGCCGCTCATCGAGTCGCTCGTGGCCGACCGAGCCGACCGTCTCGCGTACAACCACCACGACCTGGACGACGGGCTGACGTCGGGCATCTTGACCGAGCGCGCCGTCCGCGAGATGCCCCACGTAGACGCCGCGTTCGCCGACGTGGACCGGATCACGTCCGGGCTGTCGTTCCGCGTGCGCGTCAACCAGGTGTTCATCCGCCTGATGAACGACGCCGTCAGCGACCTCGTCACCGAGACCTCGCGACGCCTCGCCGACCTCCGGATCGCGTCGCTCGAAGACGTCCGCGACCGCAGCGACCAGGCCGTCGGCTACTCCGCCGCGTGCGACGCGCGGCAGGAGTCAATGCACCGTTTCCTCTTCGACCGCTTCTACAGCGACTGGCGCGTCGCCCGGATGCAGGAGCTCGCGAAACACTACCTCGCCGCCGTGTTCGCGTTCCTCGTCGAGCACCCCCGCGCGCTCCCCCCCGAGGTCCGCGCCACCGCCGACCAACTGGGTCTGCATGCCGCCGTGAAGGACCACGTCGCGTCGATGACCGACCGCGAGCTCCACGAGGAGTACGGCCGAATCGTGAACCCGGGGGCACGCGTCGCGAGGTAGTTGCGCCGCGGGTTCGTCGCGGACCCTGGCGGAGGCGTGGCGTCGCGCGTGACCGGCCCGGGAATCGGTGTCGGCCGGGCGTGCTCATCACGACCGGCCGACGAGGAGTGCCCCGGTCGGTCCCGAACGGGCTGCCGACCGCGTGGATGGTGGGAGAGCGCCCCCCGGCGGGAGAGAGTCCGCGGGGGGCACCTGGGGTGTTGCGACCGACGAGGCGCGCCGGCCGCAAGGGGAAGGACTCAGAGAGAGGGAGAGCTGTCCTTCAGCCCTGTGATTGGAACTATACTGTGCGCCGCTATGCCTGTCAACGGGGAGGCGCGGAATTGCCTCACGAATCTCGCGACGAGCCTGGGGAGCACGGTGTCGGGCAATCCCGGCACTCCGCGGCGGCATCGCCGTGCTGCGTTCCGGCCTTGCTAAGTCGTTTTTGCATGATAAAACCGACTCATGTACTCGCGATTGCTGCATCCGCCTTCGAAGCAGAGCTTCTTCCTGTTCGGGCCGCGCGGCGTGGGCAAGACGGCATGGCTGCACGAGAAACTGCCCGGCGCACTGTTCTTCGACCTGCTGGATCACCACGTCTACGCCCAGCTCCTGGCCGCGCCGCAACGGCTCGGCGACCAGATCCCGCGGGGTCACGAGGACTGGGTCGTCGTGGACGAGGTGCAGCGGGCGCCCGAGCTCCTCAACGAGGTTCACCGGCTCATCGAATCCCGGCGGCTGAAGTTCGCGCTGACCGGGTCGAGCGCCCGGAAGCTCCGCGGCCGGGGTGTGAACCTGCTCGCCGGGCGCGCGCTGACGCGTCACATGCATCCGCTCACGGCGGCGGAACTGGGCGACGACTTCGATCTGAAGCGCGCGCTGCGCTTCGGCGGACTGCCGCTGGCCTGTACGAGCGACGCCCCGCAGGACTATCTGCGGAGCTACGCCGCGACGTATCTGCGCGAGGAGGTCCAGCAGGAGGGCCTCGCGCGGAACATCGGCGCGTTCGGACGCTTCCTCGAGGCGGCCAGCTTCTCGCAGGGCGGCGTGCTCAACATGGCCGCAGTCGCCCGCGAGTGCGCCGTCTCAGCGAAGGTCGTCGAGGACTACTTCAGCATCCTCGAAGACCTGCTCCTCGCCGTCCGCCTGCCGGTGTTCGCAAAGCGCGCCAAGCGGCGCGTCGTCGCTCATCCGAAGTTCTATTACTTCGACGCGGGCGTCTTCCAGGCGATCCGGCCGCGCGGGCCGCTGGATGCGCCGGAGCAGATCCACGGCGCCGCGCTGGAGACCCTGTTTCTCCAAGAGGCGCGGGCGCTCAACGACTACCGCGACCTGGGGTACCGGCTGCACTACTGGCGCACGGCTGCCGGCGACGAGGTGGACTTCGTGCTCTACGGTGAGCGCGGTCTCCGCGCATTCGAAGTGAAGATGACGCACACCGTGCGTCCGGAGGACCTCGCCCCGCTCCTCCGCTTCCGCGAGGACTACCCGACGGCAACCCTCCACCTGCTCCACCTCGGCGATCGCCGCTGGCACGACCGCGGCGTGGAGGTCCTGCCGTTCCAGGACTGCGTGAGGAACCTCGACGCGTGGATCTGACCCAGGGACGGTCCCCAAAAACTCAAAATCTCACCGCTCCGGCCAGTCCGCGCGCGGCTTCGCGCCGGCGGTTCGTCGCAGGTGACGTCGGGACTCGCGAGATTTTGAGTTTTTGGGGACCGTCCCCGAGCTTCAGCCCTTCGCGGCGTGGATCGCGGCGGTCAGGGCGGGCAGCACCTCGATGCAGTCGCCCACGATTCCGTAGTCGGCGGCCTTGAAGATCGGAGCGTCGCGGTCCTTGTTGATCGCCACGATGCACTTGCTCGACGACATGCCGGCCAGGTGCTGGATCGCGCCGGAGATGCCGCACGCGATGTAGAGCTTCGGGCTCACGGTCTTGCCGGTCTGCCCCACCTGCTCCGAGTGCGGGCGCCAACCGGCGTCCACCACGGCCCGACTCGCGCCGACCGCTCCGCCGATCGCGGCCGCGAGGCCCTCGACCAAGTGGAAGTTCTCGGGCCCCTTGAGCCCGCGGCCTCCCGCGACGATCACAGCCGCCTCGGTCAGGTCCACACGACGGACCTCCGGAGCCTTCACCTCGCGCAGGACCGGCTCATTGGCGGGCGCTGCAGGGAGCGCGTCACGGGTGACGTTCGCCGTCTTCGCCGCGGCCGGGGCGAACGAGTTCGGGCGGAGCCCGATGAAGAACGGCGACCGCTTCGCGACGACGACCTGGAGGGCCTTGCCGGCGTACACGGGGCGCGTGACCTTCACGTCCGAACCCGACACATCGATCTTCGTCGCGTCGGCCGCCACGCCCGCACCGAGCGCGCCTGCGGCGAGAGCGAGCATGTCGCGCCCCGACGCCGTGGCCGGGACGAGCACGTACGCCGCAGCGCACTTCTGCGTGGCCATCGCGAGCGCCGCCGCGCGGCGCATCGGGAGGACCGTCTCCCCCACGCCGAGCGCGAGGATCTCGTCGGCGCCGGCGGCAGCCGCGGCGGCAACGCCGCCCTCGGACGCGCCGATCGTCACGCCGACCACGACACCGCCGAGCGCGGTCGCCATCGCACGCGCCGCACCGAGCCCCTCGAGGGCCGGCTTGCGGAGGGCGTCGCCCTCCGTCTCCAGGTAGACGAGGATCGAGTTGCTCACAGGGCGTGGACCTCTTCCTTCAGGACACGGACGAGTTCAGCGACCGCCGCGACGCCTTCGCCGACGATCCGACCGGGCGGACGGTCCGGCGGCGGCAGATACGCATCGAGCGCCGAAGCGTTCGATGCGGCAGGTGCGGGCTTCTCGACGAGCGGCTTCTTCTTCGCCGCCATGATGCCCTTCAGCGACGCGAACCGCGGCTCGGCGAGGCCCTTCTGCACCGTGATGACGGCCGGCAGCGCCACGGCGAGCACCTCGGTCGCGCCTTCCATCTCACGGTGGACGGTCGCGGTGCCGCCTGCGACATCGAGCTTCGTCGCGAACGACGCGTACGCCCACCCGAGACGCGCAGCGACGCACCCGCCGACCACGGCCGAGTCGTCGTCGAGCGCCTTCCAGCCGCAGATGACGAGCTGCGCGCCGAGGTCCTTCACCGCGCCCGCGAGCACCTCGGCGGCCGACGCCGGGTCGCGGAACGGCTCGGCGTCCACGAGGAGGAGCCCCTCGTCGGCGCCCATCGCGAGTGCTTTGCGGACTTCCTTCGTGGCTTCGGCCGCGCCGAGACACACGACCGTGAGCTTCGTGGCGACGCCCGCCTCGCGGAGCTGGATCGCCCGCTCGAGCGCGATCTCGTCGTACGTGCTGATGATCGTCTCGCCGCCTTGGACTTCGACCGACCGTCCGCCCGCCGCGGGCCGGACCCGTGCCGTCGTCTCAGGGACCCGCTTCATGAGGACTGCGATGTGCATCGGCGGAGCCTACCGAACGCCCCCGACGGGAGGAAACCTAGGTCGGGGACGGGGCTGCGCGGACGCAGATGCGACTGATCGCCGCGACCTCCGTCACACGCGCCGCCCGGCCCTGCGCGGACAAATCAGGGCCCGAAAAGCCGTTCGGGCCGCCCAACGACGCCGCGCGCACGACGACGCCCACTGGCGCCGTTCAAACCTGAGCTTCCGTTCAGGAACCGCCAAGGCGGTTCCTGAACGGAAGCTCAGCAGGGGTGCGCGACTTCGCCGTCCGACACCCGGCGCTCCGCGTCGGCCGAGACGAGCGGCTCGAAGATCTGACCGCGCTCGCAGAGGCCCTCGAACACATCGACCACGGCGGGGTCGAACAGCTTGCCGCTGCCGTCGCGGATGATGGAGCGAACCGTCTCGGCCGGGAGGCCGGCGCGGTACGCGCGGTCGCTGTGGAGCGCGTCGCAGACGTCGGCGACAGCGAGGATCCGCGCCGCCTCCGGGATGTCGGCCCCGATCGATTTCGCGGGGTAGCCGGAGCCGTCCCAGCGCTCGTGGTGGCAGCGAACGGGCGTGCAGACGGGTTCGAGCGCCGAGATCGGCGCCAGGATGTTCGCGCCGACGTCCGGGTGGAGGCGGATCGTCTCCCACTCGCTCGGCGTCAACGCGCCCGGCTTGTTCAGGATGAGGTCGGGCGTGCCGATCTTGCCGATGTCGTGCAGCGTGCCGGAGCGGTACAGGATCTCGACTTCCTGCTCCGAACGGTTCATCGCGCGGCCGAGCACCGCGGCGATGCGGCCCACGCGTTCCATGTGGCCGCGTGTGTAGTTGTCTTTCGCATAGACGGCCTCGACGAGTGCCGCGACGGCCTGCTGCGAGTGGACCTTCTCCGCTTCGAGGCGGACCGTCAGCACCTGGCACTGGAGCGCCTGCCGCCGGAAGCGGCGGCGCTCGAGGAGGCGCTGCACGGTGAATCGCATCGCGTCGAAGGAGAACGGCTTGCGGAAGTAGTCGTACGCGCCACGCCGGAGGGCCTCGATGGCGACGGCCTCGGCGGACTTTCCCGTGACGATGATGACGTCGGTCGGCGCGGCGTCGTCGTCACGCGCGGCCGACTTGATCTCCGAGAGCAGGTCAATTCCGGAGAGACCCGGCATGCCGACGTCGGTGATGACCAGGAAGTACGGCTTCACGGCGAGCTTCTCGAGCGCGACACGGCCGTCGGGAGCCGTGTCCACCGAGAACCCGAGGCGCTTCAGGAAGAGCGCGATCATGTCGCGGATCGACGGTTCGTCGTCCACCACGAGGATGTCGCGGTCGATCGCGATGTCGGCCGGGCTCATCACGGCGTCGGTGGGCGGGTGCGCAGAATGGGTCACTTGGTGGGCCTCGTGGGCGGCTTCGGTCCGGCGGTTCCCTTCGGATCGGCCGCGTCGCGGCCGTCGTCGTCCGGATTGTCGGCGCTGCGGTCGCGGGATTCCAACTCCGGCATCTGGAACTTCTCACCGAGGTAGATGCGGCGGACGACTTCGTCGTGGACGAGTTCGCGGGACGTGCCCTGGCGCAGGATGCGGCCCTCGGCGATGATGTAGGCGCGGTCGGTGATCGAGAGCGTCTCTCGCACGTTGTGGTCCGTGAGCAGGATGCCGATCCCGCGCTCGCGCAGGCGCAGGACGATGTCCTGGATCTCGGCCACGGCGATCGGGTCCACGCCGGCGAACGGCTCGTCGAGCAGCATCAGCTTGGGTGACGTGATCAGCGCCCGCGTGATCTCGAGGCGCCTCCGTTCGCCCCCGGAGAGCGACCGCGCGAAGCTCTTGCGAACTTTCGTGAGCCCCAGTTCGGCGAGGTGCGTCTCGAGCAGTTCGCGGCGGCGGCGGCGGTCCACGCGCAACGTCTCGAGGATCGCGAGCAGGTTCTGTTCGACCGTCAGGTTCCGGAAGATCGACGGCTCCTGCGACAGGTAGCCGAGCCCGTGGCGCGCCCGCTTGTACATCGGCAGGTGCGTGATGTCGTGCCCGAGGAACGAAACGTGGCCCGAGTCGGGCCGGATCATGCCCACGGTCATGCGGAAGGACGTCGTCTTGCCCGCGCCGTTCGGCCCGAGCAGTCCGACGATCTCCCCGGGCTCGACCGAGTAGCTGACCTCGTGTACGACCTTGCCGCGCCCGCGGAAGGACTTGCTCAGGTTCTTGGCGTCGAGGAGGGGCACGGGGTCAGGGTACGCAACCGGCGGGCCGACGCGAAGACTCGCGTGCTAGCAGCCCGTCGGAGGAGCCGATTGCCTCGGTCTACCCCGTGGCCGACGGGCCGCTAGCATTTGTCACCGCGCGAGGGCGGGTCCTGGCTTCGCGCACGCCCCCGCCGCGGTCGGGACCCGGTTCCCAAGGAATCGCGCTGACGCGAGTGCGGACGAGTCGATCTTCGCGAGATCAGAAGAACCAGCGGTCTGTCGGGTGACGTCCTCGAGCTTGCAGCCGACTACTCCGACGGCCTCTACGGAAGCGTGAACGAGTAGTCCACCTGGAACAGGTGGAGCGTGAGCGTCTTGCCGTCGCACTCCCAGCCGGTCGTCTTCGGAGCGGTCTTGGTGGCGGTGCGCTTGCCCTCGACCGACTTCGACGCGCCCTCTTTCGCCGGCTTCCGGAACTCGAGCTTCGGAGTCTCGCCGCCGGTCACGACGAGGAGCGATTCGCCGGCCGCATCGGTGCCGACCTGCATCCAGCCGAGCGTGACGGGCTTGCCCTTCTCCGCGAGTTCCGTCTTCGCCCGCACGGTGGTGAACTGCGGCCACCTCAGCGAGAGCGGCGTTTTCGCGTCGTCCGTCTTCTTCGCCTTGAGCTCGCCGACCTCGGCTGCCTCGAACAGGACCAGCCCGACGAGGTCGCCGAACCGCATCTCGAGTTCGAGCCACGGTGCCTTGTCCAGCTCGGCGCGGGCTTCCTTCGACAACTCGGCGGTCGCGTCCGCGGGCGCCGGAGTCGGCGCGGGCTTCGCGTCGGCGCCGCCGGTGACGGCCTCCGAGGCGGGCGGCGTGGTGCGGGACTTGCCGGTCGAGCCGCGAAGCGCAAGTGCGAGCTTCTCGGCCGACTTCTTCGGGTCCTTCTCTCGCCACGCCGTGCACGGCACGACGCCGAACGTGTGGCGCGTCTCGTCCCACTGGTAGTTCTGCTGCACTTTCGCGTCGAACTCATACGCGACGAGCGACCAGGCGTCGCCGCCGAGGAACCGCAGGTTCAGCGCCGCCTCGCCGGGGAAGAGGAGCACGCCGTCGGACGCGAGGACCATTCCCGTGACCTCGATCTTCGTCGCCCCGCCGGAGCCGAGACGCCACGTGAGGCCGGGCTGGATCTGGTCGAACAACTGCTTGCGGAAGCGGACGTCGTTCCACTTCACCTCCGCGCCGCCCACGCCGGCGACCTTGCCCTCGGCCGAGCCGGCCAGAGCCGACGACGCGGCGAGGCCGAGGACCGCGCCCAACGCGAGACCGGCGACGAGACGAAGATGCGCGGTGCGGATGCTCATGTCTGCTGTTCCTTCGCTTTCGTTTCCGCGCGGAGCATGGCTTCCGCCACGTCGCCGCGATCCACGACCGACGCCCCCGCCACGCCGAGCGCGACGGCCGTGGCCTCGGCGATCTGGGCCTCGGTCACGCCGAGGCGCCGGAGCTTCTTCAAGTGGCCCGCGAGCACGTTCGGGGCGCCGGTCATCAGCGCCGCACCGAAGGCGATGAGCTCTTTGGTCTTCAGGTCGAGGGCCCCGTCGTTGAAGACCATCTTGAAATAGCCGAGATAGTGCCGCTTCACGTCGGGCGCGAGCAACGCATACGACGACGCGCGCTTCGCGTCGTTCTGCGGCTCCGCAGGGGTCTCGGCGGGAGCGTTCGCGGGCCTGGATCGGGACGGGCGTTTGGCTGGCATGGGGTCGGGAGTATGCTTCGGACGTGACCCGACACCTGCAGGTTCCGTGCGCGACTCCCGCCTCCGCGATCCACGCGGCGGGACTGTCCGCGATGCTCGCGCTCGCTGCGATGTCGGCCCTGACCGCGTGCGACGGCGGGCCGCAGGCGAAGACGCGGGTCCTCGTCTACAGCGCGCACGGCAAGGACCTGCTCGAAGAGGTCGAGAAGGCCTTCGAGGCGACACGTCCCGACGTGGACGTCGTCTGGCAGGACATGGGCGCCGACGCGTGCTTCGACCGCCTCCGCGGGGAGAGAGAGAGCCCCCAGGCGGACGTCTGGTGGGGCGGCCCCGCGTTCCGCTTCGCCCAGGCGGCGCAGGCTGACCTGCTCGAGCCGCACCGCCCGGCATGGGCCGCAGTCGCGCCGGAGGGCACGCACGACCGCGAGTGGCGGTGGGCCGGGCAATTCGTCATGCCCCAGGTGATCGCGTTCCACCGCGATCTCGTGAAGGACCCGCCGAAGGACTGGGCCGACCTGGCGTCGGCCGCGTGGAAGGGCCGCGTGGTCCTGCGCGACCCGTCGCAGTCGGGCGGCATGAAGGCCGCGTTCGGCGCCGTGTTCGCGCGGGGCTTCGCGAAGGACGGCACGTCCGCGGAAGGCGTCGCGTGGGTCCGCGGCCTGGCGGCGAACAAGCACTCGATCGCGCCGAACCCGGCGAAGCTCTTCGACACGATCCGTCGCGACGGCACGGGCGTGGTCACCATCTGGAACCTGACGGACATTCTCTACCAGAGCGAGGTTGCCGACCCGCCCGTGCCGTTCGGGTGGATCTGCCCCGCCTCGGGCGCGCCGATGTTCCCCGACGCGATCGCGCTCGTCGCCCGCGGATCGCGCCCGGCCAACCCCGCCGCAGCCGACTTCTACGAGTTCGCGACGAGCGCCGACGTCTCGCGCGGCCTCGCGGAGAAGCACCGCCGGTTCCTCGTCCGGACCGACGCTCCGAAGCCGTCGTGGGCCGCGCGGATCGAGCTGACGCCGATGGCGGTGGACTGGGACGTCGTCGCGGCGCACCTCGACGAATGGCAGAAGCTCTGGGAAGACGAGCTCGCGAAGTGACGGGCGCGGACCCGATCGAAGGGCTCCGGCTGGACCGCGTCTCGCGGCGGTTCGGCACCACGGCCGCGCTGCGCGACGTCTCCTTCCACGTGCCGCCGTGCGCGCTCGCCGTGATCGTCGGCCCTTCGGGCTGCGGCAAGTCCACGGCGCTTCGGACCGTCGCGGGGTTCGAGTCGCCCGACGCCGGCCGCGTGCTCCTCGACGGTCTCGACGTCACGCGCGTGCCGCCCGAGCGACGCAGCGCCGCGATGGTCTTCCAGCACTACGCGCTCTTCCCGAACCTCGACGTTGCCGGGAACGTCGCGTACGGCCCGCGCGTGCAGGGAGTCGAGGCGGCGCCGCGCGCCACGCTCGTCCGCGAGATGCTCGAACTCGTCGGACTCGCGGGGCTCGATCTGCGTCGGCCGCACGAGCTGTCCGGCGGACAGCAGCAACGCGTCGCGCTCGCCCGAGCCCTCGCCGCGCGGCCGAAGCTCCTGCTCCTCGACGAGCCGCTCTCGAACGTCGATCCCTCGCTCCGTCGCGACACGAGGACGCGACTCCGCACGCTGCACGAGGCCCGCGGCGTGACGACGCTCTGGGTGACGCACGATCGCGAGGAAGCGCTCGCCGTGGCCGACATCGTGATCGTCATGCGTGCGGGGGAAGTCGTGCAGTCGGGTTCGCCGCGCGAGGTGTGCGAGTCGCCCGCGACCACGTTCGTCGCGGAGTTCCTGCTCGACGCGAACGTGCTCCCGCCGAGCGCTGCGAAGGCGTTCCTCTCGCTCGCCACCGACGAGGTCGTGGCCGCGCGGCCGGACCACGTGGGGCTCGAGCGGATCGCCGACGACTCTGCGCCGCTGCGCGTGGTCACCGTCGCGTACGGCCCCGTGCGGACCGAGGTCGTCTGCGAGGGCGTCCTCGCGGCATCGGGCGAGACGTTCCGCGTGCGATCGCACGTGGACACCGACGCTCTGCCGCCGGGTCTTCGCGCCGGGGCGCCGGTGCGAGCGTTCGTCCGGCCCGCGGATCTGCTCCGGTTCCGTCGATGACCGCCTGGCGCGTGCTTGGCGTCGCAACCGCGGCCGTGCTGCTCCTGACGGTCGCCGAACCTTTGCGGGCGCTCGTCGCCGAGGCGATGGCGGCGGACGGCGGCGCGTTCGCGTTCCTCACGGAGACGGGCCCGCGCGGCCCGCAGGCGCTCGTCGGCACGCTGGTGCTGTCGGTCGTGTCCGTGCTGCTCGCGCTGGCGATCGGCGGCGGACTCGCGCTCGTGCTCCACCTCGCCGACTTCCCGGGGCGCCGCGCGCTCGAGGTGCTGGCGCCGCTCCCGATCGCGCTGCCGCCGCTCGTCGGCAGCTTCGCGTTCCTGATCCTGTTGGAGAAAGACGGCATCCTGCCGCGCGCGATCCGCGCTGCGACCGGCGCCGACGTGGACCTCGGCGGGTGGACCGGCGTGCTCGTCGTCCACGCGTTCACGATGGCGCCGTTCCCGTATCTGTTCGTGCGTGCGGCGCTCGGGTCGATGGACGGTTCGCGCGTGGAAGCCGCGCGGAGCCTCGGGTCGGGGCCGGTTCGCTCGTTCGTCGATGCCGCGCTGCCGCAACTCGGGCCCGCGATCCTCGCGTCGTCGCTCCTCGTGTTCCTCACCGCCGCAGGCAGCTTCACGGCGCCGTGGTACTTCACGCCAGGCCAACCGGTGATGACGCTCGCGATCTTCCGTGCCCACGGCCGCGACCCGGGCCTCGCAGCGTCCACAACGGTCGTGCTGGCCCTCGCAACCCTCGCGGTGCTGGCGATCTTCCTCCGCGTGCAGCGAGCGCAGACGACCGGCGCGTCGAAGGGCGTGCCGCCCGTGCCGCGGCGACTCCGCGGCGGTGCGCGCGTTGCGGCCGGTGCCGCGGCCGCCGTCGCGATCGCGGTGCTGTTGCTCCCCCACGCGGCACTCGTCCTCCTCTCGTTCCACGACCCGCGCGCTTGGCGCACCGAGATCCTGCCGCCGAGTTACTCGTTCGCGGCCTACGCGGAGGCCTTCGGATCCTCGGAATCGCTGCGTCCCGTGTGGACGAGCGTGTGGACGTCGCTCGTCGCGACCGGCGCGGCCGTCGCGGTCGGTCTCGCGGTCGCGGCGCTCGTCGTGTGGCGGCGTGTGCGAGGTCGCATTGCGTTCGCGGTGCTCGCGATGGCGCCCTTCGCCGTCCCCGGCACGGCCCTCGCGGTGAACCTGCTGTTCGCCTTCGGTCGCGGCCGTTGGTTCCTCGCAGGCGCGGCGCTCTCCGGGACCGTCCTGCTGCTCCCGCTCGCGTACTTCATCCGCACGCTGCCCGTCACGTACCAGGGCGCCGCCGCTGCGCTGCAACGCCTGCCCGGCGACCTCGTCCCTGCCGCCCGCTCGCTCGGCGCCACGCCCGCGATCGCGTTCCGCACGGTCGTGCTGCCCGCACTTTGGCCGACCCTCGCCGCCGCCGCGCTGCTGTCGTTCGTCACCTCCGTCGGCGAGTTCGTCGCGAGCATCCTGCTCTACGCCCCCGGCGGCGAGCCGATCTCGGTCCACATCGACCAGCTCTACCGCAACACGAACACCATCGCCGTGCCCGCCGCCTACGCCTCGGTGCTGACGCTCGTCGCCGCAGCCGCGTCGTCCGCGGTGCGGCGTTGAGGTAGAGTCTCGCGACCGATGACGTCCACCTCGCGCATCCCGAACCTGCTCCCCGGCACGACGCCGCTCCGTGCGGTGATCGCAGCGGTGCTCGTCGCGGCGGTGGTCGTGACGCTCGTCTCGCGGACGATCCCGTTCGACAGCGACGAAGCGAACCACGCGAACATCGCGCTGCGGCAGTTCCAGGACCTGCGCGATGGCCGGTTCCTGGACTTCCTGCGGCACTCGTACCGGACCGGCCAGTTCCCGTTCTTCCACGGCTGGACGATCCTCCCCTCGTTCGCGGTGTTCGGGACGACGATGTTCGCGGCGCGCGTCGTGCAGGTGGTGCATTTCGTGATCGGCGCAGCGGCGACGTCGATCGCCGCGTGGCGCGCCTGCGGCGAAGACAAACGCGCAGGCGGACTCGCCGGGACGCTCTTCGCACTGTCGCCCGCGCTCGCCGTGTACTCCGGGCTCTGCATGCTTGAGACGCCCGGCGCAGCGGCGGTCGCGGTCACGCTGGCGTTGCTGTCGGAGGCGCTGCGTTCCTCGGGCCGCCGGGCGGTGCTGTTCGATGCGCTGACGGCGTTCGGCGTGCTCGCGACGTGGTTCACGAAGCTGAACTACGGCATCTGGCTCCTCCCCGCGATCGGCGTCGGCTACCTCGTTCCGATGGGCCGGACGATCGACCGTCGGCGCGCGCTCGTCGGCCTCGCGACGTACGTCGGGACCCTCCTGCTCGTTCTCGGCGCGTGGTACGCGACGCCCTCGCAACGCTCGGCGTTCTTCGGTTTCCTGACGAATCCCCCGCAGGCGGTCTCGGTCGTCGCGGACGATCCGGCGTTCCATCTGCCCGGGTTCAGCACGAGCAACTTCACGGCCTACTTCGGCCTCGTCGCGGGCGACTACCACGTGCACTGGACGGTCGGCGCGGTCGTACTCGCGCTCTTCGTCGTGGGCACCGTGCGCGCAGCGATCCAGCGCAATGGCGTTGTCGCAGCGGCGGCCGCGTGCGTGCTCTGGACGTGGCTGTCGCTCTCGATGGGTTTCCGCGAGTACGCGCTCGCCAGGTTCATCGCGCCGGCACTGCCCGCGCTGTGGATCGTTGGGATCTACGGCGCCGCGCCTGCGTTCGCGCGGTTCGGCGACCGCATGTGGTTCCGCGCACTCGAGCGCGTCGTTCTCCTCGTGGGGCTCATCGCGCAGGTGTTCACGGTGCGCGAGCGACTCCCCGCCGAGTACGAGGTGGACGACCGCTACGCCCCGTTCTTCGCCTGGGTCACGGAGACGCTGCCGCCGCCCGCGAGCGTGATGGTGATGAACTACACCGACCACGTCTCGGCTCGCACGCTCGCGTGGGAGTTCGGCTCGCGCGAGGGCGGCTCGTATCGCGACGTGGACGTCACCGGACTGATCGGCGAACGCATCTACGAGAGCGACAAGCTGTTCCTCGAGTGGATGAACAAGCCGCGCCCGTGGGGCGCACCCAACTGGGGAAGTTACGTCGTCGAGATCGTCCCCGACAACGCGGAGTTCGACGGCAATGCGCTGCAGATGCCGACGGTCGCGATGTGGCACGCCGCGATCGATCGCGAGGTGAAGTCCGGGCGATTGGAGAAGGCGGGCGAGCGCTGGTTCCCCGGGGCGAGCGTCAGCGTGCGTCTGTGGAGGGACCGGACGCCGCCGCAGCATCTCGGTCTCGGCGGCGAATGACGATCGCGACGGCGCCGAGCGCGATCGCGCCGCCCATGAGCCACGCGTTCCGCGCAATCGCTTGATCGACGCTCGAGTCGGCGAGCAGCGCCATGCACCCGCAGTGCCGCGCGCCGCCCGCGTGGACCTTCACCCACACGAGCGCGCCGGTCGTGATCGCGAGCCCGGCTCCCGTCGCGACCATGCCGCGGACGGTTCCACCCACGGCGCCCAGCAGCATCGCCGCGCCGAGAAGCGCCTCCGCCGCCGCGGCGACGGTGATCAGCGTCTTTGCGGAGGGTCCCCCGCCGACGACGAGCGCGACGAACTCGTACGCGCTCTCCGGTTCCGCGGCCTTGGACGCCGCGGCGACGAGCCACATCAGGCCGAAGAGGGCGGAGCCGACGCGGAGGGTGACGTCGAGAGGCTTCACGAGGGCAACCGCCGTTGCGAGGTGACGTCGATGACGAGGGCCGCGTCGCCACGAGATGCCACCTCCGGCTGAAGCCGGTACTCCGAACGAACCGCACGCTCCTCGAAGGCGCGCGCCTCGACGGCGCATTCCTCGAAGGCGCGACGAACTCCCGCGCCCGTCACCTTCCGTCCTCCGGGGGCGACGGAGCGCGGCGGTGGTCCACCGGGATTCGCAGGTCGTACGTGCGGTTGACGCGCGCCTCCTGCACGATGCGGACGAGCGGATCAGTCTCGGAATCGCGACGGATGCGCAACGTGAAGCGCGCGGCGTTGTCCGGCGGGACGTCGAGTGCCTCGGTCTTGCCGAGGACGCCGACGTAGCCCTCGGCGATCTCCAGTCGGATCGCGGCCATCGACTCGCCGCCGCGGGGCTCGGCGCGCAGTTCGAACGTCTGCCAGTCCCCCGTGGTCGAGATCGTGTGCAGCTTCAGCCGAAGCGACGGTTCGATCCCCGCGACGCGCGCGCCGACGACGCTGCCGACGACGAGCGCGCACGCGGCGGCGACGGTCCAAGTCAGGCGGGGAGAGAGGGCGGCCACGTCGGCATCGTACGCGGAGGTGCGGATCGGGTAACGTTCGCCCCCGCAATGCCGAAACGAACGCCGAAGACGCCGCCAACGACAACGCCGAAGGCACGCACGACACCGAAGGCGACGAAGACGTCGCCCGCGCCCCGTCGCCCCATCGGACACTGGCTGTTCAAGAGCGAGCCGTCGGTCTTCTCCATCCAGCACCTCGCCGCGGCAAAGGGTCGGACGACTTTCTGGGACGGCGTCCGCAACTACCAGGCGCGCAACCTGCTCCGCGACGAGGTGAAGGCGGGCGACCTGGTCCTCTTCTACCACTCGAACGCGGAGTCGACGGGCGTCGCCGGTGTCGCCGAGGTGATGCGCGAGGCGTACCCCGATCCGACGCAGTTCGACGCGACGTCCGACCACTTCGATCCGCGCTCGACGCGAGAGAACCCGCCGTGGCTCGTCGTGGACGTGCGGCACGTGCAGACGTTTGCGTCGGTCGTCACCCTCGACGCCCTGACGTCCGCGACGGCGCTCGCGGCCATGGACGTGCTGCGCCGCGGCAACCGCTTGTCGATCCAGCGCGTGCGCCCCGACGAGTTCGCCGAGGTCCTGCGCATGGCCGGGAACTGACGCGTCTCGAAAGTTGCTACGCCGCGCGCCCCGCTCCTCGATAGGCTCCGCAGTTCCTCCGACCGGACCTTCGGTCGTCTCGACGAGTTGCATCCCGTGCCGGGGTGGCGAAATTGGCAGACGCGCTAGCTTGAGGTGCTAGAGGGCCTTAACAGCCCATGCAGGTTCAAGTCCTGTCCCCGGCACCACGTTTACGTTCCGCGACTCGTCCCTACCTCGTCGGGGGACCCACCACGAGCGCCGTGTCATCGGCTCCTCGGTCCGGGTCGGTCGCTCTGCTCCGCGATTGCGCGGGGATGGATCTGATCGCGCGGCGATCCGCCTCCGTGGTCAGTATCCCCTTCGCGGCTCGGGAGGTTCCGGCATCTCGCGCCGGGTTCTCGTCCCGCGACTCGCCCCGGCTTGCGTCCCGCGACTCGGACCTACCTCGTCGGGGACCCCACCACGAGCGCGGCGTCACCGGCTCCTCGGTCCGGTCCGGTCGCTCTGCTCCGCGATTGCGCGTTGACAGGGCGGGTCGCGTGTCGGTCCGCCTCCGTGGTCAGAATCCCGTTCGCCGCTCGGGAGATCCCGGCATCTCGGACCACGTCTACGTCCCGCGACTCGGACCTACCTCGTCGGGGACCCCACCACGAGCGCAGCGTCGCTGGCTCCTTGGTCCGGTCCGGTCGCTCTGCTCCGCGATTGCGCGTGGATGGATCTGATCGCGCGTCGGTCTCCCTCCGTGGTCAGTTTCCCGTTCGCAGCTCGGGAGATTCCGGCATCTCGGACCACGTCTACGTCCCGCGACTCGGACCTACCTCGTCGGGGACCCCACCACGAGCGCAGCGTCACCGGCTCCTCGGTCCGGGTCGGCTCCTGTCGGGATGGGGCGCGCCGACCACTGCGCCGACGCGCCGAACGACGTCGCCGTGCCCACTCATCCGCGACACCGCACTACTTCGCCTCCGCCAGCGTCACGCGCGCTCGCAGCGTCACGCCGTCGTTCGTGACGTCGGCCGACAACTGACCGGCGCCGAGTTTGGCGAGCCACTCGCGCTCGCGGCGGAACTGCGCGACGACGTCCGGCATCTCGCGCTCGCGGCGGATGCGCTTCATCTCGCGTATCCGGGCGTCGAGGTACGTCTCGACCAGCGCGGGCCGATCGCGGATCTCCTTCGGAACCGCCGGCTCCAGCCGGAGTCGCTCCGCGCGCCAGTCGCGCCACGTCGCCTGGTCCGCGGCCTCCCACGCCTGATCGTCGGACCAGCGGCGGAGGATCGACGCATCGCCGACTGCGAACAGGGTGCGCGGCAGCGATCCGGTCGCCGCACGCGGTTCGATCTGCACGATCGCCTCGCGGAGCGGCACATGACCGAGGCTCCGGCGCAGGAATCCCTCGTGCGTGCAGAAGATGAACTCCCCGCCGCGGAACGCGAACGCCGGACGCAGGAGTCCCCACTGCCCTGCGAGCCCCTGGCGCTGCAGCACGTGGATGCGCGTGCCGTCGCCGAGCACCTCGGTCGTGTCGCCGAGCGGTGCGGCAAAGAGCGACTCGGCACGATTGCGGATCTCCGCGAGCACCGCAGCGTCGGCGCCGGGGCCGCGCAGGCGGAACGTCACGAGCGTGACGGGAATGGCGTGGACGGCGCCCGCGTCCTCCCCGCCGAGCAGCGCGTCGGCTTCGCGAAGCCGCCCCACGGCGAACCCGATGCCATCGTCGAAGTGCTTCGACAACGACGCGGCGAGACCGTCCACGGTCTCGCCGGTGGACGCCAGGACTTCCTCGAACGCCGACTGGCGCTCGGGCGGTTGCGACGCGAGCAGCGCACGCACCACCGACGCCGCCGACACGACGAGCCCGCCCGAGGCGATCGTCTCGTCGCGAGGCGCCAGCGCGGCGGCCGACACCGCCAGCGACCGTGGGTCGCCGGCCGCCGCTCCCGCGAGCGGGGCGAGCGCCTTCTGCGCGCCGTCGCGCCACCCGAGGCGGATCGTCGCGCCGAGCGCGGCCTTCTCCGAGAGGTCGATGTCGAACCGCAGCGGCTTCGCCGTCGGAATGTCGAGCAGGTCGCGCCACCACGGCGCGGGCGTGCCGTCAGCGGGCGCGATGCGACGGGCGAGCGGCACGGGCCTGACCCAGCCGAAGACGTGCGGCCCCGCGGGGCGGTCGAGATCGAGCGCCCCCTCGAACTCGGGGTCACGGGCGAGCCCTCCGGTGCCGCGGGCGGCGAGCGTCGTTGCGTCGAGCGCGAGAGCGCGCGAAGTCGAGGCGAAGAGCACGTCGCGGTAGAGAATCAGATAGATCGGGTGCTCCGACCCCTGGCTGACGACCAGGCACGGACCCTCGGCCGCGATTCCGAGTTGCTTCGTGCGCCACGCCGGGAGCTTCCTGACGAGTTCGATCGTCCGCGCCCGCGACGAGATTCGCGTGGCGACGAGCAGATCGTCGCCGCGCGTGGCCACGACGACCTCGGCAGGGATCAGATCGCGCTCGAGCCCGGGCGGATCCACGAGCCCCGCCGTCGCCGACGTGAACGCGTTCTCCACCCGCCGGAGCGGCCCCAGCACGCGCCCTTCGACGTCGAACCGCGCGCGCAGTTCGACCGCCTCGGGCCGATCCCACGCGGTGAGCGCGAAGGGGCTCCGGAGCAGCGCCGGGCCGTCGAAGCGCCAGGCGGAGTCAACGTCGCGCGGGATCATTGCGTCGATCCGCCCCGCAGGCTCCTCGAGGGGGTCGAACGGCAGCCACGCCATGAACGCCATCAGCCCCAGGAGGAGCAGAAGGAACAGCGCCAGGACGATGCGCGTGGATGTCTTCATGACCGATGCGGGACAACTCGGTGTCCCGCGCAATTCAATAACACGCCGCACGCCGGATTCCGCGGTTCAGTTCGCCGCGCGCGACGGTCGCGGGGAGACCTGTCCTCTCGGGTGTGAGGTTCCGTCCCTCGACCGACTCCGCACCGGAGCCGGCCCGGCCCGAGGAGCCAATGACCCCGCGCTCGCAGTGACTCACCCGACGAGGTAGGGACGAGTTCCGACGCCACCAACCCCTGGCACGGGACAAATCACCGTCCCGCCGCGGTACCCAGTAGCCTCCGCCGATGCGGATCAGCGCGCGCGTGAGGAGCCTCACCCCCTCGCTCACGTTGCAACTCATCGCCAAGACGAAAGCCCTGAAGGCGCAGGGCAAGGACGTCGTGTCCCTCGGGGCCGGCGAGCCCGACTTCAACACGCCCGAGCCCGTCCGAAGGGCCGCGGTCCGGGCGATGGACGCCGGCCACACGCGGTACACCGAAGTCGCCGGCATCCTCGAGTTGCGCAAGGCGATCGCCGCGCTCTACGCGAAGCCGTGGGGACTCGTCTACTCGCCGTCGCAGGTGCTCGTCTCGACGGGCGCCAAGCACGCGCTCTTCCAGGCCGTGCAGACTCTGGTGGACGACGGCGACCCCGTCCTCATCCCCCAGCCCTCGTGGCTCTCGTACATCGACATGGTCCTCGCGGCGGGCGGCGCTCCGGTGCCGGTCCCCTGCACCGAAGCGGACGGTCTCAAGCTGACGCCCAACATCCTCCGCGCCGCGTGCGACCGCGCGCCGAAGGCCCGCCTCGTGATCTTCAACGGGGTCTCGAATCCGACCGGCGTCGTCCACAGCCCGGAGGAGCAAGCGGCCCTCGGCGATGTCGTCCGCGAGCGCGACCTGGTCGTCCTCTCCGACGAGATCTACGAACGCCTCGTCTACGACGGCGCTCGCACCGCGCCGTTCGCCGCGTCGCACCCAGAGGTCGCGGCCCGCACAGTTTGCGTTTCCGGCGTGAGCAAGACGTACGCGATGACCGGATGGCGCATCGGCTGGGCCGTCGGACCCGCCGAGGTTCTCGAGGCGATGACGACGCTCCAGGGCCAGTCCACGAGCAACACGTGCTCGGTGGCGCAGTACGCCGCGCTCGAAGCGCTGACCGGCGACGACTCGGCCCAGCGGGCGATGATCGCGGAGTTCGCGAAGCGCCGCGACCACATGGTCGAGCGCCTCCGGGCCATCCCGAAGCTGCACCTGACGAAGCCCGAAGGCGCGTTCTACGTCTTCCCCCGCGTGGACGCCTACTACGGCGCCCGGCCGGGACTCACCGGTTCCATCGCGATGGCGGAGGCGATTCTCGACGAGGCACTCGTCGCGGTCGTCCCCGGCGGACCGTTCGGCAGCGACGCCCACATCCGCCTCTCGTACGCATGTTCGATGGCCGACATCGACAAGGCGATGGACCGCCTCGATGCGTTCTTCGCGAAGCTCCGATGAGCCCCGCGCCCGACGACGACGCCCCCCGCCGCGTCGTCTGCCTGAGTCTCCGCCCGACGCTCGCCGCCGACGACACCGACGGCGCCCCGGCGGTCGTCCCCGCGGGTGAACTCCCCGAAGACGCCGAGCCGGACCTGACCGTGGGCGACGTCTACGAAGTCCTCGACGAGCCGTTCCCCGGCTGGATCACCGTGGAAGACGACACGGGCGAGGAGTGCTGCTTCCCGGAGGACCTGTTCGGGCCTGCGGGGTGACGGCATCGCCGCGCGGCGCGGAGCGCATCGGAATCCAAAGACACTCAGCTCAGGCTCCACACTCCATGAAGTTCCTTCTACTACAGGAGGAACTTCATGGACCATCCGAGCATGATCCGAATCGATCGCACCGCAGATCGCGTCGCCGTCGAAGCGCTTCTCGAGTGGAACCCCATCGTCGCCATCCTCGGCGCGCGGCAGGTTGGGAAGTCCACCCTGGCGCGCGACGTCGTCGCCGCGGTCGGTGGAAGCGCGACCGTGTTCGACCTGGAAGACCCGGCCCAGCTCAATCGACTCGCCGACCCGATGACGGCGCTCCGGGATCTCACAGGACTCATCGTGCTGGACGAGATCCAGCGCCGACCGGAGATCTTCCCGGTCCTACGAGTCCTCGCGGACCGCGAAGGTCCGCCGGCTCGATTCCTCGTGCTCGGAAGCGCGTCGCCGGAACTTCTCCGCCAGTCGTCCGAGTCGCTGGCCGGGCGAATCGCGTTCCATCGCCTCGGCCCACTCGCGCTCGACGAGGTCGGCGTATCGAGGCGCGACCGGCTGTGGTTCCGAGGCGGGTTTCCGCGCTCGTTCCTCGCGCGAAACGACGTCGAGAGCGCGAAGTGGCGACGCGACTTCATCAGCACGTTTCTCGAGCGTGACCTGCCCCAGCTCGGCGTTCGGACTCCTGCCGCCACGCTCGACCGCTTCTGGTCGATGCTCGCGCACTACCACGGGCAAACGTGGAACGCTGCGGAGCTGGCGCGGGCGTTCGGCGTTGGTGAGACGGCGGTCCGGCGGTACCTAGAGCTGCTCGCCGGCACGTTCGTCGTCAGGGTGCTGCCGCCATGGAGTGAGAACCTCGCGAAGCGTCAGGTTCGCGCGCCGAAGGTCTACATCGCGGACACCGGCCTGCTCCACTCGCTCCTCGGGATCGAGACACTCGATGGGCTGGAGCGGCATCCGAAGGTCGGCGCCTCGTGGGAGGGCTTCGCGATCGGCGCAGTCGCCCGACGGCTCGGCGCGCGCGAGGACCAGTGCTACTGCTGGGCGACGCACCAGAACGCCGAACTCGATCTCCTCGTCGTGGACGGCGATCGCCGTCTGGGGTTCGAGGTGAAGCGGACGGTCGCGCCGGCCGTGACGAAGTCGATGCACGTCGCGCTCGCCGACCTGCGCCTCGATCGACTCGACGTGATCCACGCCGGGGACGACACGTACCCGCTGACGGGCAAGATCCGCGCCGTCGCGCTCCGTCGTGTCCTCGACGACGTGGCGCCCCTTCGCTGACGCTGCGAACGACGTCCTGCGCAGCCACCTACTTCCGCGCGCGCAGCTTCGCGACCGTCTCCCGCACCGCCTTCGCCGCAGGATCGAGCGCCAGCTTGCGTTCGTAGGCCTCAACCGCGCCCTTCGTGTCGCCTGCGATCTGCCGCGCCGCGCCGAGACGGAACCACCGCAGGTGATCGTCGGGAACCGCGCGCGCGTCTTCGGCGAGGACGGGCAGCACGGCCGCCAGCAGCGGTTTCGACGCACGCACCCGCTGCCATCCCTGCAACGCCGCCCGCGCCGCCGCGAACCGTACCGGCGCACTCGCGTCGCGTAGCGCCGACATCAACTCCGCGTCGGCCTCGGCGCTCTGCACCGACGCGAGCGATCGGAGTGCAGCGCGTCGGACGAGCGAGTCGCGGTCGCCTGCGAGGACGAGCAACGTCGGCGCGGCTTCGTCGGCGAAGTTTCCGAGCAATCGCGCGGCCGACGCCCGCAGCAGGCGCGGCGACGTCGTGTCGCGCGCAATCGAGATGAGTTCCGGGATCGACGCGTCGTCGCCGCGGCGGCCGCCGTCGATGGCGCGCGTCCACGACGGATCGGGCGTCGCCGACGGCCACCACTTCGCGTACGACTCCCGCAGCGCAGGCAGCGCCAGGATCGGCGCGTCGCGCGGCGCGCGGCGACCGCCGGAGTGGCACCACGTGCAGGCGTCGGTCGCGCGCTCGGGGCTCCCGGCGTCGGCGGCCTTCACTTCGTCGTCCGTCGGAAGCCGCGGCGAGCCGATCGTGTGGTCCGTGACCGCACCGTGCCCGCGCTCGACCGTCACCGCGGGCATGTGACACATCGTGCAGCGCACGCCGCTGCCGCCCGCCTTGTGGCGCGCGTGCTCCGGCGCCGTCTTCACGAGGTCCGCGTGGCACCCGACACAGAACTCGGCGTCGCGCTCGACCGGCACCTTCAGCGAGAACGTCGCGTCGGACCCGTGGACCGAGTGGCACTGGAGACACGTCAGCTTCCCGGCCGTCGCGCAGCGGCTCGTCAGGAACGCGAGGCTCTCGTACATGAGTTCCAGCGGCCGCCCTGCGGGATCGACGCGCACGACGTCGTCGAGCAGCGTCGGCTCGATCCACTCCATCGCGTCGCCGAGCGACGTCTCCTCCTCCGGGGGCGCGAGCATCTCGCCTTCGAGATGACACGGGAGACACGGCGCGACGCTCCGGGCGCGGTCGGTCGTCTTCAGCCGCAGGATCGGGTCGGTCTTCCGTTTCTCCGGAGGCAGACGCCAGTGCTCGACGTGCCCCGCGCCGTCGCCGTGGCACGAGATGCAGTCCACGCCGAGCGTGCGCCACGACGACCGCGGGCCGCGGCCGTCCGCCGGGACGATCGTCTTCCGGCCGCTCAGGTGGCACCGCGCGCACCGCGCGTCGAACGAGCGGTCCGGCCCCGTCCAGAACGACGGTTCGCCGGGTTTCACGACGGGCGCCACGCCGGGCGTCGTCCCGAAGAGCAGGTGCGTGTAGTCGAACCACGCGCCCTTCGGCTCGTGCCCGTGCGACTCCTCGTGCATCGCAGGGATCACCTGCAACCGGCCGTCGTCCATCCGCGCGACGAGCATCTTCATGCGCCGCACGCCGACGACGATCTCCAGCGGCCAGCGGTGCTTCGCGCCATCGTCCCCGAGCGTCTCGGTGACAAACCCGTCGCCGACCCGCGCGAACGACGACCGCCCCGGCGCGTGCTCGACCTCGCGTTCCGCCCCCACTTCGAACGGGAGGACCTCCTGCACCGCCGCGCGCGTCGAGAGCCCGTGCGCCGAGAGTTCCCAGAGGTCACAGGGCGCGACGTGACACGCGCGGCACTCGGCCGGCGCGGGATTCCGCGCGGCGTCGTCGAGTCCACCGGCGGCGAGGGCGGGCGTCGTTCCGGGTTGCGAGTCGGAATCGAGCGCCGCTGCGCCCCACGCCGCAACGATCGCCGCGGCTGCCAGCAGCGCGGCGCGGAATCGCCCCGTCGGGAGCGGTCGCTGCACGCCCGCACGCTCGCCGGGGACGACGCCGCGCGCGGTGACCGGGGTCACGCCGGCGCGACCGTCACCGGCACCGCCCGCGCGAACGCCGACGACCCGACGTCGCCGACGACGAGGATCTCCCACATCGTCGCGTCGCGGGCCCACATGTCGGTGCCGGGGAGGTTGGCGGGCGGGTCGAAGCGTGCGCGGATCTCGCGCGTCGGGCCGATGAACCGGTCCGCGGCCGGCGCGCCGGTGCGAGTGCGCGCGTCGAACGAGTCCGCGGCCGGTCGCGTCCAGAGGATCGTGCGTTCGCGGAAACCGAGGCGCCCCATGAATCCAGCGCGAGGCGACTCGCGGACGCAGCGCAGATGGACGCACGCCCGGTCGATGTTTGCCGCGCGTGGCGACGTGCCGACGCAGAACGTCACGGGCCCACCGACGCGTTGCGGCGAGTCCGTCCACGAGACGACGACGCGGCCCTTCATCACGAGGGGCCGGAGCGTGAGCGTCACGAAGGCGAGGCAGAGCGCAACTGCGAGCATGGGGACGCCGCCTTCGATCGACGGCCGGAAGCCCGTTCTCATGAAGCTGTTCCAACCGATCAGGACGAGGATCAGTTGGCTCGCGATGGCCACGGTCCAGATCACGAGGACGACGGCGCGGATCCGCGACGTGGGACCGACACCCGACGCGATGCGGCGCGTGGCCACAGTGGACGCCGCAGAGACGGGTCCACCGGCGCGCGCCGGGCGGGTTCCAATCCAGCGGCGCGCTCGGTCGAGTAGTCCACTCGGCGCGAGGACGAGGAGCACGCAGGCCATCCAGAGCAGAGGCATGTTCGAGGCATTCCAGTTCCTGTAGTAGCCGGGGGTCAGGTCGCCAATGTCGAACTCGTTGGTGGACGGCTCGCGCCAGAGGTCGCCTATGTCGGCGAGGACTTCCGTGTCGGGGCTGAGATTGCCGCTCACGACGGCAAGCCCGAAGAACACCGCCATCAGTCGTCCCGACGTCCACCCCGTCCGCGGGCCCGTCGCCGCGGCGCCCACGTTTCGCGCGACGCTGCGTGTCGGCGCGGGACGTCGTGCGCCGCGGGCACTGACTCGCTTCCCGGGCAGCGGAACGCCATCCGTCTCCATCCGCACATGATGCCACGGTGCGGCGCTGGGCGCGTCAACGGGGTCGAGGAATCACACGGCCGACGAACTGGTTCCATTCGCTCTGTCGCTGAGCAAGAGGTTGCTCGTCCGCACGCCTGCCCCGGACCGCGATGCAGCACCACCACGCCTGCCCAGGCTGCTGCGGCTATCATCCGCGGCGCGTACAGGGAGGTGACGATGCCGCTCGACTGGCTCAAGGGTCTGCTTCGCAGGAACGACGGCGCCGAGTCTCCACCCGAGCACGCGTTCCTTCGGGCCGAAGCGCAGCGGCTCGCGAGCGTTTCGCCTGGGCTTGCGGAGCGAGCCGAGCGTTACCTGACGACGGGCGAAGGGGACGGCGTTCTCGGGGAGATCCGAGCGTCGCCTCAGTGCGCGGAGGCGCTCGAGTTGAAGAGCGTCGCGAGCGGATCTGCGTCGGACGTGCGCCCGCTCGACGCAGTGCCACACGACGCCGCCCTTGTCCGCCTCGGACGCATGTATGCGGCGGCATCCCCAACACAGAAGCTCGGCGTGCTCGCGGACGCCGGTGTCCCGGCTTGGCTCGAGGTGCTCATCTTCGAGGGATCGTCGTACTACCCCTCGCGCGGAGGCACGTACCCCGTTCGAACGGTACTTCCACTCGATCGGTTGCGACGCCTGCTACGGGATGCCGGCGAGTCCGAAGAGTGCCTCGCTCGCATGTCGATGCGAACACCCGGACCCTTCGCGTTCAGCACGAGCGCCGTGGTCCGTGCCTGGGACGGACGCGCGGAACTGCTCGCGTCGCATCCTCGCGTCGTGGCGACGTCTCTCGACGCACCTCAGGCGGCCGATCTCGTGGCGCACCTGAAAACGCTGCGCGAAGTCGGCTACGACGTGGAACCCGTCGCGAGCCGACTCGCGGAACTCGCGAGCGACGAGCGGAAGTCGGTTCGCGAGGCTGCGCAGGGCATCGTCCGCGATCGTCCGGCCGCCGCCGTCTCGTCCCACCTGCGACACTTGGCGTCGGAGGGGTCAGCATCGCAGCGCTTCCACGCATGGGAGACGCTCGCCGCGCTCGACGACGCAGGCATCCGAGATCGTGCCCGCGCCGCGTTAGGGACGGAGACGGCGCCCCGTGTTCGGAAGATGCTCGATGACATGCTGGCGATCGAGGAGTGCCAGCCCGTGACACAGATCGCCCCCCCGCCGCAGCGCCCCGTCGCAGCCCCGGGTCCGCTCAACGCCGCCCAGCGGGCCGCGATCCGCCGGTACGCCGACGAAACGGAGGCCGCGCGCCGGAAGCTCGTGGCCCAGCACCCGCAGTTCAAGGACCTCGAAGTGCCGGTGGACGCCGACGCGGCGCTCGCGTCGATCGCCGACCCCAAGCCGTGGTCGGAGCCTCCACCGGCCCAGCTCGGACAGAGCTGGTACATCTGCGCCGACTTGGAGTCGTGCGTTCGATCGACCGAGTGGGAGCTCGTCCACCTCCTCCGGTTCGCCTACCACGCGCTCCGTCACGTGGCCGCCCCGGGCTGGGTGTTCCCGACGTGCATGGAGACCGTGCTGACGGACTTCCGGAACCGCGCGGGCGTGCCGGGCGACCTCCGAGAACTCGCGGAGGCGGCGACCTGGCTCGGCTATCCGAAAGACCACCTCGCGCGCCGACTCCTTGAGGGTCACCACCGCACGTACCGGTGGGGCAGCGAAGCGGTCTGGCCTTACTTCGCAGAGCACGTCGGAGCGCTCACGGCAGAGCTGGGCGGCTCAGTCTCCGAGCCCTTGGGCCGACGCGAGTCGATCGGAACGACCCTTGAGATCGTGGCGGAGATGCCGTACTTGCCCGACGAGCTCGCGACTACGATTTGGAGGTACGCCCTCGGCACCACCAAGACGCACCGGGCCAAAGCCCAGCGCGTGCTCGCCAAGGAAGCAGGCACCCTCGACCGAATCCTCCTCGCGCTCGACGACGGTCGACAGGAGGTCCGCGCGACGGCCGCGGAGTGGCTCGGAACGCTCGGTGACACCCGCGCGGCAGCAGCCATCGAGAAGCGGCTGCGCAAGGAGTCGAGCGACCTCGTGCGCGCGTTGCTCCTGACGGCGCTCGAAGACTTAGGACGACCGATCGATGCGTACCTGGACCGGCGCGCGCTCGCGGCGGACGCGCGCAAGGGGCTCGGGAAGGTCGCGACGACGCTCGCGCCGGTCCGCGAGATCGCTGTGCCGACCGTGCGCTGGCAGGACACCGGCGCGGCGGTCGATGCGGACATCGTCTCCTGGTGGCTCGTGAAGGCCGCCAAGCTCCGGCAGGACGCGCCGGATCCTCTGCTCCGGCGGTACGTGGGCCTCCTGGTCCCGGCGGATCGTCACGCCCTCGGCGAAGCGATCGTTTCGGGGTGGATCGCACAGGACACGCGGCCCCCGACGGAGATCTCGCCGGCGAAGCTCCAGGAGCTCCAGACGTTCGCGCGGCAGTACCACTCGTACGTTCCTGGCGTCACGCTCGAACAGTACGAGCAACGAGTCGTCGCCAACTTCATGGCGTTGCCCATCGGCTCAGCGATCGCGTGGAAGGGATGCTTGGCGGTCGCGGGCGCATGCGGGGGACCGCGGATCGTCGAGATCGTGGAGCGCTACCTGCGCCAGTGGTACGGCATGCGTTCGTCGCAGTCGAAGGCGCTCCTCTCGGTCCTTGCGTGGATGGACGAACCGGCGGCGACGCAGTTGCTCCTCGCGACGGCGACGCGTTTCCGCACGGCCGGGATACAGAAGGAGGCCGAGCGCCTCGTGCGCGAGGTCGCTGACCGTCGTGGATGGACCCTGGAGGAACTGGCCGACCGCACTCTCCCCGACGCTGGGTTCGACAGCGACGGCTCGCTGGTGCTTGAGTTCCTCGAGCGGGTCCCGGAGGGCGCGCCCGACGGCACGACGGGGAGCGTGTCGCGGCGGTTCGTCGCGCGGCTCCTCGACGACCTCTCCATCGCACTCGACGACGCGGACGGCAAACGCCTGAAGGCCCTTCCGAACGCTCGGACCGCAGAAGACGAGGCGAGTGTCGCCGCTGCGAAGAAGGCGCTCGCCGCCGCCCGCACGGACGTGCAGAAGATCGTCCGCCAGCAGCGGACGAGGCTCTACGAGGCGATGTGCGCCGGGCGGAGCTGGTCCCAGGACGACTGGCGGCGGTACCTGCTCGGGCATCCGGTCGTCGGGCGACTCTGCCGTCGCGTGATCTGGCGGACGGAAGGCGACGCACCCGTGCTCTTCCGCCCCCTCGACGACGGATCGCTGACCAGCGTGACGGACGACGCGGTGACCGTGGACGGCGCGCGCATCCGGATCGCCCACGGTTCGGAGTGTCCGCCCGACACCGCCGCCGCGTGGAGCGCACACTTCGCCGACTTCGAGGTCGAACCGCTCGTCGAACAGTTCCCCCAGGAGCTCGTCGGCCTCCCGAAGGACTGGAAGCCGGCGACCGAGATCGACTCGGTGCGGGGGCACATCGTCCGGGCCTTCGCGCTCCGCTCGGCGGCGACGCGCCGTGACTACATGCGAGGTTCCGCCGAGGACGGCGGGTGGTTCCTCGAGTACAGGAAGAACTTCCCAGCGCTCGGAGTCGCGGCGGTCGTCACGTTCACCGGGAACGGCCTGCCGGAGACCGACCGCGACACCGCCTTGCTCTCCGCGCACGTCGAACAACTCCCGCGCGCGGAGGACAGCGCGTACGGACCGCGGCCGCGAGTCGCCCTCGGGTCGCTCTCGCCGATCCTCCTGGCGGAGCTCCGCGCCGACCTCGCCGCACTGGCGGCAGCCGGGACGGGCCACGATCCCGACTGGGAGGCACGCACCGCGCCGTGACGGGCCGCCGCTTCACGGGCACCGACCGGCCGCACGCCATCTACTCCCCCGCGGCGACCGCCTGCTCGACTGCGATCAGCCGCACCGTCTGGTCCAGCAGGTAGACGGCCGACAGGACGCGCTCTGCCCGCACGGCGGACGACGGCTCCTCACTCAGCCGTGCGACCGCGGCGGCCAGCGTCCTCATCCCCGCGACGTGTCCGAGCTCCGCGCCGAGGGCGAGCAGGCGGCCGGGCGCCGGGATCCGGGTCCCGCGTTCGACGTAGTCCACGAGTTCGCCGCGCAGCCGCTCGCACGCGAAGATCAGGCCGCCCTCTCCCGACGCGAGGGGCAGCTCGGCGTCCGCGTCGGCGAGGACGTCGTCCTCTTCGCCTTCGGCGACATCGGCTGCGTCGCCGGGGCGTTCCGAGTCGGCAGCCACGGGGCCAGACTCTTGCGACGCGTCGGGCGACTCCGCGCGCAGTGTGCCGCGTGCCACCGCCGACACGGAGAGCACGCCGTCGCGATCGAGGAAGGAGATGGGTTCGATGGTCGTCGCCCCGCGCTCGATCCGGATCCGGCCGAGGAGTCGCGTCTCCGGCGTGAAGGTCCGCGCTTCGAGTGCCCGGATGCCGCGCTGCGTCGCCTCGGTGTACGGGAGCCGCACGTCGAGCACCCGCGCGTCGCCGTCCTCGATGCGCGCGAGCCAGTGCTGCTCGACATCGCGGAACCCGCGTACCTGCCACTTCGCGGGGTGGAGGAGAACGAGAGACTCCGTCGCGCTCGCGCCTGCGAGTCCATTCGCGAACGTCCGCCGCGCCACCGCACCGAGTTCGGGCCAGGCACGCACTGCGGGCACGTCGGTCACGTCGGTGGGCGCCAAGCGTTCGTAGCGCACGCCCGTCCGGGCGGAGAGACGGCCGTCGCGCGCGATCCACGCCCCGGTCAGGCGTCCGCGGTGCGTGGCCGCGTCGAGCGGGCTCCGGCATCCCTGCCATGGGCCGGGCGCGACGAGACGCTTCGACGGCTCGAAGCCCTGCGCCCCGCGGGGCCGCGCTTCGCTCCACGTCGCGAAGCGCTGCGCCTTCGCGTCCCAGAAGTAGCACACCAGCGCCGAGTAGCCCGACGCGGTGGTGAAGCACTCCGCGCCAAGGCCCACGAGGGAGAGCGTTCCCACGCGAACGAAGCGACGCCGGTGCTCGCCCGTGAGGTCGGTGTGCGCACTCTTCGAGAGCGCGCGGCGGAGCGCGTCTAGCCGTGCGCATCGCAGCGCCGCGCTCTCCGAAGAGGCCGACGCGCTGCGCGCGAGCAGACTCTCCAGTTCGCCCGCGAGTCCCTGCAGTTCCCGCTCGAGACGGGGCAGATCGACGCCGTGCGCCGAGGTGCCGAGCGTGCGTAGACGATCGACGGTGGACGTCGCGAGTCGGCAGAGCCCGGGCTCCACGCAATCGACGAGCGTGAGCCCGACGGCCGCCAGGAGTTCGTCCCGCGACCGCGGCGCCTCGGCCGACTCCGAACGAGGCGACGGCTCCGCATCGAGCGTGCGACCGCCCTTCGCGACCTGCAAGCCGACGACCGCCACGACACGATGCAGGCACGTCGGCGCGTGGCACGAGCACAGTGTCCCGGACAGCCCGGCCCCCGGGACCCAGCGCACTTCCACGTTCCACTCGGGGACGGCGAGCACGCCTGCGTCGATGCGTCGGGCGTCCACTTCCAGCCCGGCCGAGAGCTCCGCGTTCGCGCGGCGCAGCGCGGCGACGCCATGATGGGCGCGCAGTTCCGCGTCGGTCACGGCGAGCGCCTCGGAGAGCGGTCCCGCGCCGGCGATCGGCGTCGCGTCGGCCGCGCCGTCCGGCGCCGCCGGCAGGTCGCACGCAGCGAGGAACATCCACGCGACCAACACGTGACGGCAAACGCCGTCCGCCGGACACGAGCACGTACTCGCGGCGGGGTTCGAAGCCAGGTGGACCGTGACGTCCTCGACGCGGACGACGAGTCGGTCGCCCTCGGACCCTTCGACGTGCGGCGCGGCGCGGTCGAGGTCCTTCCGCGCGCGCCGCACGAGGCCGCGATTTCCGAGCGCGGCGAGAGCGTCGTCGTCGAGCGCGCGCGCGATCTCGATGCAACGCCTCGCAGGTTGTCGATGAGCGCCGCTCGTAGGACTCGCGAACTCGCTCATTGGATCGCCGGCGCGACCCACTGGGCGAGCCGTCCGGGCGTGAGTGCAGCGACGTCCGCACCGGCCGCGGCGCACGCCTCGGCGACGCTTCGGTCGTAGCGAGGCGCGGTGTCCGATCCGAGTGCCGCGAGACCGAACACGCGGACACCGGCCCCGCGCATCCGCCGGATCTCCTCGACGAGAGGGCCGCTGCTTCCGCCCTCCTCGAAGTCCGTCACGAGCACGAAGATCGTGCGGGTGGGCTGATCAACGAGCTTCGCGCAGTACCGGGCCGCCCGGGCGATGTCCGTCCCACCGCCGAGTTGCACCGAGAACAGCACTTCGACGATGTCGTGCACGTGCTCGGAGAGATCCACGACCTGCGTGTCGAACGCCACGAGGCGCACGCGGAGCATCGGCAGTCCGGCGAAGATGGCCGCCATCACCGCGGCGTGGATCACCGAGTCGAGCATGGACCCCGAGCAGTCCACTGCGATGATGACGTCCCACGTCGCGTGCTGCCTCGATCGCGTGAAGAACTGCAGATCGGCGCCCGTGAGGCGTCGAGACGCGGGATCGTAGTACTTGAGGCTCCGCGCCAGCGTGCGACGCAGGTGGAGGTCGTGCGCGCGGCGGCGGCGCGTCCGCCGGTTCCGGTCGGGCATGCCGGTGATCGCGGCCCGCACCTCTTTCTCGAGTTCCTTCCGCAGATCCTCCACGACGCGACGAACGACCCCGCGCGCCACCTCCACGACCTCGCCCTGCATCGCGCCCTTGAACGTCAGGACGGCCTTGAGTAGGTCGTAGCTCGGCTCGAGCGACTGCAACACCTCCGGGTCGGTCACGAGGCCAGTCATCTCGTAGCGCTCGAGCGCGTGGCGCGTGACGACCTCGCAGACGTCCGCAGGGAAGAGGTCGCGCACCTCGCGGATCCACTCGGGAATGGTGAGCAGGCTCGCGTCGTTCGAGCCGCCGGCGCCCGTCGGTCCCTGCCCGCGGCCCCGGACGCCACGCCCCTCGTACTCACGCCCGTAGACGAAGTCCAGCGCCTGCGCCATGCGCCCCTGGTTCCCGCCCGCGCGGCCGAGGCGCTCCTCGGCGAAGCGCCCGAGCACGAGAGTCCAGCGGTCGAGCCGCGGTGCGTCAGCCATCGATCCGCTCCGAGAGCCCGTCCGCTTCGAGCTGAGTGCTCAGCAGGGAATCGATGCGCCGACCGAGCATCGCGTCGGCTGTCGTGAACGACGTCACGCGGCCGGCGAGCCAGCCGGGGCGGCCTGCCCGCTCGCCGACCATTGCGGCCACGCGGTCGGTCTCGCGCGGGCTGAGGGCGCTGAACGCGAGCCGCAGGTGCGGACAGAGCGCGAGAAACTCGTCGTCCTCCACGACGCGAAGCAATTCGTCGAGCGCCCCAACGAGCGCGGGAACCTGCCAGAGACACGAGCGGTCGGTCCTGAGGAGCCCTCGCAGGAATCGCGGACCCGACGATTGCACGGAGGCACCCGCCGCGATTCTCGCCCGCACGGCTGCGGCGACATCGTCGTCGGAGAGTCGCGCATCGGCGTGGAGGAGCCCGTGGGCGGCGCCGGAGAGGACAGGACCGGCGGATGATCGGCCCACGAGCGATTGCAGGACCTCGTGCAGCACCTGCCGGCGGTCGATCGACTCGTCCACGGCGCTCGCTGCCTCCGCCCAGGAGCAAAGCGCGTCCAGCAGGGTCTCCTCGTCGTCCTCGGGAACCTCTCCAATCGCGCCGAGGAGGTAGGCGGCGCGCATCCAGGCCTGGACGGCGAGTTCGAGCAGACTCGTCTCCGAGTGCAGCTCGAGCGGTTCGCACGAAACGTGCGCGAGGCGCAACTGGGCGCACGCGGCGACGACGGATTCGAACTCGGCGTCGGCCGCGAGGAGGCGAGCCAGCCGCGGGACGAGGTCGGGGATCCGCGCGTGGAGGCCCGCCTGCGCGGCGGTCAGCACGAGCGTCGCGGCGCGCGCAGACCGGCCGTCGCGCGACTCCACCTCGCGGAACGCCTGCTCCAGCCGACCGGCGGCCGCCTCCCGGATCGACCCGCCGAACCGCGACGCCTCGATCAGCGCGCTCTCGGTCGCGGGCGACCACCGGTAGCTCCAGACCTCCTGGATTCGGTCCAGCCCCCTGCCCGCGGCGAAGTCCGGACCGCGCTCGAACGTGGCGAACGGCACGCCGAGGAGACGGACCGCGTGCAGGAACCGGCTGCACCGCCGGTGCGCCGCCTTGCGGTAGCCGTCGAGCACGATGCGCCGCTCTCGCACGTCGTCGAGTTCGAGCCGCAGTTCCGCCGCGAGGCGCTCGAAGTCGGTCACGAGCGGCGGGTTCCCCGCCTCCGGCGGCACCGAGCCCCGGCGCGCGCCCGCCAGTTGCCGCCGTGCCGCCGCGAGCACCCGCACGCCCTCGACATCCGCGCTGCCCTTGACGAACACGGACCGCACGGCGTCGAGGACGTCTTCCCGCGTGGCCGTCCGGTGCCCGCGCATCCGCTGAAGTCCTCGCGCGTGCTCGACGGCCGCGATGGCCTCCGCGACCGACGGCTCGCCGGCATCGCCACGGATCTCGCGCGCGACGCGGACCACGATCGACTCGGTCGGCTCGTCGCGCCAGAGGGCGTCGTAGAAGCCCGGGAGCGGAAGTCCCGCCGCGTATCCGTTGAGACGATCGAGTTGCTCGAAGGAGTACCGCATCAACGTCGAGCCCGACGCCTCGCTCGGATCCGGCACCGTGCGACGAGGTTCGGTGTCCGCGAGAGCAACGGTGTGGAAGCCGCCGGTGACGACGACCACGCGCCCCTGCTCCTCGGCGATGCAGGCCGCCATGTGACGCTCGCGGGCCAGCGTGCCGTCGGCCTCCATGGCGGCGTGAGAGGTGTCGGCTCGGGCGCACGCGCAGTAGGCCAGCACGCCGCGAAAGAAGGTCGCCGCGTCCAGTGCCGCTCCCGCCGACTCGAAGAGGTGGTCCCAGAGGTCGTCGCTGTCGCGCGCGCCCACGCGTTGCGCGGCGAGCGCGAGGAACTGCGAGTGCCGGAAGTGGTCCTCGGACTGCAGGCTGAGGAGCGCGCCGGATTCGGCCGTCAAGCCGGATCGCACCATGTCCGGGTACGCCAGGTCGATGAACCGCACGCGCGCGCCGATCTCGCGGGCGGTCCGGAGCGCGACCCACTCCGGCGAGAACTCGGCGAGTGGGTAGTACGCGGCGTGATGGTGCGTGTCGGTTCCCTTGCGCTCCCGCCACGTGGAGTAGATCGCGACGGGCGGCACGCACGTGTCGGCCTGGAGGAGCGAAACGTGCGCCTCCGCGTCGCAGGGTGCCTCGATCAAGACGGCGTCCGGGCGAACCGTCTCGAGGACGCGTCGCACGTTGCGCGCGCAGGCGGGGCTGTGGTGGCGCACCGGCACGTAGATCACGCGAGCGTTCAGGTCCATCGGCGGGACGTGGCCGACGTCCGCCAGCGCGCCCTCGGTGTCCGGTGCGCGCGTCACGTCCGCGGGAGGTTCCCGCGAGCGGCGTAGAACCGCTTCCACACGGAGCCGAGGGGACCCTGGCCGGCGCGGGTACGGGCGACGCTCTGGAAGTAGTGGCGCAGCTTCTCCATGTCCTCCGTCTTGTCCTTGAAGACCGCGCCGCCGATGTGCGTCGCGACGGACTCGATCCGGAGCTTGCGCTCACCGAAGTACCAGTCGCTGAGCCCCGCGGAGAGGCACACCGAAACGGCCTCGGCCGTGGACATCACGGTGGTCGGCCGCTCGACCGCCATGCCGTCGGACGTGGCCCCGCGACGCAGGTCCTGGAACGTCTCGACGAGCACCGTCACGACGTCCTCGCCGAGGTCCATGTCCACGCCGCTCTCGTGCAGCTCTTGGCGCGCCTCGCGACGGACGAGTTCGACCTCTTGCTTCAAGTCCGCGATCGGCAGGACCGTCTCGAAGTTGAAGCGCCGCTTCAGGGCGGCCGACATCTCGTGTACGCCGCGGTCGCGCAGGTTCGCCGTTGCGACGAGGTTGAAGCCCGGCCGCGCGCGCAGGATGCCGGCGTCCGCTTCCAGCTCGGGGATGGCGAGCATCTTCTCGGACATCACGGAGACGAGCGTGTCCTGCACCTCCGGCGGACACCGCGTGACTTCCTCGAACCGAACGAGCTGCCCGAGACGCATGCCGCGGTGCATCGGACTCGGCACGAGTGCCCGTTCGCTGGGGCCCTCTGCGAGGAGGAGCGCGTAGTTCCACGAGTACCGGATCTGTTCGTCGGTCGTGGCGGCGGTGCCCTGGATGACGTTGGTGCTGGTCCCCGAGATCGCCGCAGCGAGGAGTTCGGAGAGCATGCTCTTCGCCGTGCCCGGCTCGCCGACGAGCAGCAGTCCGCGGTTGCCCGCGAGCGTCACGATCGAGCGCTCGATCAGCGCGTCGTCGCCGTAGAACTTCCGGGTCGATGGGCCCCCGCCGCAGATGAACTGACGGACGGCGCGCGGCGACATCCGCCATCCGGGCGGCCGGTCCCCCTGATCCGCCAGCGCGAGCTGCGCGAGCTCCGGCGCGTACCGGTCCTCTGCGCTCCTGCGAAGCACCGTGTCCGCGCGACGTTCCGGCTGATCCTGGGTCACGGGCCTGATCCCTCCGTCGAAGTTGCCGCAGCATCCTCCTGCCCGGGCTCGCCGTCCGACACCTTTCCTGCGATCGTCGCGACGCCGGCGAGCACCTCGGAGAAGACGACCGGCGGCACGTCGCCGAACGCGAGGACGTGCGGTGCGTCGGCGTTCTTCGGCTCACCCGCGTAGTAGTACGGATCGCGTTCGTTCGCCCGCCGTGTGAAGTAGAGGTCCCGCAGCGTGACTTCCCACTCCCGGTCGATGCTCGCGAACATGTCATCCAGCATCAGATAGGCGTTCGTGCCGGACCCGGGGAACTCCACGTAGTACGACTCGACGCTTCCCGCGTCGGCCACGGTGCCGGCGCGCCAGCCGAGCCGAGTCGCGCGGCCCTTGAACGTCATGGCGTTCAGCTTCGTGCCGTTCAGCGCAGTGTAGACACGCGCGCCGCGCTCCGCGTCGGACACGCGGACCACCGGCCGCGAGATCTGAGGGAACGGCGACTCCACCTCGTGCTCTGCGAGGTGCGCGCGCCAGCGCGTGATCGATGCGTCGTCGAGCTCCAACGGGTGCACCATGCCGATGACCACGTCGGGGGGAAGCTCGACGGGCTCCTCGTCTGCGTCCGTCAGGGTCCGGTCGCCGAGTGCGCGGAACGTCCCGGCGAGCGCCGCGTCACGGTAGATGCCCCACACCAGCCCCACCGCGAACGGCAGGAGCAGCGGATGCCCGAGGAACAGTTCCTTCCAGCGCGCCGCGGGCCAGCGCCGCTGACGGATGAACAGGCTCTCGACGCGGAGTACCTGGTTCTTCGCCACGTCGCGGAGCGTCTTCTTCAGCTCCGCGAACTCGGCGACGGCCGCGGGGCCGGCCGACTTGGGCATGCTCGCGAGTTCCTTCCGCTTGCCCACGTCGATCAGCCGCGGCTTGAAGTCGGTCCCGATCCGAAGCTCGAGCCGGCGACCGTCCGCGTCGTACGCCTTCGGCGCACCCGGCTCGAACACCAGCCACGGCACGATGCGGTCCCCCAACTCGTCGCGAGAGATCCCGAGCTCGTCGGCCGCGCGGTCGAGGGCGGCGCCGGCGGCTTTCCCGACGTTCGTGTTCGTGGAGCGGTACCGGATTGCGATCGCGTCCACTGCGAGCAGCGCGACGTCGCCCCCCTGCACGGCGAGCGCCTCGACGGCCCACTCGGCGAGCTTGCCGCGTCCCGACGCCGCCCAGTCGTGGATCTGGCGCGTCAGGAGCGGGACGACGCGTTCGTCCCCGAGCCGACAGGCGACGACGAGGGCCCAGCGGTCCTTCGCCTCCTGAGGAGACCGCAGGAACTGCCGAAGCACCTCGAGCGCGAAGTCACCGGACTTCGCCCGGTCGATCTGCTCGTAGATCGGGCGCGCCACGACGTCCTGCACCATCTCCTTGCAGCAAGACTGGCGAAGCAGGAGATACGCGACCTCATCTACGGAGAGGGCCGCGCCTTCGACATCGACGAGCGGCGGGAGTGCGCTCCGATCGACCCAGGGGCGCGGAGGTTCCGCGAGACGCGCGCGGTCACGGGCGATCGCTCGTGCGACGTCGGCGCGGTGGAACGTCCCGCCGCGGCGGGATCGGTACTCGACGAGCGCGGTGAGCATCTCGTCCGCGGTCGTCGCATTCCGCTCCGCGTCCAAGTGTCGATCGACGGCAGCGATCGTCTCCGGCGTGCCGACCCCGATGAGGACGCGGGCGGCCGCGAGCCGTGTCCCGGCGGCGCCGGCGCGCAGCAGGTCCAGCGCACGGGCGACCGATGCCTCCCCGCGCCGAGCGAGCGCCCGCGACGCGGTGCGTCGAACCTGGGGACTCGGATGGCCGAGGCACTCCCACAGCACGTCGATGCAGCACGCGAGCTTCGGCGTCGCCGCGATCAGTTCTACGAACGGGACCACGGCGTCGCCGTACGTGTTCGAGACCGCGGCGGCCATCGCACCCCGCAGGAGCGCCGCGTCCGGATGCTCGTCGAGCGCCACCAACTCGCGCGTGGCCGCAAGCACCGCGAGCGGGTTCCCGTGCCTGAGCCACGCCACGAGCAGGGGACGCGCCGCGGAGCCGATTCGGGCGACGGCGTAGGAGACGATGGAGTCCGGACTCCGGAACGGCGCGCTGCACTGCGCGAGCGTCTCCACGGCGCGACGCGCGTCGTGGTCGATGAGCCAGTTCGCGGCGTCGAGGCCACCGATCCAGTGGGGATGCGCGCCGAGCAACCAGGCGACGATTGCGTCGCTCGTCTGCCGGTGGTAGCGATCCCCGTACTGCGCGTGCATCTGCCGAAGTGCATCCTGACGACTCTCGGCGTCAGGCTCGTGGGCGACGTAGCTGTCGACGTACGGCTCAAATCGTGCCGCGTCGCGCTCGAGTAGGGTCCGCACGGCCGCACCCTTCCCGGATCGGAGCAACCCAGGCACGCAGCCCGGCAGACGGTCGCGTGCGCTGGACATGAGGAGATACAGCACGCGCGGACGAGCGCTCCCGTAGAGATCCCGCTGGAGGGCGGCCACGATCTCCTCGTTCGTGTGGGAGAGAACCCACCGACCCGCCGAGTTCGGCGCGCCGTCGGCGCGCGAGAGCTGCGCCCATTCGACCGTCCACTGGAGGAGCTCAGGTACCGGCTGCCGCGCGTCGTGAATCTGCTTCCGGAGCAGTGCGTGCGTGTCGATCGGGTCGCGCTCGGACGCGACCTGGTTCAGGTACCAGATCACTACGAGCCGCGCGCAGCCCTTGACGAGCAGGGCCTGAACCAGGCGCGCCGTGTCCTGATCGAGCGCCGCGGCGGGCGCGACATCGGCGAACACGTCGTCGCTCGACCACGCCCTGGGCGCCGACGCGTTCTGGAGTCTCGAGAGATCGCCGGTCTCCACGAAGTCGTAGATCGCGTTCCACGCCTGTACGTCGGCCGCTGACACGTATTGACTCTCGAGCATCTTCTGGATGTTGCGTCGCACGGGTCGCATGCTCGTCAGTCTCCGCCCAACGTCACGCGAGTCCAAGCGTCGTCGGGGCCGTCGCGGGGCCCGAGCTGATCCACCGGAGCGCCGCGTCCGTCGGCTGCGGTCGGCGCGTCAACGGACTCGCCGACTCACCCGGCCGCGTACACCGGGACGACCACCGTCTCCGCGATCCATCCCCACTGCGTTCGCCCCTCGACGCGGATCTCCCAGCGGACGCTCGCGGCGGCGTGGAGGAACGTGCCCGGGAGGTGCGGCGGGATCTCGCCGAGGTCCACATCGATGAACTCGTCCGGGCCGGGGCGGGCGGCGAGGGACGTCGCGCGCGACCAGAGGACGAAGTCCAACGGGGGCCGACGGAGTCCCCGGCGCGGCTCGCGCCGGATGCACCGCAGGGCGACCCACGCACCGTCGATGTGCGGCGCGCCGGGCGTCGTGGCGACGAACACACGCATGCGCTCGCCGGGCCGGTACGGGAACCGATCCAGCCGCACCTGCACGCCGCCGCGCACGTGGACCCATACCAGGAGCAGCGCCAGCGCAACGAACGGGATGCTGAGCAGCACCGCGGTATGCCGCGGCGCGGCCGCCGTCATGACCTGTCCGATGCCGAAGGTGATCAGGCCGGCAACGACCATCAGGTAGATCGTGAACACGGCCATGGGAAGACGGCGCGCGGCGAACGAGTTCTGGACCACGTCGCGCGCACCGATCCAGTCGGCATCGACGAGAGACGCGCCGCCGCGGATCGACTCGAGGACCGCGACCTCCCGCGCCCGCCGCACGCGTCGTGCGACGAGCGGCGCGACGACGGCTGCGACGAACATCCCGCCGAGGACCGGCAATGGATCGCCGCCGAACGCGCGCGCGGCGAGCAGCGCGCCCTGAAACAGGGTCGTCAGGCCCACGTTGAGGAGGACCACCGAGACCGGCATCGGATTGCGCCCCGGCGCGAGCGGCCGCGGGGTGTTCATGTCGGCGAAGTCGGGCGAGTCGTCCACCGGGGCATCATGCCACGCGGGAAGTCTGGACGTTTCCGGATGATCCCGCCGGTCGCGCGCCCGGCGAGCGCCGCGCCGCCACGAGATGCCACCTCCGACTGAAGTCGGTACTCCGAACCCACCGCAGGCCCTCGCGAGGGACCCGGTCGCCGAACTGCGGTTCGTTCGGAGTACCGACTTCAGTCGGACGTCGCTCGGACGACCGTGAACTCCGAGCCCAGTCCGCCGCTCGAGTCGCGACGTCGCTCCGCGATCGCGGGCGCGACCGCGCCGCATCCGCAAATCGCCCGGAACCTCCGTCGCGTCCCCGCGTGGACCGCGCCGCTACGCCTTCCCGAACATCCCCGGCTCGTACGCCGCGATCCGGCCCTCGACGGCGGACGCCGCGACGGTGAGCGGGGACGCGAGCCAGAGCTTGCCGGGACCGGAGCGGCCCTTGTAGTTGCGGTTGATGGCCGAGACGCTGACCTGGTCCTCGGTGTCGGACACGCCGGGCCCGCAGCCGATGCACGCGCCGCAACCGGGCGGGATGACCGTGACGCCGGTCTTCTGGAACACGTCGAGGTAGCCCCTGCCGCGGGCGTACCGCTCGACGTCGCTCGACCCGAACTGGATGTAGAACCGCACGCCCGGCGCGACGCGACGGCCGGCCGCGAGCGCGTCCTTCATCACCGACGCGTACATGTCGAGATCGTCTTCCTTGCCGGCGGTGCAGGAACCGCCATACGCGATGTCGATCTTCACGGCGCCGATCTCGCGGACGAGCGCGCCGTTCGTCGGGTCCGACGGGATGCCGCGGTCGGGGTTGCCCGGGTCCGCGACCATCGGCTCGATGGTCGCGAGGTCGATCTCGTGCACGCCGCCGTCGTAGTGGGCGCCCTTGTCGGGTGCGACACACGCCGCGCGAAGCGCCGCGAGGTCGGAACCGGGACGACGCGCCGCGATCCACTCGATCGTCGCCTCGTCGGCCTCGCAGATGCCGGTGCGCGCGGCGCACTCGGTGGCCATGTTCGTGAGCGTCCCGCGCTCGTCCATCGAGAGCGACGCGAGGCCGGGGCCGCCGAACTCCATGACGCGGTTGAGCGTGAGCTCCTTCTTCGCGTAGTGAAGCAGGATGTAGAGCATCACGTCCTTCGCGGTGACGTTCGGGCGCAGCTTCCCCTTCAGCTCGAAGCGGATCGACTCCGGCACCTCGACGATCGTGAACCCGGCGTACGCGAGCGCCGCGTACTCGGTGGCGCCGACGCCCCACGCGAGCGAGTTGTTGCAGCCGCCCATGCACGTGTGACTGTCGGTCGCCTGGACGAAGTCGCCGGGGCCGATCATGTGCTCACGGGCGATCTGATGGCAGATGCCGGGGCTCACGCCGTCCTTCGCCTGGAAGCCGAGGACGCCCTTCTGCGACTGGAACTCGCGCTGGAGCTTCCGCAGCGTCTCGATCTTGCCCATGAAGGGCCGCATCCGCGTGACTTCGTCGGCGTAGATGAGGTGGTCCTCGAACACCGCGAACCGCGACGGGTTCGCGAGCTTGTAGTCGGCGCCGTACTCGTCGATCAGGAACTGGTGGACCTGCGCGGTCGTGAACTCGTGGCTGTAGCCCGCGTCCACCTTCACGACGACCGGGTCGCCCGGCTTCACGTGCTTCACCGACGCATCGACGAGATGCAACGCGAGGACCTTCTCGGTCATGTTCATCGCGCGCGGCGCAGTCGCCGGTTTCGGGAGCGTGACCTTCCCGGCCGCGAGCGCTTTGCTGAACGGGAAGAGCCCGCCGTGCTCGACGACGAGCTTCGTGATCGGGTCGAACTCGCGCGTGAACTCCTCGAGCGGGATCGACTCGCCGCGCTGCAGGCGCACGAGCACCGAGTGGTCGGCCATCAGCGAGCCGAGGTTGATGTTGTTCCGCGCGTGGATCGGCGCGAACGACGACGCGATCGCGATCTTGATCCCCGAGTAGACCTCGCACTGCGCGGCCGTCTCGCGCGACGAGCCGACGCCCTTGCGAGCGCCCGAGACGATCACCTCGAAGTTGCCGTTCACGAGCGCCATCTCGGGGATCTGGCGCGCCTTGTTCACGATGAGACCCGCGTACGCGTTCTTCGCGATCTCGCGCGGCAGGTGGTCGAAGCACACCCACGCCGGGGTCATGGCGTCGGTGTTGATGTCGTCGAGCAGGTCGGCCGGCTTCAGGTCCTCCATCCGCAGGTCGAGCCCCTCGAAGATCTGCCGCCGGAGAAGTTCCGGGTCCTTCGTGAGGAAGAGGACGCGCTTCCCGGGCGTGAGCTTCACAAGCTTCGGTGCGGCAGGCGAGGACGGCGTGGTGGGGACGGACATGGGGTGGTTCCGTTTCGAGGGACTGTTCGAGGGAAGATCGGGACCGCGACCGTCCGCGCGTGCGAGTCCCTCGCAGGACTTTCGCCGGGCGGCTGACGCGATTCTCCAAGTGTACCTGCGGGCTCGGCGGGCGGTGGGCGCGATTCGCCGGGTGGACACCCGCGACGGGACCAGCATGATGCCGCCCACGCCGTGACACCGCTCACGCCGCGCCCGCGTGCCGACCGCACCGTCACGCCCATCTCGGGCTAACTGAGGCCCCGCGGCGCGGCGCGGTACCCTCACACCCATGGACCTGCGCCGCCTCTCCGCCGTCGCTCACGACGGCATGACGATCTGGAACCCGCTTGCGAACGCCGACGCGGAACGGATCGTGACCTGGGCCGCCCACGAAGCGGGCGGACACGTTCTCGACATCGGCTGCGGAAAGGGCGACTTGCTCCTCCGCACGCTCGACCGCTCGCAAGGGTCCGGCATCGGCGTCGATCCGTGGCCGCACGCGATCGAACTCGCCCGTCGCGCGGCAGCGCGGCGTGCCGAGGGCGCGGTGCGTTGGATCGAGGCCCCGTTCGACGTGAAGTCGTTCGAACCGGCGTCGTTCGACGTGGTCATGTGCATCGGTGCGACGCACGCCTGCGGCGGGTTCGCCGGAACGCTCGACGCCGCGCGCCTCCTGCTCAAGCCGGGCGGCCGCGCGATCATCGGCGACTGCCACTGGCTGCGCGACCCGATCCCCGACTACCTCACCGTGCTCGACACGACGAAGGAAGCAGTCTCGACGCTCGACGCCCTCCGCGACCTGTCCGAAGCCGGCGGCTTCGTGGTCAAAGGCGTGTGCGACGCGACGCGCAACCACCGCGACTCCTACGAGAACGCGTGGCTCGCGAACGTGGAGAAGCACTTCGGGTCGCGCCACTACGAGGAGTCGGGCCCGGAGTACATCGCCCACGCGCGCCGCTGGCACGAGGCCTACGTGAACTGGGGCCGCACGACGCTCGGTTTCGCAGTGCTGATGCTGACGCGCGACGACCAGCCGTAAGCGGCACGCACCGCGATCAGCGGTGCGCGATGACGACCAGCGCGGGCGCCCGCGACTTCACGTAGTCCACGCAGCGGGCGAACGTCTCGGGATCGAGTGCGGCGAACGTCTCGTCGAGGAAGACGACGTCCGCGCCTTGGAGCAGCGTGCGCGCGAGGAACACGCGGCTCTGCTCGCCGTGGCTCATCTGCCAGCCCGTCTCTCCGACGAGTTGCTGGAGGCCGCCCGGCATCCGATCGAGCACCGGCCCGAGTCCCAGTCCGCGGCAGACGGCGTCGGCCTCGCGCAGGTCCTTCTCCTCGGCGGGCCACCTTCGGCCGAGGAGAAGGTTGAACGACAACGGGCCGAGGATGACGTGGTTCTCGTGGAACTGCGGCGCGATCACGGCCCGTCGGCGCCACGCTTCCTCGCCGAGCGTGCCGATGTCGAGTCCGCGGAGCAGCAGCAATCCGGCGTCGGGGCGCTTGCACCCGGAGAGGAGCATCGCGAGCGACGACTTGCCCGCGCCCGACCCGCCTTCGAGCAGAATGCGGTCGCCCTCGCGGATCTCGAGATCGAGTCCGCGCAGGACAGGCGTGGCTCGCGAGCGGTGCGTAAGGGTGACGCCGTGCGCTTCCAGCACGACCGGACGTAGACCCGACGTCGCGAGAACCGTCGCCAGCGGCGTGGCGCGCGCAGCGAACCCCGGCACACCCGGCAACGACGGTCGCGTCGCCGCACGCCAGAGATCGCGCACGCGCTCCCACGCCACGCGGGCCCCGATTGCACGGTCGAGACCGAGGCCAAGGCCCCGGAACGCTTGATATGCAAGGAACACGCCGCCGAGCGCGACCGCGAGCCCGCCAACATCGCCGCCATCGCTTCCCGCACGGCCGACGAACGCCGGCGCGGCCCCCGCGAGTCCCAGGATCAGCCACGCGCGCGGAAGCAACGCTTCGAGACGCACCGCGTGCGCGTCGAGTCGCTTCGACGCTGCGAAGTACGCGTCCACCGCGGGGTCTTCACCGTCGTGGCGGCGCTCCGGCTGGAGTTGCGCGACCCGCGTGCGGTGGCCGACCATCCGTTCGACGAGATCGTTCGTCAGCTTGAGACGCGTGTCGGTCCACTCGCGGCGCGCGACGAGCGCCCGCCACGCAATGAAGGCGGCGACTGCGATCCACAGCACGAGCAGCGCGGCGTGCCCGATGCCGCCTGCGCCGAGCGCGAGCACCGCGATCGCGAACACGAGTTCCACCGACGACGTGACCGAGAGTTGCGCGCCGGAGACGGCCGTCTGCTCGATGACATCCGTCTCCATCGCTTGGCCGAGGAGTGAACCGACGCCCTCGTGGCGAATCTCCTCGGGATCGAGACGCAACGCGCCTTGGAGCATCCGCCTGCGCAGCATCGCACCGGCTCGCTGCGCGAGACGTCCGCCCGCGAGGGTGTCGAGCACGCGGAACGGCAGCATCGCGAGCAGCACGAGCCCCCACGCGGCGATCCAACCCGGCTCGATCCGCCCGGCGAACGCCGCACGGCCGAGCAGCGCCCACGACGCGATCCAGAGCGCGTACTGCGCAGCGTGCGCCCCGACGAGCAGCACGCCGAGGCGTCCGAGGCGGTCCTCGCGCGACTGCGCGGCGAGCGGCGCGCCGGGCCCCGGTCGCAGCAGCCACATGCCTCGCACGGGCTTCTTCGCCGCCATGCGGTCGGCGAGTCCACGCAGCACACGGGCGCGCTTCGCCTCGGGCACACCAGCGATCTCGACGAGTTTCGCGGCCTCGCGTTCAAGCGGTTCGGCCACCGCGCGCCGCAACCCCTCCGCGAGGTCGCGCGAACGGACTCGCGCGGTGCCCTGATCCGGGAGGAGCAACTCGACGTCGCCGCCGCGCGATCGCACGATCGCAACGATGCGGAGCGCCCCATCGGCCTCGCGGAACGCAGCAACCGCGGGCGCGAGACGACGCACCGCGTGCGAAAGCTCCGACGCGGCGCACTGCACGGCCTCGGCCTCGGCGCCGGTCCGCACAGCGGCCGACGCGATCCACGCGTCGAGCGGGCCGTCCACGTCGTCGAACCACGCCTCCGGGACGTCGTCGGTGCGCCCGGCGAGCCGCGACGTTGCGCCGCCGAACCCGGAACGGAGCGCGAGTGCTTCGACCGCGTCTCCGAGGCGGGCCGCCGGCCACGAGCAGTCTGCAAGCGTGCGCCTCACGTGACGGACCCCAAGTCGGATCCCCTAGCCAGGACAATTCGCGAGGGTTCGCGCCTGGCCGAGCCCGCGGGCCGTCCGCTGCGTTGGGACCCTTGCCTGGCTTGACGAAGCCGACGCTGCGGGTCCCGCCTTGCGGCCGACTCCGCGGATCTCGGCCAGGACAGTGTGTGGTGGCTCGAAGGCGCTTCGAATCGGCGCGAAGTACTTGCTCTTCCTACGATGCGTGCCGTTCTCACGCGAACCCTCGCGAACTGTCCGGGCTAACACTGGCCTCACGAACCCGGCCCTCTTCGAGACGCAGGCGTCGCCACGTCGGGTCGTCCCAGAACGCGCGGCGGACAGCTTCTTCGCCGTCGAGAAGCGCGCGGAACTTCGACCCCGCGCGCGCGGCGAGGTCGGCAGGCAGACCGTCTTCGACAACGCGGCCCGCATCCAGCACGAGCACGCGCTCCATCGTCTGCGCCTCGGTCACGTCGTGCGTGATCCACAGGATCGTGGCGCCCCGCCACTTCGCCCGGGCGCGATCGAGGAGCAGTCGCCGCTGGTCGCGCGGGAGACCGCGGAACGGTTCGTCGAGAATGACGAGTCGCGGCGCCGCCCTGGCGAGCCCGCGGGCGAACCGCACGCGCTGCCCTTCGCCACCCGAGAGCAACCCGCCGCCCTCGCCGAGGTCAGTCTGGAGCCCCTGCGGCAAGCGGTCCACGACGCGGTGAAGTTCCGCGGCCGCAAGGATCTCGGCGACAGGGAGCGGCTCGGCGTGATCGTTCCCGTAGGCGATGTTGTCGAGGAGCGAACGGTTCCAGAGGCGCACCGCCGGATCGATCCACACGGTCTCGCGACGCAGTCGTTCGAGGCGCGCGCGGTCGAGCGTCTCGCCGTCCACGACGACGCGGCCCTGCTCCGCCCGGTGCCATCCGAGCAGCAACGCCGCGAAGCTCGACTTGCCCGCACCGGACGCGCCGACGACCGCGACGTGACTCCCCGGCGGGATCTTCAGGTCCACGCCGTCGAGCACCGTGTGCCCCGCCGCAACGACGCGAACGCCCTCGAACGCGAGATCGGCGCCGGGCGGCAGCGCCGCGCGGGCGGCGTCGGACCGAACCTGCGGGGCGGACTCCTCCTCGGGCGTGCGGAGCGGTTCGATCGCGCGCAGGAACAGGTTTCGATGGATCGGAAGCTGGCGCACGACGCGCGCGATCTCGTCACCGAACATCGGCAGCGCGAGCGCCCAGAACGCGAGCAGGAGCACCGTCGTGGGGCTCTGCCCGCGTGCCGCGTAAGACTGCACCAGCAGGAACGCGCCCCCGAAGCCAACGATCGCCTGGATTGCATCGACACGGACGGCCGTCCGCACGAACTCGGCCGTGGACCGCGACCACTCGACGAGCAGACTCTCGTGCTCACGCCGAACGGCACGCTCGGCGCCGTGCGCGCGCAGCGGCGCGAGGCCGAGGAGCGCGTCGAGGTAGAAGCGTCCGAGCGCGCCGGTGTGGGTCCGGGTGCGGAGGTCCGTCTCCGCGAGCTTCTTCGCGAAGAGCAGCGGGACGATCACCGCTGCCGCGGCGGCGGCCGCAGCGAGATACAGCGCATCGGGATCGATCCACACGATCGCGACGGCCGTCAGCGCCAGCGACGCGACCGCGCGGACGAGTTCGCCGAGAACGCGCGGGAGCACGCGAAGCTGATGGAGCGAGTGCCCGCGCTCGGCCATGTCCGAGACCGGCCGCGTCTGGAAGTAACGGTCGGAGAGGCGCGGGATCTTCTCCGACAGCGCCACCCGCATCCGCACTTCGAGTTGTCGGCCGAGACGCGCGAGCCCGCCTGCGATCCCAAGTTCGAGGAGCAGCAGCGCGCCGAGGAAGAGCCCGAGCACGCCGAGCGCCGTGAGTCGTTGCGGAACGAGCGTGAGGTCCTGCCCCACTTCGAGGAGTGCGCGGAGAACGACGCCTTCGACGACCGTTCCCGCGGCGACGACGAGCGTGGCGAGCATCAGCACGAGCGTCGAGATCAGCCCGCCGCGCAACGTCCAGCGGACGACTTCGAGCCACGGTCGCACGGGCTTCTCGTCGAGCGCGGCAGCGAGCGTGCGCGACGTCGGCGTCTCCGCGGCGGCCCCGGCCTTGCGCCCGCCGAGCGTGAGGAACACGGCGCCTCGGAGGATGACGTCCTCGGTGTGCCGTGCGCCATCTGTCGTGCCGACCGTCGCTCCCTCGACCGGCGGCGCCGCGCGCACGCTCCATGCGTCCGGCGGGATCTCGACACCGCCCTCGCCGCGGGCGAGCGTCGCCACGAGACGCGCCGCCGCACCGCCACGCGCAACGCCGCCGGCCTCGGCGACGTCTTCGACGAACCGCACCGCTGCGTCGAGGCGCGCCAGCGCAAGCCAGGCCGACGTCGCAGGCGTCGCACCGCCCGGTGGGACCGCCGCCTCGTACATCGCACGAGCGTCCGCGGCGGCGCCGAGTCGCGCGGCGCGCCGCAAGAGCCCGTCGCGCCAACTGTCGCTCGCCGCCCACGACATCCATGCATCGGCGGGAAGCCGCTGCTCGTGGATGTAGACGTCGTCCAGGAACCGCCGCTTCGACACCCAGCGCCGCCCCACGGCCGGGTCCATCAACTGCACGAGCGGCCCGTGAACGCGCCAGAGCACGACGAAGTGCGTCATGCCGCCTTCCAGCACGACGACCACGATCGACGGCGTGGCCTCGGTCTCCGGAAGCAAGAGGTGATCGAGCGGCGCCATCGACTGCGTCGCCTCGAGTCCGATCGCCTTCGAGATGTCTTCGAGTGCGTTGATCGACGTGCCGTCTACGTCGGTCTGGCACGCCTCGCGGAGGCGTGCGTAGCTGAGACGCACGCCAAGGCCCTGCGCGGCGGCGGCGAGCGCGGCCGGTCCGCAGTCCATCGCCGAGGTCTGCACGACCTCGGGAACGAGCAGGCGCCGACGCGAGGCGGCGCTCACTCCGTCTTCGTCCCGCTCGGCTCGTCGCTCCCGCCGGCGAGGAGTCGCCCGGCCGACCGGAGCGCGAGGGCGAGCGGCGAGACGCGTTCGACGTCCACCTCCGCGGTGCAGCCGAGGCCGTGCTCGAGCGGGATGAACGATGTCTGCGAGGTGTCGATCGTCAACTCCGCGCGGAACGTGCCGTCGGCCTCGGGCGTGCCGAGGGTGGTGACGGTCGCCGCGACGGTGCCGAATCGCGTCCAGTCGAAACCGTCGAAGCGCAGACTCACCTTCTGCCCCGGACGCACGCGTCCGGCGGTGCGAAGCGGGAAGCTCGCGACGACGCGCGGCGTGCCGCGGGGCACGATCACGCAGAGCTTCTGCGCGAGTTCGACGACGGACCCGGCGCGGACGGCCGCCACTTCGCCGATGCGGCCCCCGATCGGCGCACGCACCGTGAACTCGGTCACGTCGTGCTCCAAACGGCGGATCGTCGCGACTTCCACGGCAACCGTCGCGTCGAGGTCGGCGATCTCCCGTTCGAGTTTCGACACGCGCGTCGCGCGGTCGGCGCGGTCCACCGCGGCGCCTGCGGAGAGCGTGTCCGCCTCGATCTCGATGGTCCGCACGCGGGCACGAGCCGCATCCGCCTTCGACCGGGCCTCGCGCGCTTGCTCCTTCGGCATCGCGTTCCGCGCGGCGAGGTCTTCGGCGAGCGTGGCCTGATGGTCGCTCAGGGCGACCTGCACGCGGGCTTCGTCGGCGCGGAGGCGCGCTGCCTCGATCAGCTTCGTCGTTGAAAGGTCCACCGATCCGTCGGCCTTGCTTTCGGCGTCGATCTCGCGGCGGATCGCGGCGATGCGCGGCGCGACCGACGCAATCCGCGAGTTCGCCGACTCAATGTCGATTCGCACCGCCTCGGCGTCGAGTTCGACGAGCACGTCCCCCGCCGCGACCTGCGCGCCGAGCACCATGTACACCGACGACACGCGCCCGTCGCGCGGCGTGCCGACAGTCGTCGCGGCCTGATCCACCTCGACGCGCCCCGCCACCGACACTTCGCGCAGCGTCACCTCGCTGGTCACGCCCCACACGGCCCACGGCACCAGCACGGCCGCCGCGGCGACGACGAGCGCCGAGCGCCCGATCGTGCGATCGGTGCGGAGACTGCGGAGCGTCTGAGCGAAGGCGGCGGGCATCGGGGACGTGATGAGACCGGGGCGGAGCGCCGCGCGAAAGCGGAAACCCGCGCGACGGCGCTCGCCGCCCGCTACCTTCCGCGCCCATGACCGATTCCAACCATGCCGCGGATGCGGCCTCCGCCGACGCCGAGATCGACCGCGCCATCGAACTGCACGCGCAGGCCCAGGCCCTCCACGCACAGGGAGACGCGCGCGCGGCGACCCAACTTGCAGCGGCAGCTTCCGCCACCCTGGATCGATGCCTCGGCGAGGGCCACCCCGACTCCGCGAACGTGCGAAACCTCGTCGCGCATCTCGCGGTCGAGAACGCCGACCACGCCGCGGCCATCGCGCTCTACGAGCGTTCCGTCGCGGCCCTGGAGAAGACGCGCGCCGAAGACGGCACGAGCGAGCCGATCGAGCGGATCTACGTGCAGTCACTTGAGGGACTCGGGAACTCGCTCCGCGCCGCCGCGCGGTACGCCGAGGCCGAACCCGTGCTGCTGAAGGCGCTCGCGGCCGCCGAGGCGGGCCTGCCCGCGGGCGACGCCGACATCGCAAACTGCCTGAACAACCTCGGGATGTTCTGCAAGTACACAGCGCGTTTCGACGAGGGCCGCGCCTGGTACGCGCGGTCGCTTGCGATGGCCGTCGCGAACGTAGGCGAGGACCACCTCGACGTGGCGTCGATCTACCACAACCTCGGCGGCATCGAGCACACGGCGGGCAACTTCGCGGCGGGCGAACCCTGGGCGCGCAAGTCGGTCGAAGTGCGGGAGAAGGCTCTCGGCCCAGACCATCCCCACGTCGCGGCGGACGTCGCTGCCTTGGCAGCGTTGCTCGACGGGCTCGGGAAGTGGGACGAGGCCGAGGCGTGCTACCGCCGCGCGCTCGCGACGTTCGAGAAGCTCTACGGGCCGAATCACTACGAGGTCGCGTTCAACCTCGGCAACCTCGCGACGCTCGAAGCGAACCGCGGGCGACGCGAGGAGTCCCGCGCGCTGTACGTCCGCGCCGTCGACACGCTGCGCCGTGTGCTCGGCGAACGTCACCCCGAGGTCGGCCTCTTCCGGCAGAACCTGGGCGTGCTCCTCCACGAGATGGGCCTGCTCGCCGAGGCCGGGCGCGAGTTCGACGCGGCGCTGCCGATCCTGGAATCGTCGCTCGGCCCGGACCACCCGACCACCGCCGCCTGCCGGAAGAACCGCGACGACCTCCACCGCGGCCCGAAGTAGCCACGTCGCTTCCTTCCCAGGGTCGATTTCGAAATCTCCGGATTTCCATGAACAGATCCGTCGCCCGATTGCGCTCGGAGAGGTGTGGGACGCGCACGACGCGCGACCCGGACACGAACGAACGCAACGGAGACACGACCATGAAGATCAACACGACGGTGAAGGCGGGCGGGCTCGGTTTCAACCACGCGGCGAGCGTCCGCTCGGCCGTCAAAGCCGGCGGGATGAGCGCCAACCACGCCGCTCCGGTCCGCTCCACGGTCAAAGCGGGAGGCACCGGCGGCAACCACGCGGCGGGTGTTCGCTCGACGGTCAAGGCCGGCGGCAGCGGCGTCAACCATGCAGCAACCGTCCGCGCCACGGTCAAGGCCGGCAGCATCGGCTTCAACCACGCCGCTCCGGTCCGCTCGACGATCAAGGCGGGAGGCCGCTGCACCAACCACGCGGCTGGCGTCCGCTCGACGATCAAGGCGGGCGGCAGCGGCGTCAACCACGCGGCAACCGTCCGCGCCACGGTCAAGGCCGGCGGGTTCAGCTACAACCACGCGGCTCCAGTCCGCTCGACGATCAAGGCCGGCGGCATTCGCGGCAACCACGCGGCAACCGTCCGCTCGACGGTGAAGGCCGGCGGGATCAGCCAGAACCACGCCGCGTCCGTCCGCGCCTGATCATCCCTCCCGGCGGGGCGACGTCACTTCGACCGCCGGGGAACCAACCTCCTCGCTCGTGCCTGCGCTCCGCAGGATCTCGGCGAGGAGGTCGTGCATCGATGTGGTGCGCGGCGAGTTCCCGGCCGCAGCCAGGATGTCGATGGCGCTTCGCACCTGACGCTCGGCCTCGTCTCGCCGTCCGAGATGGTGCAGGACGCGCGCGAGCTGCCCGCGGGACATCGCGAGCCGCGGGTCGGTCGGGACGACGATCCGCGCGATGTTGTCCACCACTTTGCGGAGCAGCACCTCCGCTTCGTCCCACCGGCCCAGGTCCGCGAGAAGCGTCGCGAAGTTGTGCATCGCCGCGACGGTCCCGATGTGGCTCTCGCCCTGGATCTCGGTGAGCACGACGAGCGACTCTCCGAGCGCCGCCTCGGCCTCGGCGTGGTGCTCGGGCCGGAGCGCCAGGATCGACCCGAGGTTCGAGAGCGTGCGAGCGACCAGCGGGTGCTTCTCGCCCAGAGTGCGACGTCGCGACGCGAGGCACTCGCGCAGGAGCGCGACCGCTTCGTCGGACGTCCGATCCACCTCCTTGATCGCGAGCGCCAGGTTGTTGCAGGAGAGTTGCGTCACCTCGTGGTCGGGACCGACGACCCGCCGTGCGCGTTCCAGCGTGTCGCGGAGGATCGTGATCGCCTCCTCGTTCCGACGCGCACAGGTGAGGGCGTGCGCCAGGTTTGACTGGAACTGGAGCGTCTCCCGGTGGTCCGGGCCGAATCGCCGGGCGGCGAGGCGCGCCACGCGCTCGAGTTCGGTCGCCGACTCCGCGAAGTCGCCCATGTAGCCGAGCGTGACGCCCAGGGCGGACCGGATCTCGATCGCCATCGGCTCCGATTCGTCGCCGGCCCGCAGCGCCGCGGCGAGCGAGCGGCGGCCCGACACGAGCGCCTCCGGCGCCTGCCCGAGCCCGAGCCGGCACGTGGTGATCGTGTAGAGCACCGACGCGAGAATCTCGGGCCGGTCGGCGAACGACCGCTCGGCGTCGTCCGCGGCGCGATTCAGCAGGTCCGCCACGCGCACGTCGCGGCCGTCGCGGTCCGGGTCGGCGGAGGCGAGCATCGACTCGAGGAACTTGCGGATGCGGTCCGCCTTCTCGCGTTCGACCTCGGCGCGGGCGAGCGCCGCGCGCGTCTCGGCCTCGCGCTCGATCGCGAGGCGTTCGTTCGCCTCGGCGCGGAGCACGGCGGAGCGGAGTTCGGCGTTCCGCGTCTGCTGCTCGACGAGCAGGTCGGTCAGGGCGCGCCCGCGCTTCACGCTGCGGAGCCCACGCTCGAGGAGCCCCGCCCGCTTCGCCCGCACCTTCCGCCCGGTGATCGCCGCACGCAGGTCGTCGGCGAACGCCGCCGCGGAGGCGTACCGCCGCTCCCGGTCCTTCTCGAGCGCGGCGAGCACGACCGTCTCGAGGTCCTTCGGGATCGCGGCGTTCAGCGCAGTCGGCGGGTCCGGCTCCCACGTCTGGATGCGGCGGAGCACCTCGTGCGTCGTCGGCCCCGGGAACGGCAGGCGGAGCGTGAGCGCTTCGTAGAGCGTGGCGCCGAGCGAGAAGACGTCGGTCCTCGCGTCGAGCGAGTCGGTCGCGCCGGACGCCTGCTCGGGGCTCGCGTAGTGCGGCGTGCCGACGAACCCGTGCGTCAGCGTGAGCGTGGCTTCGTCCTCGACCGAGGCGAGGCCGAAGTCGAAGAGCAGCGCGAACCCGTCGCGCCGCAGCAGCACGTTCGACGGCTTCACGTCGCGGTGTACGACGCCCGCGCCGTGGGCGTACGTCAGCGCGTCGGCCACGTCGATCACGGACTGCACGACCGCGCGCCACCACGGCCCGGACCACCGTTCCGGCGTCGGCGAGACTCCCGCCGCGCGTGCGAAGTCCTCGCCCGTCAGCGAAGCTGCGTCCCGCCCGCGGACCGACTGGATCGCCGCCGCGAGCGTTCCGCCTTCGACGTACGCCATCGTGAAGTACGGCTGCCCGTCGTCTTCGCCCATGTCGTAGATGGGAACGACGAGCGGGTGCGAGAGCCGCGCCACGGCTCGGGCCTCGCGCAGGAACCGTTCGCGGGCCTTCCCGGCGGCGAGTCGCCGCGGGAGCACCTTCAGGGCGACGGTGCGGCCGAGCTTCGTGTGCCGGGCGAGGTGGACCTGCCCCATCCCGCCGCGTCCGAGTTCCCGCAGGATCTCGTAGCCCGCGAACGTGGGCGCCGCGGCCGGCCGCCGCGTGACGGCCTTCGACGCGAGGTCGATCACCTCACGGAGCCGCGCGTGCAGGTCCGGCCGGTCCGGGAGCAGCGCCGCCGGGTCCGCGGCGCGTCCTTCTGCGAGGTCGGACATCACCTGTCCGAACAGCGCGTCGAGGATCGCTTCGTCGGCGTCTCCGTGGTCGTCGGCGCCGAGGTCGGGAGCCGTCACGCGCCCGCCGAGCCCGAGCGCAGGGCCTCCAGCGCCGCCACGTACAGGGCCGTCCCGCGCCGAAGGCGGTACCAGCCCGCGGAGAGGCCGATCCCGAGTTCCGCCACGACGTTCTCCATCGGCCTCTCTTCGAAGAGGTGAAGGCGCAGCACGGCCTCGAACTCCTCCGGGAGGCTCTCGAGCGCCTGCTGCATCAGCACCGCGCGTTCACGGTGGCTCGCGATACGACTCGGCGTCACGGACCCCGCCGGGAACAGGTCGGTGACGGACCCGTCGGCCGGCGGGGCGAGGTCGCCGAAGCCGACGGCGGGCGTCTCGCCGCCGCGCTTTTCGGCCGACGCACGTCGCGCGATGTCGGTGACGCGGTTCCGCGCGATCGTGAGGAGCCACGAGCGGTAGTCCTTCACGCCCGTCCAGCGGTGCTGCTCGCGGTCGCGCCACGCGGCGATGAGCGTCTCCTGCCAGACGTCCTCCGCCTGGCAGCGCGCGCGGACGACCGGCCCCATCATCCGGCCGATCGCGACGAGCACGCCGTCGGGTCCGACGCTCTCGATGAGCCGGTCCCACTGCGCGGGGTCTGCGTGCGGCGCGCCGGCGAACGTCGCGTCGTCGGTCACGGCGTCCCCCGGGGCGGCTCGGACCGCGAGTCGAACCCCGCGAGCGCCGCCGCGTACGTTTCCGACGCCTTGCGGAATCGCCTCCACGCGGCCGAGAGCGAGATCGAGCGCTCCGCGGCGATCGACTCCATCGTGCGTTCCTCGAAGAGGTGCGCGGTGAGGAACTCGCGGTCGTCGTCGCCGAGCGTCGCGAGCGCGTCGGACATGCGCCGGGCCCGTTCGGAGTGATGGGCGACGCGGGACGGCGTGGTCGAACCCGCGGGGAGATACGCCTCGAACGGGGCGCTCTTCCCGCCGTCGATGTCGCCGAACAGCCCGGTCCGCTTGGCGCCCCGCTTCACGGTCCCGAGGCTGCGGGCGATGTCGCGGATGCGGTTGCGGGCGATCGTCACGAGCCAGGTGCGGTAGGCCTCCGGCGTCTCCCAGCGGTGCTGCGCCCGGTCCCGCCACGCGAGGGCGAGGGTCTCCTGCCACACGTCCTCCGGATCACACCAAGCGCGGACGTGCGCCCCCATCGACGACGCGATCACGACGAGGAGCGAATCCGGTCCGACGGAGTCGATGAGGGCATCGAACCGGGCGGCGTCCATGTGGGGCGGAAGGGGCGTGTCGGCGGTCATCGGTGGAGGGCGGGAGTCTACCGACGCGGACGCCCAGATCCGCCCACCGGAACAATCCGGAGAATTCCCCGACACTTCCCGTCGCAACCACGCTCCCTGGATTGTGAGGACCGCACGACGCGGTCCGACGGAACGACGAACGGAGAGATGAACATGACGAACACCACGAAGACGGTTTCCTCGGCGACGGTTCGGACTGCGGTGACGGCGGGCGGCATCCGCGCGAACCACGCGGTGCCGGTCCGCTCGGTGCTCACGGCCGGCGGCTGCAAGCCGAACCACGTCGCCCCGGTGCGCACCACGGTCGTCGCCGGCGGCGTGCGGAAGAACCACGCTCCCGTCATCCGCACGGCGGTCACCGCCGGAGGCGTGAAGAAGAACCACGCCGCCCCGGTCCGCACGGCGGTCGTCGCCGGTGGCGTGAAGATTAACCACGCTCCGGCCGTCCGCACGGCACTCACCGCCGGCGGCATCAAGGTCAACCACACCCCGGCCGTCCGCACCGCGGTCGTCGCCGGCGGCGTGAAGGCCAACCACGCCGCCTCGGTGCGGTAGCCGAGAGCGGATGAACCTCACTCCCGCTTCGTGCCGCGAACCGCGGCGGCGGAGCGGGAGTCGCCCGCGGCTTCCAACGCCGCCGCGAGCCGGTCGCGGATCGGGGCCAGCTCCGGCTCGTCCTCGACCATCCCGGGGCTCGCCTCGACGGCGCGCGTCCACATCGCCAGCGCTTCCGCAGTACGAGACGCCGACAGCATGCGCGGAACCGCGAGCAGCACCGCGCCCTCGACGAACTGGTCCCGCCCTTCCACCGGCAGCGCCTCGTCGAGCGCCTGCAGGCCGCGGCGGATGGCCTCGTCGTCGTGCCCGAGCGCCGCCTCGATCTCGCCGAGTTGTCTCACGGTGAGCGTCCGCATGTCCCAGCCGACGGGGCCGCGCGCGAGCGTCACTTCGACCAGGTCCGCCTGCTTCGCCCTGGCTTCGTCGAGTCGCCCCGCGCGCTGCAACGCCCCGCAGAGGTTGTGGACCGCGACGACCGTGCGCATTCCGGAGGCGCCGCACTGCGCCTCGGTGGCCGCCGCGACGCGCGAGAGCATCGCGACGGCCTCGTCGGTCTTCGACTCTTCCGACAGCAACTGCCCGAGCAACGCCGCAGTCGCTACGGCGTTGATGCTCGACGCCCCCTCCACGGCCTCCCGGCGGGCGAGCACGTCGCGGAGCAGCGGGATCGCATCGCCGTTCCGGCCGAGGAACGAGAGCGCCAGCCCCATCTCGTGGCCGGCGCGCAAGGCCAGCGGGTCGTCGGCGCCCCGCGCAGCCGTGGCCGCGTCACGGACGCCCCCGAGCAATCGCGTCGCCTCGTCGTACCCGTCGCCCGAGACGAGCACGGACGCAAGGTCCACCGACGCCTCCAGCCGGACCGAGTCCGAGGGCGGCAGCGCCGCGGCGGCGCGTTCGACGCACGTGCGGAGCAGCGCCGTCGCCTCCGCGAGGCGTCCGACGTTGCTGAGCGCCATGCCCTCCGCCGACCGCGCCCGCAGCTCGCCCCGGACGTCGCCCGTCGCGGCGTGGGCTGCGGCCGCAGCCCGGCACGGGGCCACCGACTCCTCGACGAGGCCCATGTTGTAGAGGGTGTCGGAGATGGCATCGAGCACGGCCGCGCGCGTCGCGGCGTCGCCCGCGAAGCGCGTCTCCGCCGTCTTCGCCGCGCGCTGGAGCACGTCCACGACGCGGGCCTCGCGCCCGTCCGCATCGGGGTCCGCCGACCGGAACGCCTCGAGGAGGAACTGCGTCACGCCGTCGGCCCGATTGCGCTCCGAAGTGACGCGCGCCGTGGCCGCCATCTGCTGGACGAGGAGCGCCGTCGGCGTGCCGACGACGAGCAGGAGTCCGAGCAGGATCGCCGCGGCCGCCGCGCGGTTGCGTCGCGCCCAGCGGACCGCCCGGCCCGCAGCGCCAACCCGACGCGCCGCGATCTCGCGCCCCTCGACGGCGGCGCGCAGGTCCGCCGCGAAGTCGGCGGCGGTCCGGTACCGCCGCGAGACGTCCTTCTCGAGCGCCCGGTGGACGACGGTCGCGAGGTCGGCGCGAATCCCGCCGTTCAGGCTCCGCGCAGCCGACGGCTCACGCGTGCGGACTGCCGTCAGGATCTCGTGGGTGCTCGGGCCGGAGAACGGGCGCGCGAGGGTGAGAAGTTCGAACAGCGTCGCGCCGAGCGACCAGACGTCGGTCCGCGCGTCGAGGTCCTTCGCCGCACCGGCCGCCTGCTCGGGGCTTGCGTAGTGCGGCGTCCCCAGGAAGTCGCCGCTGATCGTGAGGGTCGCCTCGCTCGCGTCGTCGGCGAGTCCGAAGTCGAAGAGCAGGGGCCGCGCGTCCGACGTCCGGACGATCACGTTCGACGGCTTGACGTCGCGGTGGACGACCCCGTGCGTATGGGCGAAGTGGAGCGCGTCGGCGACGTCCGCGACGAGGAGCGCCGCCGCGTCGGCGTACGACGCCGGCCAGGTGCGCGGAGGGGCCGCACCCGTGCAGGCGAGCGCGAGATCCGTCGCGGCGAGATCGCGCACCGGGCGCGCGCCCGCGCGGAGCCCGTCGATGACCTGGGCGAGCGTGCGGCCCGCCACGAGTTCCATCGCGAACCACGCCTGGTCGTCGCTGTCGCCCGACTCGTACACGCGGACGATCCCCGGATGCTCGAGCCTGGCGACCGCGCGCGACTCCCGCTCGAACCGCTCCCGCGTGCGGGACGACGCGAGGCGCCCGGGCAGGAGCTTCAGGGCCACCACGCGTCCGAGCCGCGCGTGCCGCGCCCGCCAGACGTGCCCCATCCCGCCGCGTCCGATCTCCTCCTCGATCTCGTATCCGCCGATCTCCGGCCGTCGCACGGGGCGCCTCGGCGCGATCCGCTGCGCGAGTTCCCACGTCTCGGCCACGCGGCCGCGCAAATCCGGGCGCCCCGGGAGCGCCGCGTCGAGGTCCGGCGTCCTCCCGGCCGTCACGTCGCCCACGAATCGGCCGAGGAGTTCGTCGAGGAGAGCGTCGTCGGCACCCGATTCCGTGTCTCCCGGCATGGGCGGAGAGTCTGTCCGCCCGACGCGCGCCGCGCCCGCGGAAAACAATCTTCCGGATTCCCCGACACGTCGCCGCGCGGACCGGACTCCGGGGGGTGTCCTGAGCACGGTGCGACGGACGCGAGACGAAGAAGACCAACGTACGAGGCGGAGAGTCGAACATGACGAAGACGATGAAGACGGTCGCGACGACGGTGCGGACGGGCCTGAACGCAGGCGGGAAGTCGCTGAACCACGCGATCGCGGTGCGCTCGACCGTTGCCGCGGGCGGCAAACTGTTCAACCACGCCGCGACCGTTCGCAGTGCGGTAGCTTCCGGCGGGCGCACCCTGAACCACGCGGCCGCAGTGCGCTCGGCGGTTGCCGCGGGCGGCAGGCTGTTCAACCACGCGGCCGGGGTTCGCTCGACGGTTGCCGCCGGCGGCAAGATGTTCAACCACGCGATCCCGATGCGCTCGACAGTCGTCGCAGGCGGGCGGTCCCTGAACCACGCGGCGAGCGTCCGGACGGCGGTGGCCGCCGGAACGAAGAACTTCAACCACGCCGCGAGCGTGCGAACCGCCGTGGCCGCGGGCGGGAAGAACTTCAATCACGCCGCTTCGGTTCGCACTGCGGTGGCGTCCGGCGGGCGGAACCTGAACCACGCCGCAGTCGTTCGCTCGACCGTGGCCGCGGGCAGCAGGATGTTCAACCACGCGGCGGCCGTCCGGTAGCCGGTCGTTTCCCCGCCGGTCGCTCGACGCGATGCCGGAGGGGCTACTTCGGGATCACCACTTCCAAGGCGGCCGCAGCATCCACGCTGCCGGCCGCCCGCAGCTTCGCAGCGATGTCCTTCGCGAGACCCACCAGCTCTCCCGAGTACTCGAAGCCGCCTTCCTTCGCCGCGACGAGCGCGTCGCGCACGCACGTCGCAGCGTCGTCGAGGCGGCCGAGCTTGATGCGCACCGACGCGACGAGGAACGCCGAGTTCTCTGCCGGCGCGGCCTGCCCGCACTGCCATGCCACGGCGATCGCGCTCGTCCCCGCACGCTCGGCCGCATCGAGCTCGCCGCGTTGGACGCGCAGCAACGCGAGCTGAGCGAGCACCGCCGCTTGCACCGGGAGCGCGGTCATGTTGCCGGCCGGGATCTGGTCCGCGAGCTCCTGCTGGAGCGCGACGGCGACATCCAACCGGTTCGCGTCCATGTGGAGCCCGGCCAGATTGTGGATCGCGGCGACGGTCGTGGAGTTGCCGAGACCAAGCGTCCGGCGCGAGCCGTCGGCCGCGGCCGTCAGGATGGGCTCGGCGTCCGCGAGGCGGCCGAGCATCTTCAACGCCTGGCCGTAGTTCAGCGCCGCGTCGAGCGTGTTCCCGTTCGTCGGACCGAGCGCGCGCGTCCACCCCTCGTACGCCGTGCGCAGGAGGCTGAGTGCCTCACCGTCGGGCTGCGTCGCGTCGAGCAGGAGCCCGAGGTTCATCTGCGCCCGCAGCGTGTACGTACCGCCCGCGCCGAACACGCGCACGAGTCGCGGGATGAGCTCCCGCAGCACGGCGACGGACTCGTCCGCTCGGTTCGCCGCCGAGAGCGCGAATGCCCACGCGATCCCGGCGTTGAGGGTCCGCTGGTCGTCGTCTCCCAGTGCCTTCCTCGCAGTTCGCCAGAGGTCTCCGGACTCGCGCAGCCCGCCTTCCACGTCGCCCGCCTCCGTGAGCGCGCCGACGAGTGCCGCGCGGAGATCCAGCACCTGCGGTGAGTCGGAACCGAGCGCGGGCTCCACCGCCGCCAACGTCGTCGTGGCGAGTGCCTGCGCCTGCTCGAAGAGCGAGAGGCTCGTGTACGTGGAAGCGATCACAGCGCAGACTTCGGCGCGCTGCCTCGGACGGTCGGCGAACTGCGACCCGGCGTCGGTGGCCGCCCCGGCGAGCGCATCTGCGATCTTCGCGTCGGGCCCGGCGAGCCCTGCGTCGGCCTCGCGAAACACACCGGTCATGAAGTCGCGCACCGCCCGCGCACTGTCGCGCTCCTCCTCGGCCGTCCGCAGCGCCGCGGCCACCTTGTCGCGTTCGTCGCGGATCGACTCGTTCGCCGCCCTCTGCTGCAGATACAAGGCGGTCGGCGTCCCGACGAAGAGGCCCGCCGCGAGCACGGCAGCCGCAGCGCGCGCCGGGTGCCGCTTCGTCCAGCGCCACACGCGTTCGGCTGGCCCCGCTCGACGCGCCGCAACCGGGCGCCCGTCGAGGAACGCCGCGAGATCGGCCGCGAAGTCCCCCGCCGATCGGTAGCGCTTCGTGCGGTCTTTCTCGAGCGCCGCGAGACACACGGTCTCGAGATCGCGCGGGATCGACGCGCACTCGCTCCGCGGCCGCGTCGGCTCGCGGCTCGCGATGTCGCTCAGGATCACCTGCGTGGTCGGGCCGTCGAACGGCGGGCGCAGCGTGAGTGCCTCGTACAACGTCGCGCCGAGCGACCACACGTCGGTCCGGCCGTCGAGATCGCGGACGGCGCCCGCCGCCTGTTCCGGCGACGCGTAGTGCGGCGTGCCGAGGAAGTCGCCCGACAGCGTGAGCGAGCGCTCCTCCTCGACGTCGGCCAGGCCGAAGTCGAAGAGCAGCGCGCGGCCGTCGCTGCGGAGCATGACGTTACTCGGCTTCACGTCGCGGTGGATCACCCCGCGGTCGTGAGCGAACGCAAGCGCCTCCGCGACCTGGCGGACGACGTCCGCGACGATCCCGGCGTACGACTTCCCGGTGGTCCCCTCGACCCGCGCCGCGCGGGCGAAGTCCGCCGCGGTGAGCGACGCCGCCGGTTTCGACAGCGCGCGTAGGTCGTGGAGCACCGCCGCGAGCGTCGTGCCCGTGACGAGCTCCATCGCGAACCAGGGCTGCCCCGCGTCGTCGCCCGATTCGTAGACCCGCACGATGCCGGGGTGCTCGAGCCGTGCGACCGCGCGCGCCTCGCGCTCGAACCGCTCGCGCGCCGTCTTCGTGACCATCCGCTGCGGCAGCACCTTCAGCGCCACGCGCCTTCGCAGTCCCTTCTGCTGCGCCAGATAGACGTGTCCCATGCCACCGCGGCCGAGTTCGCCGAGGATTTCGTATCCGCCGATCAGCGGACGAGACTCCTTCGCGCGAGGTGCCGCCTGCTTCGCCATCGCGGCGAGTTCGCGGATCTGCGCGACGAGGTCCGAGCGACCTGCGGCGGCCCCGGCGACATCGGGCTCGCGGCCTTCCGCGACGTCGTCGAGAAAGCGCGCGAGCGCGGCGTCGAGGATCGAATCGTCGTCACCGGTGGTGCCGCCGGATGTGTCGCGCTGCGATGGGTCCGGCTGCGAGCTCGCGTCAGGCATGCGCCGAGTGTGCCGACCCGACCGCCGCGAATTCGCCGGTTTTCTGCGACATGACGATCAAGGAACCGGACTCCGGGGGCGACACACGACGCCGCAGGACGCAGCCGGCTTCCCGACGAAGCGGTCCGAGCCGGGACGCCGCCGCGATTCGGCGAATTGCGGATTCCCCCGACATCGCCCGCGGGATTCCGGACTCATCAGGGTGTGCGACGCACGACGCGTCGCGGAGAACCCAGGACAGAACGAGGAGAGACGACCATGGCGAACACGACGAACGCGAAGATCACCGTGCGGACTGCGATGACGGCGGGCGGGCTGAAAGCGAACCACGCTGCCGTGGTGCGAACAGCCGTGGCGTCCGGCGGATTGAAGACGAACCACGCTGCACCGGTCCGTGCCACAGTGCGCGCCGGCGGACTCAAGAGCAACCACGCCGCCGTCGTGCGTACGAACGTCCCGGCCGGCGGACTCAAGCAGAACCACGCTGCCGCGGTCCGTTCCACCGTGCGCGCCGGCGGACTAAAGAACAACCACGCGAGCCCCGTGCGCACGAACGTCCTGGCCGGTGGCATCCAGCAGAACCACGCTGCCGCGGTCCGTTCCACCGTGCGCGCCGGCGGGCTGAAGAACAACCACGCCAGCGCCGTGCGCACGAGCGTTCTGGCCGGCGGAGTCAAGCAGAACCACGCGCTCTCGGCGCGCTGAAGCGACCTCGGCGGGCCGTCGCACGACGGCCCGCCGCCGGACGTTGCCGAGCCGCGGTCAGCGAGCCGCGGCGGCTTCGAGTGCCGCTGCGCCGACCGGGTCGCCGACGCGCCGGAGAGCGGCGACCACTTCGCGAATGATCCCGACGAGTTCCTCCGATGGCGGCACCGCAGCCGCGCGCGTGCGGGTCAATGCGTCGCGCGCGGCCTCCGCTGCGTCGGTGACGCGCCCGAGCTTCAGCCGCGCGGCGATCAGGATCGCGGCCGACGCATGCCCGCGCGGAGCCTCGTCGGCCGCCCAAGCGGCAGGGATTGCCTCGATCGCAGCGCGCTCGGCGTCGGCCGCCGCGCCCTGGGCCCACCGGACACGCGCGAGTTGCGAGTACACCATCGACCGCACCGGAACGCCCTCGATCGCCCCTGCCGCGAGCCCATCCGCGAGTTCCTGCTGGAGCGAACCCGCCTCGTCGAGACGTCCCTGGTCGAGTCGCAACCCCGCGAGGTTGTGAATGAGGAACACTGTGATGTCGGCGCGCAGTCCGGGTCCTCGACGCGCCGTGCCCGCGGCGGCGACCATCACCTCTCCGGCCTCGTCGAGACGCCCCGCTTCCTTGAGCGCCTGTCCGTAGTTGCAGGCCGCGTAGAGGGTGTTGCCGTTGTCCGCGCCGAGCAGTTCACGCCAGCCAACGTGCGCGCGCCTCAGGAACTCAACGCCTTCGGGCAACGGAGCGTCCTCGGTGAGCGCGATCCCGAGGTTCATCTGCGCGCTGAGAAGGGCTGAGTCCGGCGGCCCGGCGCGCCGCTCCAGCACTGCGACCGCGGCGCGCAACACCTCGATGGCCTCGGCGGTGCGACCGGCATCGCGCAGGACGAGGCCTCGCCCCGTCTGCACTGCGGCGGTGCGCGGATCATCGGTTCCGTAGGCGTCCACGGCCGCGGCGCACGCAAGCGTGATTTCCGCGAGCGCCGTCGCGTCGTCTGCGTTGCAGCGTGCCGCGTGGGCGACGCACAGATGCAGGTCGATGATCGACGGGTCCGTCCTGCCGACGATCGGCTCCAGCTCAGCGATGGCACGCGACGCCATCGCGCCCGACTCCTCGTGGAGCGACAGCCCGGCGTACGTCGAGGCAACGGCGCTCATGACCGCGGCGCGGAGCTTCGGCTTGGTTGCGAGCTTCTTCGCCGCGTTCGCCTCGGCCTTGGCGAGTGCGTCCACGACCTTCGTGTCGCGCCCGCTCTCCCCGTCGTCGGCCGCCGTGAAGATCTCGGTCATGAAGTCGCGCACTGCGTTCGCGTTGTCGCGTTCGGACTCGGCGGTTCTCTGGGACGCCTCGGCCTCGATCCGCGCGTCGTCGGCACGGCGTTTCTCTGCGCGAACGTCGTCGTTCGCCGCGCGTTGCTGGACGTACAGCGCGGTCGGCGTGCCGACGCAGAGCACGAACGCGAGCACAGCGGCCGTGGCGCTCGCCGGGTGCCGCCGTATCCATCGCCGCAGCCGCCCGGGGACGCCGACGCGTCGCGCTCCGACCGGTCGCCCGTCGAGGAACGCGCCGAGGTCCGCGGCGAAGTCGGCAGCGGTCGCGTAGCGTTTGGCGCGGTCCTTCTCGAGCGCCGCAAGGCACACCGTCTCGAGGTCCCGCGACACGTAAGGAGCCGACGAACGGATGGACTCCGGCTCGCGCGTCCCGATCGCCGAGAGCACCGCCTGCGTGGTGTGCCCGGCGAACGGCACGCGCAACGTCAGCATCTCGTAGAGCGTTGCGCCGAGCGACCAGACGTCGGTCCGGCCATCGAGATCGGCCACGGCACCGGACGCCTGCTCGGGCGAGGCGTAGTGCGGCGTACCGAGAAAGTCGCCCGCAATCGTCAGCGTGCGCTCCTCCTCCACGTCGGCCAGGCCGAAGTCGAGGAGGAGAGCGCGACCGTCGCTGCGCAGGATCACGTTCTGCGGCTTGACGTCGCGATGGACGACGCCCTGCGCGTGCGCGCACGCGAGCGCCTGCGCGACCTGGCGCACGACTCCGGCCGCGGCCATCGCGTAGGTTCCGGGAGGCACAGAGGAGAGCCCCGCGGCGGTCGCGAAGTCCTTCGTCGTGATGTCGCCCGCCGTCTTGCCGAGGGATCGCAGATGCGCAACCACCGCGGCGAGTGAGCGCCCCCGCACGAACTCCATCGCAATCCACGCATGCCCGCCGTCGTCGCCGGACTCATAGACCCGCACGATGCCGGGGTGCTCCAGTCGTGCCACGGCCCGGGCCTCGCGCTCGAAGCGCAGTCGCGACGGCTCCGACGCGAGGCGCTGCGGAAGCACCTTCAGCGCCACGCGGCGGCGGAGCTTCACGTCTTCGGCGAGGTAGACCTGGCCCATCCCGCCGCGGCCGATCTCGCCGAGGATCTCGTAGCCGCCAATGACCGGACGGGACTCCTTCGCGCGCGGTGCCGCCTGCTTCGCCATCGCGGCGAGTTCGCGGATCTGCGCGACGAGGTCCGCGCGACCTGCGGCGGCCCCGGCGACATCGGGCTCGCGGCCTTCGGCGACGTCGTCGAGGAAGCGCGCGAGCGCGGCGTCCAGGATGGACTCGTCGTCGGGCACGGAACCCCCCGGATGCGATGGACCGAGACGATCAGAGTCGGTCACGGCTGCGGTGGCGAGACGGACCGACTGCGAAGCACTTCGAGCCGCTTCGTATACGCCTCGAGCGCCTTGCGGAACCTGCGCCACGCGGCGGAGAGATGGATGCCCATCTCGCCCGCGACATCTTCCATCGGCCGCTCCTCGAAGAGTCGCGCCTGCAGGAGCGCCTGGTCCTCTTCCGGAAGCTCCGCGAGCGCCGCGAGCATCACGCGGGACCGCTCTCGCGACGACGCAACGCGACTCGGCGTCTCCGACCCCGCGGGCAGGAGGTTCCCGAGCGACGACACGCCTTCGGCCTGCTCGAAGTCGGAGAACAGCGCTCGCGTGCCCTTGCCGCCTCGCTTCTCGGTGGTGGCGTCGCGTGCGATCTTGCGGATGCGGTTTTTCGCGATCGTGATGAGCCACGATCGATAGGCCCGGACGTCGGTCCATGTGTGTTGCGCCCGGTCCCGCCAGGCGAGGGCGAGCGTCTCCTGCCAGACGTCCTCCGCCTGACACACGCCGCGCACCACGGGCCCCATCGACCGGTCGATGATCACCAGGATCGAGTCCGGACCTGCCTCGTCGATGATCGCGTCGAAACGCGACGGATCGAGATGGTCCCCGGGTTGCGTCGGCTCGCTCACGCGGCCATCGTCGCTTCCGTTTGCGCCCGCGTCACTTCGAATCGTCGATGCGCCGGAAGACGTCGGCCAGCTTGGCGGCGACCTCGGCCGGCGGCGCGTACTTCGGGTCGATGGCGCGGGCGTCGCGGATCGACCGGACGGCGAGATCCACCTCGTTGCGAGCAACTTCCACGACGGCGAGTTCGTGGAGAAGCGCCGGCCGCTGCGCGTCTGCCGACAACTCGATCGCGCGCCGGAATGAAGCCTCGGCCGTCACGAGATCGTTCTTCGCCACGGCTGCCCGGGCGGCGTCGGCGGCGGAACCCGCGCGCACCAGATCGGAGATGCCCCATCCGCAGAGCAACGCGACGAGCACGATCACCGCTCCCACGCCCCAGAGGAGCGCTCGCTTGCAGCCGCGGCGCCCCGGAGCGGAGCCAGCGACGGCCGGCGTCGCGACCACCGCGTGCGACGCCCCTGCGGGTCGGCCGGCGAGCGCCGCGTGCATGGTCAGGACCTGCGCGGCGTTGTCCGGCACGCCCATCGGCGCCGGGAAGAACAGGAACCTCGCGTCCGTCGGCGACGCGGAGACGCGCAACTCGTGGTAGACGGAACCCTTCTCGTGCTCGGCCGCGCGCACTGCGCCGAGCGGGATCGAGATCCGTTCGAGGACGCCCGCGTACCGTTCGGTGAGCACGAGGATGATGAGGCGGCGGTCGGTCAGTCCGACGAACACCTTGTCGCGCTGGAAGTAGAGGACGATCGCCCCGAACACGTAGAGCCCCCGCCGGAGCGTCTTCTCCACGCTCTCCTTCGACGGCACGCGCAAGCCGAACGCGCAGGCGACGAGCGACTCGCCCGGTTCGAGTTCCTTCGCAAACGCTTCACGGATGCTGGCAGATGTGACGGAGAGGATCATTCGCACGATGTACCGACGCCTGCGTCGCATCGCCAGACTTCCGCGCGAACCCACGTCGGCAGTCGCCTCGTTCCAAGAAACTGCGAGTCGTTCGGTCTTCCACAAGACGTTCTCCAGGAACGCGTTGCGTCGCGCCCAACGCGTCCGTCGTCGAGATTCTCGAATTCACCCGACACATTCGCCCACGGGATGCGCTTGGACTCTCCGTGCGACGCAGAACGCGACGCGAGGAACCCCACGAACGGAGAGACGACCATGACGAAGCTCACGACGAAGACGAACCTGACGGCCGGCGGCGCGAAGTTGAACCACGCCGCGGCGATCCGCACGGCGGCGGTCGCGGGTAGCGCGAAGTTGAACCATGCGGCCGCGGTTCGCACCACGATCGCTGCGGGCAGCGCACGGCTGAACCACGCCGCTCCGGTGCGCACGGCGGTCGCCGCCGGGGGGATGAAGCTGAACCACGCGCCGACCGTCCGCGCCGCGGTCGTCGCCGGGGGAGTGAAGCTCAACCACGCCGCGTCGGTGAAGACGAACGTCGTCGCTGCGGGATCCAAGCTGAACCACTCCGCTCTCGCGCGCTGAGCCGAAGCAACCCGCCCGGACACGGTTGAGCCGTGCCGGGCGGGTCACAGCATTCGCAGGCGTTCCAGCAGCGTCGATGCAGCGGCTGCCATCGGAGCGGCTTCCTCGCTCATCGGCTGCCCCAGCGTCGCCTCGAGTTCCGCCATCGCCTCCGCGGCCGCGCCGCGCCGCACCATCAGTTCCGCCAGATCGACGCTGAGGTGGACGGCCCGACGGTCGCCCGGCGCCATGCGGCCCTTCCACGCAGAGCGCAGCGTCCGCAGGATCTCCTCCGCCTCGCCGAAACGACCCTGGAGAGCTCGGATGCGAGCCAACTGCCCGGCTACGCCGACACGCGTCGCAGACGTCGCGTCCAAGGTCGCGGTGGCGCCCTCGAACACCTCCTCCTGCAACGCCGCGGCAGCGTCCACCTCGCCCAGGTCGATTCGGAGACCGGCCAGGTTGTGAATGGCCCCAAACGTGGCCAGGATGTTCGACCCGTACACCTCGCGTGCAAGACGGCACACGTCTTCCAGGTGGGCCGCCGCAGCCGCGGGTCCGTCGTTCTCTTTGACGAACTGAGCGTACGACGCCAGCGCGTCGATCGTCTCGGGATCGCGCTCGCCATAGGTCTCCCGGCGTGCGTCCCACACGACGCGCATCTCGTCCTGACCGTCGCGGTCGCGTCCGAAGAGATCGAGAAGGATCGCCCGCGTCTGACGAACGCGAAGCGTCACCCGGTGGCTCGCTCCGAGCGCATCGACGGCCCGGGGCAGCAGCGCGTCCGCGAACGTCAGCGCTTCGGCGCCGTGACCGTCCATCCACATGGCGTGGACGAAGTCGTGCTCGATGTCGAGTCGGCGTGGGTCGTCGCTGCGTAACGTGCGCACAGCCGCCGCGGCCACGTCGCGGAGCATCCGGTGCGCTGTCTCGGCGTCGCCCTGCTGCAGGAGGAGCACCGCGAGCAGGTCCTGCGCGACGAGCGTATCGGGATGATCCGGTCCGAGGCGGCGGTCGAACGTCGCGACGGCCGCGCGGAGGAGTTCGTCGGCCGCGGCGTGCTCCGCGAGACCGGTGTAGGCCCGGCCGAGCGTCGTCTGGAGCGCGGCGCGCGTCTCCTCGTTGCCTTGGAACGCGGTGGAGAGCTCGCGGCGCGCCCGTTCGAGGACGTCGAACACGCGCGCGTCGCGGCCGCGTTGCTCCAGGTCCACCGACTCGAACATCCCCTGGAGGAACCGGTGAACCTGCGCGAACTTGTCGCGCTCGATCTCCGCGCGGGCGAGGGCAGCCTCGGTCTCGGCCTTCGCAGCGCGCGCGGCGGCCTCGCTCTCGCGAGCGAGCTTCTCGTTGCGTTCCGCGCGGAGCACCGCAGACCGGAGCTCGGCGTTGCGCGACTGCTGTTCGACGAGCAACTCCGTGAGAGCGCGGTTGCGCTTCACCATGCGGAGCCCGCGCTCAAGAACGCCTGCGCGCCGCGCTCGGACCGACTTTCCGGCAAGCACCGAGCGCAGGTCGTCCGCGAAAGCGCGCGCAGTCGGCGTGCGGCGCGATCGGGCCTTCTCCAGAGCGGCGAGGACGACCGTCTCGAGGTCGCGCGGCACGACCGGGTTCAGCTTGGACGGCGCCTCGGGCTCCCACGTCTGGATGCGACGCAGCACCTCGTGCGCGACGGGTCCGGGGAACGGCACCTGCAACGTGAGCGCCTCGTAAAGCGTCGCGCCGAGCGACCACACGTCGCTCCGCTCGTCGAGGGACGACGTCTCGCCGGCCGCCTGCTCGGGACTCGCGTAGTGCGGCGTGCCGAGGAACCCATGCGCCTGCGTGAGCGTCGCTTCGTCCTCGACGTCGGCCAGACCGAAGTCGAAGAGCAGCGCGAAGCCGTCGCCTCGCAGCATCACGTTCGACGGCTTGACGTCGCGGTGGACCACGCCCTGCGAGTGCGCGTGTGCCAGGGCTTCGGCAATGTCGATCGCTGCGCGCGTCGCGGCCTGCCACCACGCGCCGCGCCACGGATCCGGCGGGGCACCGGCGACACCGGCGGCGAACGCGAAGTCCGCACCGGAAAGCCCCCCGGGCTCGCGACCTCGCAGCGACTCGACCGCGGCTGCGAGCGTGCGCCCATCGACGTACTGGAGTGTGAAGTACGGCTGCCCGTCGGCGTCGCCCATCTCGTAGACCGGCACGATGAGCGGGTGCGCCAGACGCGCCACGGCCCGGGCCTCGCGCTCGAACCGCTCACGCGCTCGGCCCGACGCCAGCCGCCGGGGCAGCACCTTCAGCGCGACGAGGCGCCCGAGTCGCTTGTCCTTCGCGAGGAGCACCTGCCCCATCCCGCCGCGGCCGAGTTCACGGATGATCTCGTATCCAGGAAACTCAGCGGCGGCCGCGTGGATGCGCGGCGGCGAGATCTCCCGCGCGAGCGCCCATGCCGCTTCGATCCGCGGACGCAGATCGGGACGCTCCAGAGCAACGGCGTCGACGTCCGGCGTGCGCCCCGCCGCGAGGTCGCGGAGGAACGCCTCCATGGCGGCATCGACGATGCGATCGTCCGGCGTCTCGCTCGAAGATCCGCGGTCCGCGCCTGCGCGCGTCACGGGTCGGCCGCCGCCGACACGTCGCCCGCCGCATCGAGACCGCGCAACGCGTCTCGATACAGCACCGCGCCGCGCCGGAACCGTCGCCACGCGGCCGAGAGGTGGATGTCGAGTTCCGCCGCCACCGACTCCATCGGACGCTCCTCGAGCACGTGGAGCCTCACCACCGCCTCGACATCTTCGGGAAGCGCGTCGAGCGCTCGCAGGATGAGTCGCGCGCGCTCGTGGTGCGACGCGATGCGACTCGGAGTGACGGAGTCGGCGGGGAGAACGTCGGCGAGCGATCCGCTGTCCGACGCGCGCAGGTCCTCGATCCGGTCGGCAGCGTGCCCCGCGCCGCGCTTCTCCGCGGAGAGGCGGCGACTCGCGTCGCGGATGCGGTTCCGGGCGATCTCGAGCACCCACGCGCGGTAGGCGTCCCGCGAAGTCCACGTGTGCTGGGCCCGGTCCCGCCAGGCCGCGGCGAGGGTCTCCTGCCAGATGTCCTCCGGCTCGCACGCCGCGCGGAGTCTCGGACCCATCGACCGCGCGATGATCGCGACGATCGCGGCCGGCGAGAGGCTCTCGACGAGGGCATCGAATCGCACCGGGTCTGCGTGCGAGGGCAGGTCGTTCGCGGGGCGGGACGGGGAGTCGGTCATGGCACTGGGTCCGGTCGGGACGGGGAGGATCCCGTGCGTCGCGGAGCGATCGTCACGAAATCTCCGGATTTCCCCGACAGGTTCGCCCGCGCCTTCCGCTCCCTCCCCATGTGGCGCGAGGAACGAGCCACAGGAACCGAAACGAGGAGAGACGACCATGACGAAGACCACGAAGATGACGGTGAAGACGACGATCCTGGCGGGCGGCACGCGCCTGAACCACGCCGCTGCGGTCCGCTCGACCGTCGTCGCCGGTGGCGTGCGCACCAATCACGCGGCGCCCGTCCGGACGGCTGTCACGGCGGCCGGAATGCGTCTGAACCACGCGGCGGCCGTTCGCTCGACCGTCGTCGCCGGTGGTCTGCGCTGGAATCACGCGGCGCCGGTGCGGACGTCGGTGATCGCCGGCGGCCTACGCCTGAACCACGCCGCGGCCGTTCGCTCGACCGTCGCCGCCGGTGGAACGCGCAACAACCACGCGGCGCCGATCAGGACCTCGGTGATCGCCGGGGGCCTCCGGCAGAACCACGCGGCGCCGATCCGCTCCACGATCGCCGCCGGCGGCCTCCGCTGCAACCACGCCGCGACCGTTCGCTCGACCGTCGTTGCGGGCGGCGTCCGCCAGAATCATGCGGCCCCGGTCAGGACGTCGGTCGTCGCCGGCGGCTTCCGACGGAACCACGCCGCGGCTGTCCGGGCCTGAGCCGCACTTGACTACGACTGCGCGGCGCGGGCGGCCCAGTCCCTCGCGTCGCGGAGCGCCACCTCGGCCTCGTCGTGCCGACCAAGGTCCGCGAGGCAGCGAGCGTGGACCTGCGCCGCCTGTTCGCGCCACCGGAACGAACCGTTCAGTTCCGCCGCGCGTGCGGCATCGGTGACAGCGTCGATCGCGCCGGCGTGGTCGCCCTTGAGATGGAGCAGGCGAGCCAGTTGCACGAGCGGGAACGCACGCAGCGGCGAGTCGGGCGGCGACGTCGCCAGCGCACGGTCCACGACCGATCGCTGAAGTGCAGCGGCTTCCTCGATCCGCCCGGCGTCGAGGAGCACGCCGGCCAGGTTGTGGTCTGCCGAGATGCTCGCGAGATGGCCGGGTCCGAACACTTCAGACGACAACGCGGACGCGCGGCGGATGAGCGGGACCGCCTCGTCGATGCGCCCAACCTCCTTCAGCATCTGACCGAGGTTCGCCAGCCCGAACAGCGTCTCCGGGTGTCGCTCGCCGAGCGTCCGCTCACGTGCCGCGCAGGAGGACCGGAGCAGTCCGATGCCCTCGTCCGCGCTTTCCGCACGAAGCGACAGGATGAGGCCCAGGTTCTGCTCCGCGCGAAGTGAAACCTCGTGATCGGGACCGAGCACGCGGCGGGCACGTTCGAGCGCAGAACGGATCGTCGCCTCCGCCTCGTCTCGCCGCCCGGCCCACTCGAGCATCTGCCCGACCTCTGCGTCGTAACGGATCGTGCGAGCGTCGTCGGGCCCGAACACGCGGCGAGCCCGCTGCGCAATCTCGACCGCGTCTCGCGCGGGTCCGAGCGGAGCGCCGAGTTGGGCCGCAGAGGAGCTCCACACGAACTCGAGATCGATCCGTGCGGCGTTCGAAGCGTCGAGTCGCGCGCACGCCGCGTCCACGGCCGGCCGACCGAGGGCCACAGCCTCGGCGTGGCGTCCGAGTTCGCCGAGCACAGCGACGATCACCGTCTGGATCTCGGCTGCGGCTTCCGGGTCTCCGGCGAACGATGCGCCGGTGCGCGCAAGGCCCCGCTCCAGCACATCGGCGACGCGCACGTCGCGCCCTTCCTGCGCCGGGTCCGCGGAACTGAGAGTCTCCTTGAGGAACGTGAGCGCCGACTCGGCGCGGCGCCGCGCGGCGAGGGCCTCCGCCTCGTTCCGCTCTGCGCGCAGCACGGCGGCGCGGAGCTCTGCGTTGCGCGACTGCTGCTCGACGAGAAGCTCCGTCAGCGCGCGGTTGCGTTTCACGACGCGCAGCCCGCGTTCGAGCATCCCGGCGCGACGTGCGCGGATCTTCCGCCCCGCAAGGAACGCGCGCAGATCGTCGGCGAACTCGGCGGCGGTCGCGTATCGCTTCGCCGGGTCCTTCTCGAGCGCGTGGAGGACGATCGTCTCCAAGTCCGGCGGCAGCCCCGGAACGAGTTTCGACGGCGGCTCCGGTTCCCATGTCTGCACGCGGCGCAGGATCTCCTGCGTCGTCGGCCCGGGGAACGGGAGCTGCAACGTGAGCGCCTCGTAGAGCGTCGCGCCAAGCGAGAAGACGTCGGACCGGGCGTCGAGCGCGTCGTTCGTGCCCGCGGCCTGCTCGGGACTCGCGTAGTGCGGCGTGCCGAGGAACCCGTGCGTCAGCGTGAGCGACGCTTCGTCTTCGACGTCGGCTAGCCCGAAGTCGAAGAGCAGGGCGAAGCCGTCGTCGCGCAGCAGCACGTTCGACGGCTTCACGTCGCGGTGCACGACGCCGCTCGCGTGCGCGTGCGACAACGCATCGGCGACGTCCATCGCGGCGCGCGCCGCCGCCCTGGCCCACGTGGACGTCCAGGGCTCCGGCGGGGCCTTCGTGCATCCGGCGGACCGCGCGAAGTCGGCGCCCGTGAGCAAAGCGACCCCGGTGCGCGACTCGCGCGTCGCTCCGATGGCCTGCGCGAGCGTGCGGCCCGGTACGTAGCGCATCGAGAACCACGGCTGGCCGTCGTCCTCTCCCGTCTCGTAAACCGGCACGACGAGCGGATGGTCGAGCTTCGCGACGGCCCTGGCTTCGCGCAGGAAGCGGTCCTTCGCCCGCGGCGACGTGATCCGTCGCGGAAGCACCTTCAGCGCGACCACGCGCCCGAGGCGGAGGTCGCGGGCCAGATACACCTGCGCCATTCCGCCGCGGCCCAGCTCGCGGAGGACTTCGTGCCCGGCGATCGTCGGCCGCGCAACCGCGCCCCGGCGCGTCGCGACGTCGTGCGCGAGCGCCGCGAGCTCGCGGACGCGATCGGCGAGGTCCGGTCGGCTCGGAAGTGCCGTCTCGACCACGATCGCCCGCCCGGCGGCGACGTCTGCGACGAACTGTCCGAAGACGCCGTCGAGGAGCGCGCCGTCCGGATCGCCCTGGGCGGACGAGCTCGAATCTCGCTCCGTCACGAGCCGGGCCCACCCGGCGGCATCGACCGCGACTCCAGCGATTTCACGAGGTCCCGGAACAACTGCGAGCCCCTGCGGAAACGCCGCCACGCGGCCGAGACGTGCGCGTTGAGCTCTGCGGCGATCGTCTCCATCGGCTTGTCTTCGAAGAGGTGCATGCGCACGTACGGCTCGACGTCGGGAGGCAGCTTCTCGAGGGCTTCGGTCAGGATGCGCGACCGCTCGCGGTGCGACGCCACGCGACTCGGCGTGACCGACCCGGCGGGCAGGACGTCGGCGAGGGAGACGCTGTCCGAGGGGTTCCGCTCCGAGAAGAGCCCGGTGCCGCCCGTCCCACCGCGCTTCGCCGCGCCGTCGGCTCGAGCGAAGTCGCGGATGCGGTTCCGCGCGATCGAGATGAGCCACGTGCGATACGAGTGGAGCCCCTCCCACCGGTGCGTCGTGCGATCCCGCCAGGCCGACGCGAGCGTTTCCTGCCAGACGTCTTCCGGCTCATAGCGCCCGCGGAGCGTGGCTCCCATCGAACGGGCGATCACGACGAGGACTTCGTCCGGGGCGACGCTCTCGATCACGCGGTCGAACTGCGCAGGGTCCGCGTGGGGTGCGTCGCCGGTGAAGTCGTCGTCGGCCATGGGCGGGCGAGGATACCCCGGCGAACGTCGTGAAGTGGCGTCCGGCGCGGCGAGGAATCCGCGCTCCGGGAGAATTCCGCGGAATCCCCCGACACGCCCGCCGAGATCCGTCGCTTCGATCCCCATGCAGCGCAGGACGCGCCGCAAGGAACGAACGAAACGGAGCGACGACGATGCAGACGAAGACGACGGTGAAGGCGGGCGGCGCGAAGTTCAACCACGCGGCGACGGTCCGCACGGCGGTGCAGGCTGGTGGCATCCGCTACAACCACGTGGCGGCCACGCGCACGGCGCTGACGGCAGGCGGGATCAAGTTCAACCACGCGACGCAAGTCCGCACGGCGGTGCAGGCTGGCGGCACCAAGTTCAATCACGCGGCGATCGTGCGCAACGCAGTCGTGCGCACCGCGATCGTCGCAGGCGGGGTCAAGTACAACCACGCGCCTGCCGTTCGCACGGGCTTCGCCGCCGGCGGCGTGAAGTTCAACCACACCCCTGCCGTCCGCACGGACGTCGCGTCGGGTGGCATCAGGTTCAACCACGTCGCCCAGGTCCGCACCGGCGTCGCCGCCGGCGGGAACCGCTTCAACCACTCGGTGGCGATGCCCCGCGCTCGCTGAGCGCCGCCGCAGCGTCGTCCGCAACGCGCGACGCGCGCTCCGCCGCCTCCGTCAGCCCGAGCCCCGCGAGGATCGCCCGGGCCCGGAGCGCGGCCTCCGCGGCCCCGCCGTGGTCCAACAACCCGGCCCGGATGCGGGCGAGTTGGAGGATCACGGCGGCCATCGGCCCGGAGTCCGCCGCGAGGGCACCGGGCGCGGCGCGCAGCGCCCGTTCCTGGCATCGGAGCGCCTCGGGGAAGTCGCCGGCGTCCATCGCCGCCCCGGCGAGGTTGTGCAGGTTCATCACGGTCGTCGGATGGCGTTCGCCGAACACGTCCATCGACAGTTCGACGGCGCGCTCGAACATCGGCCGCGACTCCGCCACGCGCCCCGCCTCCTTGCGAAGCTGCGCCGCGAGTCCGAGCGAGTTCAGCGTGTCCGGATGTCGCTCGCCGACCGTGTCGCGCCGGCCCACCCACGTCGCGTGCATCAGGACGTCCGCCTCGTCCGACCGGCCGGAGTTCGCGAGCGCCAGCGCGAGGTTGTTCTGGGCGTGGAGCGTGGACTCTGCCGAAGGTCCGAGCGCGCGGACCGCGTCGGCGAGCGCCGGCCGCAGCACCGCCTCGGCCTCGATCGGCCGGTCCGCCGCCGTCAGGATGCCGCCCAGATTCGCGCTCGCTTCGACGGTCACCGGGTGCTCGTGGCCGAAGGCGCGCGCGGCGGAGTCGGCCGCCTCTTGCGCGAACGCGAGCGCCCGGTCGAACTCCCCGAACTGACCGGCTGCGGACGCCGCGACGCCGAGCAGGTGGATCGTCTCGATGCGATCCGGGCCGAGGTCCGCACGCGCGCGGACGAGCGCCTCCTCCGCAACCTGCACAGCCTCTTCGCTCGCACCGAGTCCCGTGAACGTCTTCGAGACGACGAGCAGCACCGCTGCGCGGAGTTCCGGATGGTCCGCGAAGTCCCGACGGGCTCGCTCCGCAGCCTTTCGCAGCACGTCGGCCACGCGCACGTCGCGCCCGCCCATCTCGGGGTCGGCGGAACCGAGCGTGTCCACGAGGAGCGACGTCACCGCGGCCGCCTTGTCGCGTTCGGCCTCCGCCCGTGCTCGCGCCTCGCGCGCCTCGGCCTCGTTCCGCTCGGCGCGCAGCACCGCCGAACGCAACTCGGCGTTGTGCGCCTGCTGTTCGACGAGCAGGTCCGTCAGGGCCCGGCCGCGTTTCACGCTGCGAAGGCCGCGCTCGATGAAGCCCGCACGCTTCGCGCGCACCTTCCGGCCGTCGAGGACCGCGCGCAAGTCTTCGGCGAACGCAGCGGCGCTCGCGTACCGCTTCGCCGGGTCCTTCTCGAGGGCGGCGAGCACGACCGTCTCCAGATCCTTCGGGATGCTCGCGTTCAGCTTCGACGGCGACTCCGGCTCCCAGGTCTGGATGCGACGCAGCACCTCGTGTGTGGTCGGCCCGGGGAACGGGAGCGCCAGCGTGATCGCCTCATAGAGAGTCGCGCCGAGCGAGAAGACGTCGGTCCGCACGTCGATCGAGTCCGTCGCGCCGGCCGCCTGCTCGGGACTCGCGTAGTGCGGCGTGCCGACGAAACTGTGCGTCAGCGTGAGCGTCGCTTCGTCGTCCACGGACGCGAGACCGAAGTCGAACAGCAACGCGAACCCGTCGCGCCGGAGCATCACGTTCGACGGCTTCACGTCGCGGTGCGTCACTCCCTGCGAGTGCGCGTACGAAAGCGCATCGGCGACGTCGGCTGCGGACTGCGCCGCCGCGCGCCACCACGGGCCGGCCCAACGCTGCGGCGGCGGCGCGACTCCCGCGCATTGCCCGAAGTCAGCGCCTGTCAGAGCCTGCGGATCCCTCGATCTCACCGACTGGATCGCCGTCGCGAGCGTCGCGCCTTCGACGAACGCCATCGTGAAGTACGGCTGCCCTTCGGCCTCTCCGAGATCGTAGACCGGCACGACGAGCGGGTGCTGGAGCCGCGCCACCGCGCGGGCTTCGCGATCGAATCGCTCCCGCGCCCGGCCCGCGGCCATGCGCCGCGGGAGCACCTTCAGCGCGACCGTCCGGCCGAGCCGGGTGTGGCGGGCGAGGAGCACCTGACCCATGCCCCCGCGTCCGAGTTCACGGAGGATCTCGTAGCCGGCGAACGTCGGCCGCAGCGCCGGCCGACGGGGCGCGATGTCGATCGCGAGTGCCCACGCGGCCCGGACACGGTCCCTGAGATCCGGGCGGCCCGGCACGGCGGCGTCGAGGTCCACCGCGCGGCCTTCGGACACGGCGTCGATGAAGTCGGTCAGGAGACGATCGAGGAGATCGTCGTCGGGCGACCCGGCGTCGCTGTCGGCCCCGCTCACGTCGCGCGACTCTTCGATTCGAACGACTGCAACGCTTCGCGGTAGATCTCCGCGCCGCGACGGAACCGCCGCCACGACTGTGAGAGTCCGAGCCCGAGCGCCGCGGCGACGTCCGGCATCGGCGTCTCCTCGAGCAGGTGCATCCGCACGATCGGCTCGATGTCGTGCGGGAGTGCCGCGAGCGCCGCGAGAACCGCCTTCGCACGCTCGTTGTGGGACGCCACGCGGCTCGGGGTGACCGACCCCGCAGGGAGCACCGCCGAGAGCGACACGCTCCCCGCGCCGCGCAGCGCGCCGAACGTCGCCGCCCCCGCCCCACCGCCCCGCTTCTCGGCGTGGGCCACGCGGATCATGTCCTTGATCCGGTTCTTCGCGATCGTGAGGAGCCAGTTCCGGTAGCCGCGGTTCCCCGCCCAGACGTGCTGCTCGCGATCGCGCCAGGCCTGCGCGAGCGTCTCCTGCCAGACGTCGTCGGCTTCGCAGATCGCGCGCGCCGCGGGCCCCATCGCGCGGTCGATGAGCGCCAGCAGCGACTCCGGGCCGATGTCGTCGATGAGCGCGTCGAACCGAATCGGGTCGAGGTGCGGGGCCGCTCGCTGGTCGGAAACCGGGAGATTCTCGGTCAAGCGCAAACTCCTTGCTGTGCATGGGTTGTCGCCGACACGCCGACCCGGGCCGCGGGATTTTTGAATCTGGGCCGACACTTCCGGTCGCGTCTTCCGCTCTCTGGTCCCGCGACGCACTGGACGCGGCGCAGAAAACCAACAGGAGATGCAACGATGAGCAAGCACATGGAGACGAAGACGACGGTGAAGGCGGGCGGCGGCGGCAGCAACCACGCGGCGGGTGTCCGGACGACGGTCAAGGCCGGCGGCATCGAACCCAACCACGCGGCCACTGTCCGGTCCACGGTCAAGGCGGGCGGCATGGACCCCAACCACGCGGCCGTGGTCCGGTCCTCCGTGATGGCGGGCGGCGTCCACCTGAACCACACCCCGGCGGTCCGCTCGACGGTCAAGGCCGGCGGCGGTGGCGCGAACCACGCGGCGTGTGTCCGTACGACGGTCAAGGCCGGCGGCGTCGACCCCAACCACGCGGCCACTGTCCGTTCCACGGTGAAGGCGGGCGGCACGGATCCCAACCACGCCGCTTCCGTGCGCTGAGGACCGGCGCGAACGACGTCACACCGAGAGGCGTTCTCGCACGACCGCCGCATCCTCGATCCGCCCCGCGGACGAGAGGATCGCGGCGGTCCGTTGCAATCCCTGGCGCCACGCGGGCCGGCCCAACCACCCGCGGGACGTCATCGTGTCCAAGGCACCGCCGGCGAACGCGACGGCCTCGTCGAGGCGCCCCGCCGCCGCCCGGATCGCAGACAGACGAACCAGCGCGGCGCAGCGGTCGTCGTCACCCGCGGCCCCGAACGCCTCCGCGATCCGGATGACGTCGGCATACGCATCCGCGGCCGCGACGTCGTCGCCGCAGCCGACGAGCGCGTTCCCGAGGCGGCATCCGAGCGCGCAGACCGTGCTATCGGACTCCCCGTAGACGCGCTTCCACGTCGCCATGCAGTCGCGCGCGAGCGACGCCGCCTCCGCGAAGCACCGGCACGCCGTGAGGGCCGTGACCCGGTGCGCCGCGGTGATCAGCGTGGACTTGTGCTCCGGCCCGAGGACCTCTTGCGAGATCGCGAGCGCTTCGGCGAGCAGCGCCTCCGCGGCGCGCGGATCGCCGCGGTCGGTCAGGCTCGTCGCGAGGTTCACGCGGGCGACGTTCGTCCGAGGATGACGTGCGCCGAGCGTGCGGCAACGGACGTCGAACACCTGCTGCAGGAGCGCGAGGGCCTCGGGCGACGAGCGATCGCGGTTGCGAATCGCCTGCGCGAGGTTCGCGAGGGTCGTGACCGTGTCCGCGTGATCCGGCCCGAGCTTCGTCGTGGCGCGTTCGAGGAGATCGCGGCTGAGCGCCTCCGATTCCTCGAAGCGACCGGCCGCGTTGGCGATTCGGGACATCACGGACGTGAAGGAGAACCACAGCTCGCCGCCGGGCTCCGCCGTGCGTTCGATCGTCGCGGCGAGCGCGCGCGCCCGGCGCTCCGCTTCCGCGCGGTCGCCGCCGTCGAAGAGCACCGTGAGCTGGTAGACCTGCGCCTCCAGCGCGGCGCGCGCATCCGGCCCGTGCGCTCGCGCCGACGCCTCGATGCACGCCTCGCCCGTGCGACGACTGTCCGCGAACCGGCCGAGCCCGTAGTGGACGGCCGAGATCTTCCCGAGGATCTCCGCGACGACGGCCGGCCGCCCGGCGAAGTCGCGTAGCACGTCGGTCTCGGCCCGGGCGAGCACGTCGGCGACGCGCACGTTGCGATCGCCGGTCGAAGGGTCGGCCGTGCCGAGGAGTTGCGTGAGGAACGAGACCACGTCGTTCGCGGTGTCGCGCTCGGCCTCGGCGCGCGCCCGTTGCGCATCCGCTTCGCGACGGGACCGCTCCGACTCCTCGCGGGCGGCCTGCGCCTCGGCCTCGTTCCGTTCCGCGCGCAGCACCGCGGATCTGAGCTCCTCGTTCCGCGCCTGCTGCTCGACGAGAATCTCGGTGAGCGCACGGTTCCTCTTCACCAGCCGCAGGCCGCGCTCGAGCACGCCCGCCCGGCGCGCCTTCACCTTCCGGCCGCCGAGGAACGCGCGCAGGTCCGCCGCGAGTGCGGCGGCCGACGCGTATCGCTTCGTGCGGTCCTTCTCGAGCGCGCAGAGGACGATCGTCTCCAAATCCGCCGGGACATCCGCCGCGATCTTCGACGGCGGCACCGGCTCCCACGTCTGCACGCGGCGGAGGACTTCGTGCGGTGTCGGCCCGGGGAACGGGAACTGCAGCGTGAGCGCCTCGTAGAGCGTGGCACCGAGCGAGAAGACGTCGCTCCGGCCGTCGAGCGAGTCCGTGCCGCCGGCCGCCTGCTCGGGGCTCGCGTAGTGCGGCGTGCCGAGGAAGCCCCGCGAGAGCGTGAGCGAGCCTTCGTCTTCGACCGCGGCGAGACCGAAGTCGAGGAGCAACGCGAACCCGTCGGGGCGCAGCATCACATTCGAGGGCTTCACGTCGCGGTGGACCACGCCGTTCGCATGAGCGTGCGCGAGCGCCTCGGCGACATCGAGAGCGACGTGAGCGACCGCGCGGGCCCACGACTTCCGCCAGCGTTCCGGCACCTCGCCGGCCACGCGAGCGGAGCGCGCGAACGTCGATCCGTCGCGCGCCGCGATCTCACCGGACGTCCGCGCCGACGCGATCGCCTGTCCGAGCGTGCAACCATCGACGTACGCCATGGAGAACCACGGCTGCCCGTCGTCGCCGTCGAGCCCGTCGCCGATTCCGTGGATCGGAACGATGAGCGGATGCGACAGCCGGGCGATCGCCCGCGCCTCGCGGAGGAACCGGTCCTTCGACCTCGGCCCCGTGAGCCGCTGCGGGAGCACCTTGAGCGCGACAGTGCGCCCGAGCCGCCGGTCCCGTGCGAGGTAGACGTGCCCCATCCCGCCGCGTCCGATCTCGCGCAAGATGTCGTGCCCGGCGATCTGCAAGGGCGCCGCCGCGGGCAGGGCGCGGCCCGGCGACACCTCGCGCGCGATCGCCAGCATCTCGGCGACGCGATCGTTCAGGTCCGGGCGGCCGGGTGCGGCGGCGGCGACGTCGGGCTCGCGCCCCGCCGCGAGGTCCGCGATGAAGCCCGCGAGAACTCCGTCGAGCAGGGCTTCGTCCGGCCCGGCGTCTCCCCCGTCGTCATCGTCGGGCGACGGACCGGGCCGGCCCACCGCAGACACGCCCGTCACGCACCGCCCCCGCGCGACGCAGCCGAGTCGAGAGCGCGGAGCCGGTCGCGGTAGAGCGTCACGCCGCGCCGGAACCTGCGCCACGCCGCGGCGAGGTGGATTCCGAGGTCCGCTGCGATGCTCTCCATCGTGCGCCCCTCGAAGAGGTGCAGGCGGACGACCGGTTCGACGTCCGCCGGCAGTTCGTCGAGCGCAGCCAGCATGAGCCGCGACCGCTCGTTGTGCACCGCGATGCGCGACGGCGTCACGGAGCCGGCGGGCAGGATGTCGGCGAGCGACAGGCTCTCGGCCGGCTTGCGCTCGGAGAAGAGCGCCGCGCCGCGCTCCCCGCCGCGCTTCTCGGCGGACGCGGCGCGCGCCATGTCGCGCACGCGGTTCAGCGCGAGCGTCACGATCCAGCGTCGGTACGCGGCGAGGTCCTCCCACGTGTGCGACTCACGGTCCCTCCACGCCGACGCGAGCGCCTCCTGCCAGACGTCTTCGGGCTCCATCCGCCCCCGCAACGCGGGCCCCATCGCCCGGGCGATCACGACGAGCATCGCATCCGGGCCGACGCTCTCGATGAGCGCGTCGAACCGGGCTGGGTCGCAGTGCGGGGCAGGGCCCACTTCACGCGCGGGCACGCCTGGCTCCGGCGGGTTTCCGGAGGATTGCGGCCGAATCTCCATCAATCGTAAACTCCTTGCGGGATGGACTTTACCGCTCGGTGTCGCGCCGCGCCGGACGAAATCCGGAACTTCGACCGACACATCCGTACCAGTCCGGCGCTGTTCAGTCCAGCGACGCAACGAGTGCGACGCAGAACACCAACAGGAGACGAGACGATGAGCAAGCTCATGGCGACGAAGACGACGGTGAAGGCGGGCGGAAGCAGCCTCAACCACGCGGCGGCGGTCCGGTCGGCGGTCAAGGCCGGCGGACTCAGCACGATCAACCACGCGGCGGGTATCCGGTCCACGGTCAAGGCCGGCGGGCTCAGCAGCATCAATCACGCCGCGGGTGTCCGGTCCACGGTCAAGGCCGGTGGACTCAGCACCATCAACCACGCCGCGGCCGTGCGCTCGACCATCCGCAGCGGCGGCTGGGGCAACCACGCCGCGGTCGTGCGGTCCACGGTCAAGGCCGGCGGCGGCGGCAACAACCACGCGGCTGTCGTTCGCACCGAGATCCAGTCCGGCGGCTGGGCGAACCACGCCGCGGGCGTGCGTTCCTCGGTCAAGGCCGGCGGCCTCAACAGCGTCAACCACGCCGCGGGCGTGCGTTCGACCATCCGTAGCGGCGGCTGGAACAACCACGCGGCCATCGTCCGCACGGCTGTCCAGTCCGGCGGATGGACGAACCACGCCGCGGGCGTGCGTTCCTCGGTGAAGGCGGGCGGGCTCAGCAGCATCAACCACGCCGCGGGCGTGCGCTCGACCATCCGCAGCGGCGGATGGAGCAATCACGCGGCTCAGGTCCGCTGAACGCTGGTCACGCGAGGCGGGCGCGCAACAACGGCGCCCGCCCGCCGCGCTCCTCGATGCGTCGCGCGACGCCCTCGACTTCGCTCCGGACCCGCGGGTCCGAGCAGAGGGCGAGGGCGTCGATCGCTGACGCCTCGGCCGCTGCGACGTCTCCCGCGAGGACTCGGGCGAACGCGAGCATCGCCGCCGACAGGCCGCGTTCGATCGCGTCGCCTGCGTCGATCCTTGCCGCCGACGCCACGGCTTCTTCGGCGACGGCGACGGCTCCCGCGATGTCGCCCGACTCGGCGCGCATCCGGCAGAGGTAGCGCAACACGACGCCGATCCGCACGTCGGTGGACGCATACACGCAGCGCCACGCGGCGACGGTCGCCTCCTCGATCGCCAGCGCTTCGGGGAGCCGCCCGAGCGCTCGCAGCATCCGCGCGTGGTTGTGCCGCGCGAGCAGCGTCACTTTGTGCTCCGGACCGAGCAGGTCGCATGCGATGGCGCACACCTCCGCCTGCAACGCCTCGGCCTCGACGATTCGTCCGGCGTCGAGGAGGTAGCCGGCGAGTGCGCCCGCCGTCCGGAACGTCTCCGGGTGGCGATCGCCGAGCACGCGGCGGCGCCCCTCGTAGCAGTGCGTGTAGAGCGCGCCGGTCTCCGGCGCGTCGTGGTGTCGCACCGAGATCGCGAAGCCGAGCATGTTCTCGCACGAGAGCGTGGTGAGGTGGTCCGGTCCGAGACCCGCGCGGCAACGCGCGAGGACGTCGCGGAGTTCCGGCTCCGATTCGTCGCGCCGATTCAGGAGCGTCAGCGCGAACCCGCGGGCGCTGCGCCACGCGAGCGTTCGTGCGTCGCCGGGACCGAACACGCGGCCGCCGATCGCAGCGAGCGCCGAGAACTCGGCCTCGGCGGCAGCTATCCGGCCCGTCTCGGCGAGGCACTCGGCGTAGATCTCGCGGACGTCGCAGGTGCGGCCGTGGTCGTCGCCGAAGGCACTCCGCGCTGCGACGAGCGCCCGTTCGGCGACGCGGCGGGCATCGGCGTACCGGCCGAGACCGACGAGCGTGCGCGCGATCGTCACGTACAGATCCACCGCCACTTCCGGCCGCGCCGCGAACTTCGCCGCGGCGTCCGTCTCCGCACGCCCCAGGAGATCGGCCACACGCACGTCGCGCGCGCCCTGCGTCGGGTCGGCCGAAGCGAGCAGGTTCTGGAGGAACTGCACGACGTCCTTCGCGTTGTCGCGTTCGACGATCGCGCCGCGCCGCTCCCGGTCCGCCTCTTCCCGCGCCGCGCGCGCATCGGCTTCGTTTCGCTCGGCGCGCAACACCGCGGAGCGCAACTCCTCGTTGCGCGTCTGCTGCTCGACGAGCAGTTCCGTGAGTGCCCGGTGGCGCTTCACCATCCGGAGCCCGCGTTCGAAGACGCCCGCCCGGCGCGCGCGGACCGGCCCGCCGTCGAGGAACGCGCGCAGATCGTCGGCGAACGCCGCAGCCGACGCGTACCGCTTCGCGCGGTCCTTCTCGAGAGCGCAGAGGACGACCGTCTCCAGATCCTCCGGCACGTCGGCGGCGAGTTTCGACGGTGCCCGCGGGTCCCAGGTCTGGACGCGTCGCAGGATCTCCTGCGGCGTGGGCCCGGGGAACGGGACGTCGAGCGTGAGCGCCTCGTAGAGCGTCGCGCCGAGTGAGAACACGTCGCTCTGCGCGTCGAGCGAGTCGGTCCCGCCCGCCGCCTGTTCGGGGCTCGCGTACTGCGGCGTTCCGAGGAACCCGTTCGTGAGCGTGAGCGGGCTCTCGTCTTCCACGTCGGCCAGCCCAAAGTCGAGCAGGAGCGCGAATCCGTCGGGGCGGAGCATCACGTTCGACGGCTTCACGTCGCGGTGGACGACGCCGTGCGCGTGAGCGTGCGCCAGCGCATCGGCGACGTCGATCGCCGCCTGCACCACCGCTCGCACCCACGACTCCCGCCAGCGCTCCGGGGCGATCCCCGCGATGCCTGCGGCGCGTGCGAACGCGCTGCCGTCTCTCGAACCCCCGCCGCTCGCGCCGCGGACCGCCGAGAGCGCCTGCGAGAGCGTCCGGCCCTCGACGTACGCCATGGAGAACCAGGGCTGACCGTCGTCGCCGTCGAGTCCGTCGCCGATGCCGTGGATCGGGACGATGAGCGGGTGCGAGAGTCGCGCGATCGCGCGCGCCTCGCGGAGGAACCGGTCCTTCGACTTCGGCCCCGTGAGACGCCGTGGCAGCACCTTCAGGGCGACCGTCCGCCCGAGGCGCAGATCCACGGCCAGGTAGACGTGCGCCATCCCGCCGCGTCCGAGTTCACGCACGACCCGGTGCCCCGCCACGATCGGTTGCGCCGCCGCGCCGCGCTTCGGAGCCACGTCTCGCGCGATCGCGAGCACCTCGCGGACCCGATCGCGCAGGTCGGGGCGTCCGGGGACCGCCGCGTCGGGGTCGATGTCGCGACCGGCGGCGAGATCCGCCAGGAACCGGACCATGAGGCCGTCGAGCAGGGCGTCGTCGGGGTCGTCGCTCGCGTCGTCGGCGGCGCCTGCAGGAGTCACGCGCCTCCTCCTAGAGGCAGGCGCGAAGCGGCTTCGAGCGCCACGAGGCGCTCGCGGTAGATCGTCACGCCCTTGCGCAGCCGCCGCCAGGCCGCCGCGAGGTGGATGCCGAGTTCCTCGGCGATCGACTCCATCGTGCGGTCCTCGAACAGATGGAGGCGCACGACCGGTTCGACGTCGGCCGGCAGCTCGTCGAGCGCCGCGAGCATCAGGCGCGACCGCTCGTTGTGCTGCGCCACGCGCGACGGCGTGACCGACCCGGCCGGCAGGACGTCGGCGAGCGACACGCTCTCGGCCGGCTTCCGCTCGGAGAAGAGCCCGGTCGCGTTCTCGCCGCCGCGCTTCAGTCGCGACCCGGCCCGCGCCAGATCGTGGATGCGGTTCTTCGCGATCACCACGAGCCAGCGCCGGTAGGCCGTCGGGCTCTCCCACGTGTGCGTCGCGCGGTCCTTCCACGCCGACGCCAGCGTCTCCTGCCAGACGTCCTCCGGCTCGAAGCGCCCGCGCAGCGCAGGACCCATCGCTCGCGCGATGATCACGAGGATCTCCTCCGGGCCGACGCTCTCGAGGAGCGCGTCGAACCGCGCGGGGTCCATGTGCGGCGGAAGGTCTGGGGAGGGTTCGGTCATGCGTAACCGTCGTAGGTACAGGAGGTTGACGCGGTGATCGCAGAGCGGCGGAAGAAATCTCCGGGAATCCGCGACGGATCCGGCGGCACACGTCGCTGGAACGGGTGTGGAGCGAGGAACGCTCCGCAGGAAACGAACCAACACGGAGAGATGACCATGACGAGCACGAACAAGATGATGGTGAAGACAACGATCACGGCGGGCGGCGTGAAGATGAACCACGCGCCGGTGATCCGGTCCGGCGTCGCCGCAGGCGGCTACCGCATGAACCATGCGGCGCAGGTCCGCGCCACCGTGCGCGCCGGGGGCATCTCGATGAACCACGCCCCCGTGATCCGGTCCGGCGTCACGGCCGGCGGCCGGACGATGAACCACGCTGCGGCCGTGCGGTCCGGCGTCGCCGCGGGAGGCGCCCGGATGAACCACGCGGCTCAGGTCCGCGTGGCCATCCGAGCCGGCGGGCTCAAGATGAACCACGCCCCCGTGATCCGGTCCGGCGTCGCCGCGGGCGGCTTCCGCATGAACCACGCGACGTCGGCGCGCTGAACCGTCACGCGCCTCCACGCAGCGCGGCGGCGAGGAGTTCCTCCGCCGCGCTGCGGCTTCGTCCGCCCGACGGCTCCGCCTTGATCCACGCCGCGACGGCGCGGCGCGCGACGGACAACGTCTCCTCAGTCGGACCTTCCGCCGCCATGAGCACGCGCCCGAGTTGCGCGAGCGCGAAGCGCGCGTGATACGAGTCTTCGCCGAGCGTGCGCACCGAGGCCTCCGCGACGTGCCGCTGCGCGGAGACCGCTTCGGCGGCGCGGCCCAAGTCGAGGAGCACGCCGCAGAGGTTGTGCTCCGCGATGAGCGCCGACGGGTGATCCGGGCCGAGTCGCTCGCGCCCGCCATCGTACGCAGCGCGCAGTACGGGCTCCGCTTCCGCGAGCCGCCCGGCCTCCTTCAACGTCTGTCCGTACATCATGCACGACATCAGAGTGTCCGGGTGTGCGACGCCGAGGGCGCGCCGCCGCGACTCCCACGCCGCGCGCAGCACGTCGAGGGCTTCGTCGCGCCGAGCGCCGCGCGACAGCAGAAAACCGAGGTTGTGCGTCACGAGGAGCGTCGCCGGGTCGTCCGCGCCGAGCACGCGCGTGGACACGTCGAGGGCCCGCCGGAGGACGCCCTCCGCCTCCGGCATGCGCCCGGCGTCGCTCAGTCCCTGACCGTAGTCGCCGAGACACCGCGCCGTGGCCGGATGCTCCGGACCGAACACGCGCTCCGACGACTCCAGCGCCCGGCCGAGCGGCCCGAGCGCCGCCTCGATGTCGCCGCTCTCCCACAGCGTCTGCCCGTACGTCGTCTCCCACTCGATGCGAAGCGGATCGTCCGCGTCCAGCGCGCTCGTCGCCCGGGTGTGCGCATCGCGTGCCAGTTCAAGCCCCTCGCTGTACAGCCCGAGCCCGACGAGCGTCGAGACGATCGCCCGTTCGACCGAGAGCCGCAGTGCGGGGTCGGCGTCGAGCGACTGTCGGGCGCGCAGGGCGGCGCTGGTCAAGACGTCGGCCACACGGACGTCGCGTCCGGAGATCGAGGGGTCGGCAGACGACAGAGCATCTTCGAGGAATGAAAGCACCGTGCGGACCCGTGCGCTCTCCTCGCGCGACTTCCTCGCCTCGTCGTCGGCGCGGCGGCGCTCTTCCTCGGCCCGCTCCTGCGCCGCGCGCGCCGCGGCCTCCTCGCGTTCGGCACGGAGCACGAGCGCGCGCAACTCCGCGTTCCGGGCCTGCTGCTCGACGAGCAGGTCCGTCAGCGCGCGTCCGCGCTTCACGCTCCGCAGACCGCGTTCGAGGAGCCCGGCCCGCTTCGCCCGCACTCGTTTCCCGTCGAGCGCAGCACGGAGGTCGTCCGCGAACGCCGCCGCGGTCGCGTAGCGCTTCGCGCGGTCCTTCTCGAGAGCGGCGAGGATGACCGTCTCCAGGTCCTTCGAAACGCCGGCGTTCCGGGCCGACGGCGGTTCCGGCTCCCACGTCTGGATGCGACGCAGCACCTCGTGCGTGGTGGGCCCGGGGAACGGGAGCTCCAGCGTCAACGCCTCGTACAGCGTCGCGCCGAGCGAGAACACGTCCGACTGCGCGTCGAGGCTCGACGTCTCGCCCGCCGCCTGCTCGGGACTCGCGTAGTGCGGCGTGCCGACGAACCCGTGCGTCAGCGTGAGCGTGGCTTCGTCGTCCACCGACGCGAGTCCGAAGTCGAAGAGCAACGCGAACCCGTCGCGGCGGAGCAACACGTTCGACGGCTTCACGTCGCGATGGACCACGCCGAGCCCGTGGGCGTAGGAGAGCGCATCGGCCACGTCGATCACCGCCTGCACCGCGGCCCGCGTCCACGCGCCGGCCCACCGCTCCGGCGGTGTACCGGCAAAGCCCGCGCCCCGGGCGAAGTCCGCCCCGGTGAGCGCCGCCGGGTCGCGCCCGCGCACCGCGTGGATCGCGGAGGCGAGCGTCCCGCCCTCGACGTACGCCATCGTGAAGAACGGCTGCCCGTCGTCTTCGCCGAGGTCGTAGATGGGCACGATCAGCGGGTGCTGGAGACGCGCGACGGCCCGCGCCTCGCGCTGGAACCGATCGCGCGCCTTCCCCGCCGCGAGGCGCCGCGGGAGCACCTTCAGCGCGACGGTGCGCCCGAGCTTCCGGTGGCGCGCGAGCAGCACCTGCCCCATCCCGCCGCGCCCGAGTTCACGGACGATCTCGTACCCGGCGAACGTGGGCCGCTCCGGAGGCCGCCGCGGCGCGATCTCGCGCGCGATTTCGACGATTTCCACAACGCGAAAACGAAGGTCCGGGCGCTCCGGGAGGAGCAGCGCCGGATCGACGGCACGGCCATCCGAGAAGTCGCGCACGACGCGGTCGAGGAGCGCGTCCAGGAGCGCCTCGTCGTCGGATGTGCCAGGGTCGGAGGCTGCTCGGTCGTCCGTCATTCGGGCCGCGGTGCCGACGAAACCGAGCGAAGCGCCCGCAACCGTTGCGCGTACAAGGCCGCGCCGCGGCGGTAGCGGTGCCAAGCGGCCGACACGCCGATGCTCAGCTCGGCGGCGACCTCCTCCATCGGCTTCTCTTCGAGCAGGTGCAGGCGCAGCACGGGTTCGACGTCGTCCGGCAGTGCGGCCAGCGCGTCGAGCACGATCCGCGACCGCTCCCGCGCCCCCGCCACGCGGCTCGGCGTGACGGACCCCGGCGGCAGCATCTGCGACAGCGACGTGCCGGACGGCGAACCCATCTCGGAGAACAGCTCGTGCTTCGCGCCGCCGCCGCGCTTCTCCCGCGAGATCGACCGGGCGATGTCGCGCACGCGGTTCCGGGCGATCGCGAGGAGCCACCGGCGGTAGTTCGAGACGTCGATCCACGCGTGCTGTTCGCGGTCGCGCCACGCCAGAGCGAGCGCTTCCTGCCAGACGTCTTCCGGCGCGCAGTACGCGAGCACCGACGCTCCCATCATGCGGTGGACGACCGCGATCGCGGTGTCGGGCCCGGCGGCTTCGATCACGAGGTCGAACTGCGACGGATCAGCGTGCGGCGCGGCGCCCTCGAACGCGGTATCGGTCATGTACGGAGGATCATCGCAGGCGACGTCCTCGGCGTCACGCTCGTAGGTCGTGTGCCCGCATCAGCGGGGCGGCGGCGAGAACGGCCCGATCAGAAGCGCCGTCTTCTCCCCCGCGCGGATGAGCACCGCCAGCCGTTGCCAGCGGACGCGGCCGACGAAGACGTCGAACACGACCTCGCCCGGCTCGAACGGCCCGAGGATCGTCCCTGCGTCCGCGTCGGCCCGCGCCGACGTGAACGACTCGTCGGTCGATGTGCGTATGAGCAGCGGCGCACCGTCGGCCCGCGCGATCTCGATCGCACCTGAGCCGCGCGGCGGCGGCGTGCGCGGCACGACGACCGCGTACCCTCCGACGACCTCGCGCATCGTGTAGAGGACTCCGCCGGAGAGGCGCACCGGGCCCGCGACGTGGTCGTCGAGATCTCCGTTGTCGGGGTCGAGCTCGGAGGGCACGACGACCCAGCTCCCCGGCGAAGGAAGGGCCACCTCCTTCCCTGGCCACAGCCGAGCTTCTCGGATCTCGTCGCCGCGGCGCAACGGGTTCCAGAGCACGCCCTCTACCCGACTGTCCGGCGCTCGCCACGGAGAGGGCTCAAGCACGACTCGGGGTGCGGCGAGACCAGGCGCCGGCCGATGGCGGACGTCGATCGCGAGTCTGTCGGAGCTCGACAGGTCGTACGCCGCCGAGCCGGGTTCGACTTCCGGCCCCCACCAGCGGAGCACGCCCTTCTCCGATTTCGTCGGCACGGTCCACTCTGCGCAGTCGCCGTCGATGGACTCCCCGTCCAAGTAGAACGCCCATCCGTCGAGCGGGCCGGACCCGGTGTCGAAGACGAGGTCGATCTGACGCTCACACGCGGCGGGACCCTCTGCCGTGCGGATCGTCGCGGCGACGGGGACAATGAGCGGCGGCGCGCGCACGACGTGCACGACCGCCGGCGTTCGAACGACGTCCGATTCGACTGCCCATCCCGGCGGCGCCGTCAGACGGAAGGGCAACCCCGGCGGGCTCGAGATCGTCGCGGAACGCTGGCCCTGATTGAGCGTCACGTTCCATCCGCTCCCGGCGAGTCCGACGACGCTCGTTCCGTCGGTCAGCGCGATCGTCTCCGCAAGTGCGGTCGCCGTCACCACGACGTTCTCGGCCCCTGGGTCGTCACTGAGTGTCAGGCTGACGTTCTCCTCGGTCGGCTCACTCAGGACGACGCGCCCGGAGGACGGCGCGACAATCCCGTGCCGCGCGACGGCGTACATGCCGAGATCGACCTGCACGGTGTAGCGCCCGGGGGACGGCACCCGGATGCGGGCGATGCCGCCCTCGCCGGTCTCGCCGCCGGCGAACGCGTCCGTCTCGTCGTGCTGCCGGTCGAACCCTCCGTCGGCGGGCACCACGAGGATGTGCTCGCCGCGGTTCGGCTCGCCGTCGCCGCCGATCACCTGCACCTCGAGTTCCGCGAACCCGGTCGGCGCGTCGGGCAGGACGAACTCGCGCACGTCCGGGTCGCCGGGCTCGCGCGGCGGGAGCACGAGCACCGTCTGCGACGTGTTCGCCGCGGACGACCGCGCGTCATGGTTCGAGTCGGCGACGGCGGCTCTCGCCCGAGGCGGCGCGTCCCGTCGCGCCATCGTCTCGGACCGTGGATCGGAACGCGACGGAGCCGTCCCGAGGACCACCGTCGGCCCGTCGGCCGTCACGCCGAGCACGAACAGGGCGACGATCAGCCCGGTCGCGACGCCCACGGCGAAGCCGAGCACTCCGGTTACGGTCGCGCGTCCCACGCAGGGCAGGATACGCGCTGGTGGCTGCTCACGTCACCCGCCGATGCGTGCCGCCTCGTTCGCCGCGTAGACCGACGTGTCGGGACTGCGGTGCGTGTGCGCGGCGCGTTGGAGCCACGGGATCGCCGCCGCACGATCGTTCAGCCCGCGCGAATAGAGCAGCCCGATGCGGAACGCCGCCTCGGGGGCTTCGTCGTCGGTCGGGTGGGTGTCGAGGAATCGCTTGTACGCTGCGATGCCGTCGCGGGCGAGTCCCTGACGGTAGAACTCATGTGCAATCTCGAGTTGGACCTCCGGCGGCAGCGGGCGCTCGCGACGCATCGCCACGTAGCCGGGGTAGACGTCGATCGCCTCGCGAAGGCGCCCCGCGCGGACGAGTTCGACAAGCGCGTCCTCGACCTCGCGCGAGCTGTCCTCCATCGGCTCGTGCGGCGTGAACCACTCGGTCGCCGCGCGCCCGCTGCCCGTGCGAGGCGTGTGCTCCGTCCCGTCGCGGGTCGTCTTCGCGAAGCCGGTGTGGACCTCCCATGCGTCGCCGTCGCCGCCGCCGCCGAGTGACTTCTTCATCGCGAGGGCCGTGAGAATGCCGAACACGCCGCCGCCGACGTGCGCCGCCGTCGCGACGCCGCCGGCCGCGGGGCCCTTCGCCATGAGCGTCTGCACGAAGTCCAGCGCGATCGTCAGCCCGATGAACCACTTCGCCGGCACGCGGAACACCTGCACGAAGACGAAGAGCCACGCGAGCAGACGAATGCGCGCTTCCGGGAAGAGCACCACGTAGGCGCCCATCACCGCGTAGACCGCACCCGACGCCCCGACGAGCGGCGGATGCTCGCGGCCCAGTTCCTCGTAGACCCCGGCCGGCGGGTCCGCGACGTTCGCGATCGCCGAGTACGCCCACGCGGCCACGAACCCGCCGACGAGGTAGAAGAGGAGGAACCGCACCTTCCCGAACTTGTCCTCGACGTTGTCACCGACGATCCAGAGCACCCACATGTTCCCGGCGATGTGCAGGAGCCCCGCGTGCAGGAACATCGACGTGAACGCCTGCACCGAGACCGGGTTCGCGCTGTCGTACCCCCACCGCAGGAAGAGCTGGTGGATGTCCCCTTCGCTCGTGCCGAGATTGCACGCGAAGTAGACCAGCGCGTTCGCCGCGATCAGGAGGATCGTGACGACCGGCGTCGAGCGGCGTGGGTTGTCGTCTCCGAGCGGGAAGAACATGTGCCGCTCAGTATCGACGACCGCTGGAGGAGATCGTCAGGAACGCGCCGGAGCGGCCCGCGGGCGCGGCCGGACGCGCGCGCCGGCCGGGGCTATTGAACGGCGCGAATCGCGGGCACCGGTCCCACGACGACGACGTGCCCCGAAGCGTCGCGCACCTGCACCCGCCGGGCGGCGAGGTCGGCGAGCGTCGCCCCGAACGGCAGCGACTGCGGGCTCGTTCCCCCGAACCGCAGCACGGCGGTCCGGTTGCCCTTCGGCACGAAGTCGTACGGCGGGATTCTCACGAGCGACTCGGACCCGTCGGTCGGATCGTCGGCCCAGAGGGAGTACGTCCCGCCCTTCACGAGCCGGCTGAGCGAGACCTCGAGCGTCTCCCGTTCGGGCAGCTTCTTCGTGGCTTCCTGCCGCTGCACCTTGATCCGGCCCTTCACGCGGAACTCGGGATCGCTCGCCAGCGTCGTCTGCGCGGTCCTGGTGCGGCGCGCTGCGTCGGCGCGCTCCGTCGCGGCGGCGACGCCCAGCGTGCACATCAGAACGGCCCAGGCGAGTCTCGATCGGCTACTCATGCGGCACCTCCGCGACCGGCGGGGACTCCGCGATCGTGGGGGCATCGTCACGGAACGCGAGCCGTCCGCGGCGCGAGTGTCTCAACTTGGACGATTCGAGTGCCCGGAAACATGACGGCGGCAACTGTCGTCACGGGGCGGCGCAGGCGCCGGAGCGGCGTCGCCGATCGATGGATGACGGCGTCATGCATCGGTCCGCGGCGCGGACGGCCTGGCGGCGCGGCCGGGGGTACGGGCTTTGCTGGCGTCCGGCATGGACACGGAAGTCCCGTTTCCACGGTCCCCCAGCCGGCCGCCTCGACCGCGGCGTCGTCCGTGGGTTCCCGGCACGCGCGGCGGCGCGTCCGGCGTTTCCTTTCCCGCACGGAGCGCGTCACTGCGCGGTAACTCCCCATGACCCCCACGACGACCGACACGCGAACGCAAACCGCCGCGCAACCCGATCGGTGGCTGCGTGAGCAGTACGCCGCAGAGCACTTCGAGCGCGGCGCAATCGTCATTGAAAACACGTTCATGCAGACAGACGCCGGCGGCCGCACGCCGCTCGTCGCCTACGTCCACGAAGGCCTCGTCCGCGGCGTCTGGCACCGCGACAAGATTGCACCGACGAGTCGCGCGACGGCGCTGGTCGCGGGCGACGGCTGCTGGATCGGCGTCGATGCGTTCAAGCACGGCGAGAACCTGTTCCGCTACCAGGCGCTCGCGCCGACCGTCGCGACGATCCTCCCCATGTCGAGTCTGAAGATCGAGGCGCCGCGCGCGGTGGTCGTCCACGCGATGGAGAACCTCGCGCGCGACTGGTGCACCGCCGTGTCGCTCCTGTCGCTCGGGAACCAGACCCTCACCTGCCGCGCGATGGTGCTCCTGCACCACATGAGCCGCGTCCACCCGCGGCCGGAGATCGAGGTGCGGCAGCAGGATCTGGCCGACATGCTCGGCGTCGCGCGGCAGTCGCTCCAGCCCGTGCTGAAGCGCCTCGCGTCCGGCGGTCTGATCGATCTCGGCTACGGCGAGATCGTGGTCGCAGACTCCGGACGCCTGTTCGACGAGCTGCGCCGCGGCCGTCGCCCGGTGCCGCCGACGACCGCGGCCGCCCGAGACGCAGGCGCGACTGCGCCGCCCGCGCGCGGATGACTCAAAGCGCGAGTTCCCAGGTCTGGCTCACGAACGCGCCGCCGTATCGCCGCTCGCTCTTCTCGCTGCGCAGGCGAAACCCGGCGCGCTCGTACAGCCGCCGCGCGTCCTCCAGACCGGCCTCCGTCCACAGCGCGATCTTCCGGTAGCCGCCGCTCCGCGCGAACGCGATGCAGGCGTCGAGCAGGCTCCGCCCGACGCCGCGCCCGCGGAATCCCGGCTCGACCAGGAGGAGCCTGAGTTGGGCGACCGATTTCGTGCGGGCCACGAGAAGCACGGAACCGATCCGTTCGCCGCCCGACTCGGCGATCCAGAGTCGCTCGCGTGCGCTTTCGCCCCGCTCGGCGAAGTCCGCGACGACGCGCGCGACGAGCGCCTCGAACCCGACGTTCCACCCGCGGAGTTCCGCGTAGAGCGCGCCGTGGCGCTCGACGATCCACCCGAGGTCGCCCGGTCGGGGCGACCGGAGCACGCACTCGCCGGCTTCCGGCTTCCGCCCTGCAAGGACGCTTTCGATCTCCCGCATGTCGCCCAGCAGGCGCTTCCGCGCGCCCGGCGCGAGCGGCCCGAGCATCGCTGCGACCTGCGCGCACGCGGCGCGGTCGAGGCGTGACAGCGCCGTGCGCCCGGCGCGAGTGAGCGAGAGATGGCGCTTGCGCGCGTCGGCCGCGGAACGCGCGCGGCGGACGAGACCCCGCTTCTCGAACCCGCTGAGGATGCGGCTCAGATACCCCTGGTCCAGGGCGAGCCCGCGTCCGAGGTCCGTGGCGGTCGGGAGACGGTGGTGGGCGAGCTCGTAGAGCACACGCCCCTCGGCGAGCGTGAAGTCGCTGCCGAGGAGCGACGGCCCGAGGACACCGATCTGCTGCGTGTAGAAGCGGTTGAAGCGGCGCACCGCGCGGACCATCGGGTCCTGCGCACCGTCGCGCGCGCGTCCGCGTTGCCGGGGGACGTTCGTCACGCGGCCACTCTCTCCGAATCTGCCGCGCAGTTCAACAGGCGCCGGGCGCCCTCCCGCGCGCGAAACCGACGCCCCGCAAGGGGGACCGTCAGGAGCCCGCACTCGGTACCGTTCACGCCTCGGGCCTACCTCGTCGGGGACGTCGCCACGAGCGCCCGGTCACCTGCTCCTCGGTCCGGCCCGGCCGCTCTGCTCCGCGGATGCGCGTCGCGAGACGCACCGATCGCGAATCGAAGCCGCCGAGGCGGGCGTGGCCCGACTCGGCGGCGGTGCTGCGTCTTGGAGAGCGTGCGCGCTACTTGCCCTTCTGGACCTCTTCGACCATCCAGTCGCCGATCTGGCTGCACGGGTGGGTGCCGGCGGAGAGGCTCTTCACCTTGCCGGACGTGAGGAGCGAGCGGACGCCATCGTCGATCGCCTTGCCGGCCTTCTTCTCACCGAGGTACTCGAGCATCATGCCGACAGCAGCGGCGGTGGCGAGGGGGTTGGCGACGTTCTTGCCGGCGTACTTCGGCGCCGACCCATGGATCGGCTCGAACATCGAGACCTGGCCCGGGTGGATGTTGCCGGAAGCAGCGATGCCCATGCCGCCCTGAATCTGGGCGCCGAGGTCCGTGATGATGTCGCCGAACAGGTTCGTCGTGACGATCGTGTCGTAGAACTCGGGCGACTTGACGAACCACGCGCAGGTGGCATCGACGTAGCCGTGGTCCTGCGTGATCGTCGGGTACTCCTTGCCGACCTCCGCGAAGACGCGGGTCCAGATGTCCTGGGCGCGACAGGCGTTCGCCTTGTCCACCATCGTGAGCTTGTTCAGGTCGTTGCGGCTCTTGCAGAGCTCGTACGCGTAGCGGATCACCCGCTCGGTGCCCTTGCGCGTGTAGATCATCTCCTGGATCGCGATCTCGTCGGGCGTGCCCTTCTTCATGAAGCCGAAGGGGCCGGCGTACGCGTCTTCCGTGTTCTCGCGGACGACGACGAAGTCGATGTCCTCCGGCGTCTTGTCCTTCAACGGGCAGAAGCGCGCGTCGTAGAGCTTGATCGGGCGCAGGTTGACGTAGAGGTCGAGGCCCCAGCGCATGCCCGCGATGATCGCCCGCTCGAGGCGGCCGACCTCGATGCGCGGGTCGCCGATGGCGCCGAGCAGGATGGCGCTCTGCTGCTTCATCTCGGCGAGCGCGCTCGCCGGGAACTCCTCGCCCGTCTTCAGGAAGTGGTCGGCGCCGTAGGGGTACGTGACGAGCTCCGTCTGGAACCCGTAGACCTCCGACGCGGCGTGGAGGACCTTCAGGCCCTCGCGAACCACCTCGGGCCCGATGCCGTCACCCGCGACGATTCCGATCGTGTACTTGGCCATGGTCTTCCTCTGCTTCCTCTTCTCGCTGCCTGCTCGGGGGGATGCTGACGTCTGCGATACGCACCCAGGTCTACTTCGCTTCCGGGTTCTCCACCAGAATCGCGATGCCCTGGCCGCCGCCGATGCACGCCGAGGCGACGCCGAAACGGCCGCCGCGCTCGCGCAGTTCACGGGCGATGGTCAGGACGAGCCGCGTGCCCGAAGCGCCGAGCGGGTGGCCGAGGGCCACCGCGCCGCCGTTCACGTTGCACTTGGTCCGGTCGAGTCCAAGGGCCTTCTCGCACGCGAGGTACTGCGCCGCAAAGGCTTCGTTGATCTCGATCAGATCGAGTTGGTCCCGGCGGACGCCCGTCTTCTCGCACACCTTCTGGATCGCCGGGACGGGCCCGATGCCCATGATGCGCGGTTCGACGCCCGAGATCGCCCATCCGCGGATGATCGCGAGCGGCTTCCGGCCGGCCGCTTGCGCACGATCGGCGGTGGTGACGATGACCGCGGCGCCGCCGTCCACGATGCCCGACGCGTTGCCGGCCGTGACGGTGCCGTCCTTGCCGAACGCGGCTCGCAGCTTCGACAGCCCTTCGATCGTGGTCTCGGGCTTGATGTGATCGTCCTGGTCGATCGTGATCTCGTCCTTGCCGCGCTTGACCTTCACGGGGTGGATCTCGGCCGCGAACTTGCCGGCCTTGACGGCCTTCGAGCCCTCGGCGTGCGAGCGGTACGCGAACTCGTCCTGCGCCTCGCGGGTGATGCCGTACTCCTTCGCGAGGTTCTCGGCCGTCTGCGCCATGAAGAAGTTGCAGTAGGGGTCCATCAGCGAGTCGAAGAGGAGGTCCTGGAGTTCCGCGCCGGGGCCGAAGCGGAGGCCCTCACGCGCGCCGCGGAGAACGTGCGGCGACTGCGACATCGACTCGAACCCACCGGCCGCGACGCACGTGGCCTCGTCGAGGAGCAGCATCTGCCCGGCCGTGATGATGCTCTGGAGGCCCGAGCCGCAGATTCGGTTGACGGTGAGCGCCGGGACGGTGTGCGAGAGGCCCGCGTAGAGCGACGAGTGCCGCGCGCCGTAGATCGAGTACCGGCTCGACTGCGAGGCGTTGCCCATCACGACGTGGTCGATCTCTTCCTTCGCGATGCCGCTCTTCAGGATCGCGCCCTCGATGGCACGGGCCCCAAGCTCCATCGCAGAGACGTCCTTGAACTTGCCGAAGCCGGGCGTGCCGACGTACTCCGCCATCGCGGTCCGTGCGCCTCCGAGGATCACCAGTCCCTTCGTCATGTCCAAGTTCCTTGGCCGTCGTTCGTCGATCGCTGTTCGTCGCCGTAGATCCGTGCCGCCGCGATCAGCGCCCCGTGAACTGCGCCTTCCGCTTCGCGAGGAACGCCGCGGTTCCCTCGCGCATGTCGTCCGTCCCGAAGCACGCGCCGAAGAGAGCCTGCTCGCGGAGGTAGCCCTGCTCCACCGAGCGGTCGGTCCCGGTCAGCACGCAGTCGATCGCGTTGCGCACGGCCACCGGGCCGCGCGACGCCACCTTACGCACCCATGCGATCGCTTCGGCGACGAGTTGGTCGCGCGGCACGATGCGGTTGACGATGCCGAACCGCTCGGCTGTCGCGGCGTCGATCATGTCGCCCGTGAGCATCATCTCGAACGCGCGCCCTGCGCCGATGAGCCGCGCGAGCCGCTGCGTGCCGCCGTAGCCGGGGATGAGCGCCAGCGTCACTTCGGGCAGCCCGAGCTTCGCCTCGGGGCACGCGAACCGCACATGGCAGGCGAGTGCGATCTCGAGCCCGCCGCCGAGCGAGAACCCGTTGATCGCAGCAGCGACCGGCTTCCCGCACGTCTCGATGGAGCCGAAAACGCGCTGCCCGAACGCCGAGTGCGCCTCGGCCTCAGCCGGGCCCATGTTCGCGAGTTCCGCGATGTCCGCGCCCGCGACGAACGCCTTCTCGCCGTCCCCCGTGAGGACCGCGCCGCGGATCTCGGGGTTCGTCCGCACCTCGGTGAACGCGCGCTCGACTTCCTCGTGGGTTTTCGTGTTGAGCGCGTTCAGCGCCTTCGGGCGGCAGACCGTGACGACGGCGATGCCCTCGCGGAGCTCGAACCGCAGGTTGTCGAAGCTCGGGAGTTCGGCCATCGGGAGGGTCTCCGGAGGACTTTCCGGCGCAGGGCACGCCGGAAAGAGGCGAGGTTAGGATCGCCCCGCCGCCGCAGGCCAGAGAAACGCAGACGGACGCCGCGGGAGGGCGGTATCCGCGTGACTTAGGACGGCAGTCAGCCGCCGGCGCCCGGCGTTTCCTTGCGCGAGGGGCCGCTCCGCAGATTCGGTTTCAGCACGATTCCGCGACGCTCGGAAGTCCGTCGATCGCGGATGTCGATCCCGGCTCGGCGCGCCCGCCACCGGGCACCGCAGTCAGAACGCCGCAGGCACGGTGCCGTTCATTGGGACTTCGTCCCGCTCGCAAGCTGGTACATCCTCGTCCACCTCCCGCCGCGACCGGATCCCCGCGGCACAGGGCGGCGGAAACGCGCAAGGACTCGTCCAGTGACCTTCAACGCCTACCCGTTCTTCATCTTCCTCGCGATCGTCTTCCCGCTGTATTGGCTCCTGCCGCGCCGGGGTCAGAACCTCCTCGTCACGATCTCAAGCTTCGTCTTCTACGGGTGGTGGGACTGGCACTTCCTCCCGCTGCTCTGGTTCTCGACGGTCATCGACTACGCCGCCGGACTCGGGATCGAGCGCTCCACCTCCGAGCGGAAGCGCAAGGCCTGGCTGGCCGTCTCGTTGGTGACGCAGCTCGGCATGCTCTTCGTCTTCAAGTACCTCGACTTCGGCATCACGTCGATGCAGTCGCTCTTGGAGTCGCTCGGGTTCCGCCCGAACCTGGCCACGCTCGGCCTCATCCTTCCGGTCGGGATCAGCTTCTACACGTTCCAGACGCTCTCCTACACGATCGACGTCTACCGGCGGCAGCTCCGCGCCACGCACGACCTCGTGGAGTTCAGCGCGTTCGTCACGTTCTTCCCGCAGCTCGTCGCCGGGCCGATCGAACGCGCCGCGAACCTGCTCGGACAGTTCCAACGGAAGCGGACGTTCGACTCGGCGCTCGCGGCGGACGGCTGCCGGCAGATGCTCTACGGTCTGTTCCTGAAGACCGTCGTGGGCGACAACTGCGCTCGTGTCGTGGAGCGGGCGTTCGACATGTCGCAGTTCGAGCACGTTTCGGGCTGGACGCTGCTCTTCGCCGCGTACCTGTTCGCCTTCCAGATCTACGGCGACTTCGCCGGCTACTCGCACATCGCCATCGGCTGCGCACGGCTGTTCGGGTTCGACCTGATGCGCAACTTCGCATACCCGTACCTTTCCCGGAGTCCGGCTGAGTTCTGGCACCGTTGGCACATCTCGCTCTCCACCTGGTTCCGCGACTACGTGTACATCCCACTCGGCGGCGGTCGCGTGTCGCCCGTCCGCAGGAGATGGAACGTGTTCGTCACGTTCGTGCTCTCCGGGATCTGGCACGGTGCGGGGTTCGGCTTTCTCTTCTGGGGAGTGATCCACGGCGCGTGCGTTGCGCTGCAGTGGTGGCCGGCCGGCACGAAGATCGACGCACCCTGCGGTCGCGGCCTCGTGCCGAAGGCGAAGGACCTGCTGCAAGTGGCACTGACCTTCCATCTCGTGTGCGCCGCGTGGGTCTTCTTCCGGTCCCCCACCGCGACGGTCGCCGTCGAAGTGCTCGGGAGGATCGGCGGGTCCATCGGCGACGCCTCGTGGGCGCAGTTCACGACGGCGCTTCTGCGCTACCCCGAGCCGGTCGTCTCGATCTTCGCACTCGTCGCCGTTCTGATGGCGATCGAGTGGGTCCAGCGCAACCGTCCGCACGGGCTGGTGATGGAACGGATGCCACGCGCGGCGCGGTGGTGCATCTACTTCACCACGGCGTTCGCGATCATGACGTTCGGGCGCGTCGAGCAGGTGCCGTTCATCTACTTCCAGTTCTGAGGTGCGCGCAACGATGCCTGCAACTCCCCGTCAGTTCGCGATCCGGGTCGCAACCTTCGTCCTCGTCTTGGGCGTGGCCACGTTCGTCGCGGACGCGGCGCTGACCCGACTCGCGATCCGTGGCATCCGAATCGTGCCGAAGATCCCGGCGCCGGAGTACTTGCGTCTGCTCGACGCCGAGGACCGTGTCCTCGTACTGGGGGATTCCGTGATGCTCTACGCCCCCGAGGGCGAGTCGAACCGGCGGTCGCTCGTCGCGCGACTGGGAGACGAGTTCGCGGTCGCGATCGAGAACGCCACGCGCGCCGGTCGCGGCACGGAGATGGCCCGGGCGCAGATCGCCGCACTCGTCCGACTCGGCGTCCGGCCCCGCGCCGTCGTTGTCGAGGTCAGCCTGCGCCAGTTCTCGCCGCTGTGGGAGGGGAACCCCAATCTGGAAGATCCCTCGCTCGAGCGCATGCTCCTGACCGGGTCGTTCCTTCCGCTCCGCGCCGCCGGGGTGTTCAAGTACGAGTTCGGACGCATCACGCCGCGCGAGTATCGCGCCAAACCGGTCTTCGTCGCAGGCACGCCGGTCGGAACCGTCGGCGACCTCGAACACAAGGGCGCGGGCATCGGCCGAGCGGGTCCGCTGGATTCAGGCATCGTCGGCGACCGGTGCCGCCTCGCGTACGCATTCGACCTCGATCGCAGCACGCGCCTGTCCATGCTGCGCGAGCTGTTCGCAACGCTGCGAGCGGCCGACATCCCGTGCGTCGCGTTCGTGACTCCGCTCGACATGGAGTTCATCGCCTCGCACTGTGCGCCCGCCGACGTGGAACGGGTCCGACAGAACCTCGCGGCACTTGGCGGCGAGATCACGCAGCCCGGTGTCTTCGCGGCGGACCTCTCCCAGACGCTTTCGCTCGCCGACTTCGACCACCCCGCTGACTGGCCCGACGAGCACCTCCGGTTCGCCGGGCGGGAGTTCGTCGCGAAGCAGGTCGGCGCGCTCGTGCGTCAGGCGCTCGGCGAACGCTGATCGGCTGCGCCGCCGGAACGCGTCACTACTTCGTCGAGCCGATCGCCGTGTAGGTGCCGTGGTTCTCGGCGGCGAGGACCTTCATGAAGCGGACGAATGCGCCCTTGCCGACGCTCGGGTCGATGGCGATGGTGTGGATGGTCAGGTGGGCGAGGCGGTTCCACTCGCGGACGGCCTTCAGGATCTCCTCGGGGGGCATGGGCTTCGCCGCGTCGAGGGAGTCGTCGGTCGGGGCGCCGTCGGAGAGGAAGAAGATGGTGTCCACGAGCGGGTCGAACTTGCCGGTGACAGGCGTGCCGTTGACGCCCGCGAACTCGAATGCCTGGCGGAGCGCGCCGAGCGCGTACGTCGATCCGGCGGCCTGGAGGTCGAAGATGGCTGCGTCGGCCTTGGCCTTGATCTCGGCGGTCGCGGGGACGAGCTTGTCCTGGAACGTCGTGACCTGGTGGTTGAAGAACACGATGTTGAACGTGGTCTTCGCCTCGAGCTTCGCGATCGCCTCGCCGAGGATGCGCTTCGCGACCTCGATCTTCGGGCCGGTGTACGGCTGGTCCTTCTTGCTCACGCCGGTCGTCTCGACGGGGTCGTTGCCGATCGGGTCCTTCATCGAGCCCGAGATGTCGATGACGAACAGGACGCGACGGGAGACCGTCTCGACGCCGTAGTAGTTCACCGGCGCCGGGGCCTTCGCGCCGGGCTTCACGACCTGGGGCTTCGCGCCCTGGCCCGAGAGTTCGTCCTTGTGCTCCTCGTACCACCGGCGCCAGACGTCGGCGAAGTGGCCGAGCGTCTGACCAGTGAGCGCGGTGAGCGCCTTTCCGAACGCCTCGAGGAGCACGCCCTCCTCGGTCTGCATCGCGGCGACCAGCGCGGGCACGGCCTTGACGTCGCCGAGCGCCTGGAGGACCGCGATCGCCGCCCGCCGCACGGGCCAACCGGTGTCGGTGAGCGCCTTCGTGGCGTACTCGGCGAACGCAGGGTCCTTGCGTGCGGCCATCGCCTCGAGGGCCATGATCTTGATCGCCGGCGAGTCTTCCTTCTGGAGGCGCTTCACGAGATCGGCAGGCTTCGACGCCGGGTTGGCGACCAGGCCGCCGAGGAACACCGACCGCGCGCGCCCGTCGGCTTCGCCCGCGGCCGCGCGATCCACAGCGGCGACGGCGTCGGGGCTCTTCATGCGGGCGATCGCGGTGACCGACGCCTGGGCAACGACCGAGAGGCCCTCCAGGCGCTCCTCTTCCTGCTCGATCTGATCGCCCAGCTTCTTCTTCATCGCCCAGTCCTTCTGCTCCTTCATGGTGAAGCCGCGGAAGGGCTCGTAGGCGAGCAGTGTCTGGCGGTGCGTGGTCTCGATCTGCGTCCATCGGAAGCCGAGCGCGGTGATCACCTCGGCGAGCGCCTTGCCCGCATCGGCGTCGTCCAGGGCACCAAGGTCGGCCACGGCCTTCGCGCGTACGAGCGCATCGCCGTCCACCTGCACGGCCTCCATGGCGCGGTCGCGGCGCTCCTTGAGCGCGGCGGCGTCGGCTGCGAAGACGGGGGCAGGGTTGCCCACGACGGCGCCCGCCGACGCCATCGCGCCGAGCGCAACTGCGAGCACGGCGGCGCGGACGAGCCTGGGGACACGGGGGGCGTTCATTCGGTTCTCCGGGCTCCGTACTTCATCCGACGTGCCAAGGCAGCGGCTTGTCGAGCAGGTCGTCGCCGTCGCTCTCGGGATGGACCGGCCGCACGGGTGCCGGGCGCTCCTCAGCCTCGCGGATGGTCCATGCGCCCGCCAGATGGAAGAGTCGGGTGGCCTCGCGGAGAGCGACGAGCAACTGTCCCAGGACGAGGACAACGAGCGAGGTCGCAACGTACGCACCGTCGGCCATCCGGATGAGCACGACGAACACCGCCACGACTCCCACCTCGAGCGCGAGGCCGATCAGGTAGAAGCCGGACGTGCGGAACGGATGCTGGAAGACGAACATCGCCGACCGCCCGAACTCGGCGAGCACGCCCGGGCGGCGCCGCATCCGCACACCGACGCGCGCGTAGTCGGCGATCATCGCGGGCAGGCACATCGCGAGGAATACGATGACCTGCGCCACGGTGCGAGCGTTGGTCGCCGAGACCTCGGTGGGTTCGGTCTGGGCGAACCGCTCCACGGTGTCGAGGAGGGGTTTCAGGCCGACGGAGACCGCGCCGACGAGCAAGGCGCACACGGCGGAGATCCGGAGGAACTTCCAGTACGTGTTGCCGCCCTCGCGCACGAACTTCGCGAACGTGAGGCGCTTCTTCGTCGCGGAGATCCCGGCGTAGCCGCCCCAGAGGAGCGGACGCAGCGCGAACGCGAGGACCAGCGACACGACCACGAGCGCGATCGCGTCGGCGTCGAACGACGGGGTGGTCGATCGCACGTCGGCGAAGAAGTCGGGGTCGAGGTACCGGGCGACCTCGGTGGCGTCCGGACGTCGCGCGCCCTGGGCGTCCACTTGGCGCGCGACGTAGACGGCAAGGGGCAGACTGGCGAGCCCCGTGCTCAGCGCGCAGCACGCGAGCAGGCGCTTCGAGCGCCTCACGGCCCCGAATCCGGCGCGGCAGGCGTCGGCGAGCAGCATCAGAAGAACCGTCCCCACGAGGCGAGGGCGTGCTCGAGCCACACCAGCGCGTGCGTGCCCCACTTCACGCCGGGACGCGCGCTCCGGCGGTCGGTCCAGACGTTGTCGGAGAGGCGGGCGTCCTGCGGGAAGAACTGCTGCGGGTCCACCATCACCGTCGTGACGCGGCCCTCGACGGCGAACCGCTTCCAGCGTTCTGCGGCATCCCATCGGAGGAGGACCGGCTCCTTCGCGCCGTGTACGCCGCAGCGGATCGTGACGGGCACGACCACTTCGCCGCGTCGGCGGACGAGGATCTCGCTCCACGTGCGAGCGGGCGCGTCGGCGGTGGCGTGCTCCTCGACCACCCGGACCGGCTCGACCGAGAAGTCGAGCAGACCGGTCGTCTTCGCGAGTGCCTCGAAGAGCTGCGGCAACTCGACGAGATCGGTCTCGCGACGCAGCACGCGGAGCAGGTCGGCGGTCGTCGGGTGGCCGAACCGGAACTGGCGGGCGTACTCGCGGAACGCGCGCAGCACGCGGCGCTCGCCGTCGCGGTCGTCGGGCCGGTCGAAACGGTCGCGCACGTGGCGGGCGATGGTCTCCATCAGCAGGATGCCGCGCGGGTACGCATTGCCGCGGTAGCTGTCGGACGTCATGTACTCCCAGCCGGTCTTCACGAGTTCGTCGGTGCCTGCGGATCGCAGATAGCTGCGCCGCGCGGGGAGCGTCGGGTCCTGGTCGGGGCGGTAGCGCCACGCAGTCGTCGAGAGCAGGAGCGGCGCGTCGCGCCAGAGGCGGAAGATCTCAAGGTCCGGCGGCCGCACCCACCCGGGCAGGTCGAGAGCGTCCGGCCACCCGGCTGTGAGCCCGGGGAACGAGATCGGTGGTTCCGTGGAGAAGTGGTTCCCGAGGATCGTCGTCAACTGCGTGTTCGGTCCCCAGGCGCGATGCATGGCTCGCGCGGTGAACCACGAGTTGAGCCCCTCGTCGAGCCACGCCTCCTCGGCCTCGTTGCTCGCGAGCAGGTTCATGAACCACTGGTGGCCGATCTCGTGCACGACCACGTGCTCCGGGCGCCGCGCGTCGAGCGGCGTGCCCGCGGACGTGCCCGCCGTGACGAGCATCGGGTACTCCATCCCGCCGACCGGCGCGTCGTGGGCCGGGTCCACGATCGTGAGCCGCGCGTAGGGGTACGGCCCGAGCCACGTGCCGAACAGCGAGAGCGCCACGCGGGCGGCCTCGAAGTGGCGCTCTTCCTGGTCCAGGTGCTCCGGCTGGAGCAGCAGGTGGACTTCGACCGGCGGCAGCGCGGTGTCTTCGTCGCCCGCACCGAGCAGCGAGCGGTCGCCGCTCACCTGGTTCGCCACGGCGTCGCCGGCCGAGAGGTCGTCCGGGCGGATCGTCCGCACGCGCTCGACGTAGCGCAGGCCCGCGGTCCACGCGAAGTCCACGACGCTCTTCGCCTGCCAGGTGACGGTCCTCGTCCCGGGGATCTCGTCGCGGGGCGCGTCCTTCGACGGCGGGATCGGAATGCCCGTCGCTCCCACGGTCCAGGTGTCGGGCGTGTGCAGCGTGACGTCGTAGTCGGCGAAGTCGGCCGCGAACTCCGGACCCGCGTGGTAGTGGTGGCAGTACCAGCCGTCGTGGACGTTCCTCGCCCACGGCAGTTCCACGCCCGTGCCGGTGCCGGCGTCGATGCGCTGCCCGAGCTTCGGGTACCACTGCGCCGCCATCACGAAGTCTCTCGTGGCCCCCATCCGGGCGATCGGCCGCGGCAGCTTGGTCGTGAAGTCCACCCGCAGGACGACGCTCGCGCCCTTCTCGACGGGCTGCGGGAGCTTCGCGCGCATCACGGTGCGGTCGCCCGGCGCGCCTTCGCACGGCACGAACTCCATCACCGGCTGGCGGCCGTTCGTCGAGTTCACGACCGTGAGTTGCTGGATGTCGGTGCCGCCCCACGTCATCGGGTCGGGCACGGGGCGCCCCTCGCGCTTCATCTCCCGGACGAACGCCGACTCCTCGTCGCGCCAGGCATTGGCGTAGAGGTGGAACCACAGGGACTCGACGGGCTCGTGACCGTAGTTCGTGAAGACGATCGTCTCGCGCCCCTGGATCTGGCGCGGCGAGTCCTCGCCGTCGATCGAGCGCAGGGTGGCGTCGATCGTGTAGCGGGCGGGGACGCGGTCGGCCTGCGTGCGCCACGCGGGCTGCGCGACCAGGGGAGCGTCGCCCGACGACCCGACGAACACGCCCGCCGCGAGCGCGGCGGCACAGACGAGCCGACGGAGGGAGGTCCGGGACACGAGCAGGATCGTAACGCGGAGGCGGGCGTCAGCCGCCGAACGCATCCGCAGCGTCGCCGCCGAAACGCTCCGCGACGTACCGTTTGCCGTCGCGCCGCACGCGGGCCGGACGCGGGTCGGGGTCGTGGTAGAAGAAGCACGCGGCTGCGCGGGCGGCGCACTCCTCCAACATCTCGCGCTTCTTCGTGATGACCTGCTGCGGGTGCAGATCGTACGCCATCGTGTAGGCCGGAGGCAGGTGCCAGGCCGTCGGCAGCAGGTCGCCGAAGAAGACGCCGCGGTCGGTCCCGCCGTCGAGTTCGATCACCTGGTGGCCGTCGGTGTGGCCGCCCGTGAATCGGAGCTTCACACCGGGGAGGACCGCTTCGTCGCCCCGGACCTCGCGGAGCCGCCCGCGCGCGGCGATGCGTTCGAATGGCCCGCGGTAGCTCGCCTTCTGCAGTTCCGGCGGCCGCATCGCCGCGCGCCACTCGATCCCCTGGAGCAGGTGGACGGCGTTCGCAAATCGCACGTCGCTCTCCGCAGTCGGCGCATCCGGCGCTTCGCCCGTGAAGAGCCCGCCGCTGTGATCGAAGTGAAGGTGCGACGCGGTGACGTGGGTGACGTCTTCCGGCCGCACGCCGCAGGCGGCGAGTCCGCGAACGAGTGCGTCCGGGTCCTGGATGCCGAAGAAGGCGCGTTCGTCGGCCGTCCAGCGGGCGCCGCAACCGGACTCGATCAGCAGCACGAACTGTGCGCCGCGGACCAGGAGGGCGTTCGTTCCCATCACGATGCGGTGGCGGTCGTCGGGGCGGGCGAACGTCTCCCAGCGGGGGCGCGGCACTTGGCCGAACATCGCACCGCCGTCGAGGCGGAACTCACCGCAGGGGATCACGTCCACGCGCAGGCTTCCGAAGTCGAGGGTGCTCATCCGGCGGAGCCTACACGGCCCGCCCGCACGAGCAGGAACAGGGTCAGGCCGAGCGCCAGCAGCGAGACGCTCGCGCCGATGCGCCACGACGCCGGGGCGTACTCGGCGGTCACGCGGTGTCTTCCCGCCGTCGCCACGCGGACCACCGGGAACGCGAGGTTGCCGCGGCGCGTCTCGGCGGGTTCGCCGTCCACGGAGTACGTCCAACCGGGGTACAGCCGCGTCGAGACGACGAGCCACCCCGGGCCCGACGACTCCACGTCGAACTCAAGGCGTCCCGGCGGCGCGGCGACGAGCCTCGCGGTCCCGCGTGCGCCGGCGTCGGCCGGAACCGCGGGGCCGTCGAGGAAGAGCGTGCGCTCCCCCGCCTGGAGACGACGCAGAGCGGCGTCGTCCGTCACGCCGGTCACGGCGGCGCCGAAGAAACCGGCGGGGCCCATCGTTGGGTAGGGCTTCGCGAGAAGTGACGTGAGCGTGAATGCGTCGGGGCCGCCGCCCGGCTCGACCTCGCACGCGAGATCCACCCACCAGGCCACGGCGGGCGACGGCGCGTCGACGAGCGGGCCCCATCCCTTCGTTCGGACGAAGCACGGCATCCGCAGCGTCCACTGCGGATCGCCGCCGGGCACCGCGCGTTCGAGGTTCGTCATCTGGTAGAGCGCTCGGGCGTGGACGCGGTGACCACGAGCGGCGGGCGGCAGCAGCGCGGCGACGTCCTGACGAAAGAGCGAGTCCGGCACGGACGCCACGCCCGGCACGCCGAACGCGATCGCCGCGGGAACGACGAGGAACCGCACCGCGCGGCACAGCCAGTGCGTCGCGGCGAACCGCGCGCCCACCGCATCCACGCCGTGGGCGGCGAGCACGGGGACGGCGGTCAGCGGCAGGAGGAGGAACCGCCCCGGCGACCGGGCGGAAGAGAACGGAGGGACGTCCTGGATCCACGCAGTGAAAGGCGTGCGCGTGCCCATCGAAGCCACGAGCCCCGCGACGGCCGCCCCGCCCCAGAGCCAGCGCCGCGGCGCGCCGCGCACGAACCCGAACGCTGCCAGCGCGAACGCCCAGACGCCGGCGATCCCGCGGAACTCGTGTCGGAAGTCCAGGTCGGCCGCCGCCGGCGCCGGCCCGGGGAACGCGGCGATCGCCTTCAGCGCGAGCGTTCCGGGCGGCACCGAGACGCCGAGCACCACCTGGGGGGTCTCGACCGCCGGAAGGGCCTGCGAGAGGAACTCGGCGGTGAGGGCGATCTGCGCCGCCGCGATGGCGACCGCGAGCGCAGCCCCGCCGGCGATGCGGCGGAACGCGGCGCCGCGGTCGCGGGCGCCCATCGATTCGACGAGCGCGAACGCGGCGGCGAGCGGTCCGAGGTAGAACCAGACCTGCACGTGGCCGGCGAGCAGTCCCGCCGCGGCGCAGATCGCGAGGGCCGGCACGGCGCGCCGTTCGCCCTTCACGCAGGCGTCGATCCAGCGCAGCACCCACGGCATCCACGCGACCGGCAGCACCAGATTGAGGTGGCCGCACGCAGTCCGGCCGACGAACCACTCGGAGACCGCGAACAGCACCGCGCCCGTCACCGCCGCCTGCAACGAGCAGTTCCGCCGCCCGAGAAACGAGGCCATCCCCGCGGCGCCGAGTCCGGCGTGAACCGCTGCGGTCCACGCCCAAGCTGCGCCGAACGGCAGCACGAGAAACAGCGCGAGCCCCGGCGAGAGCAGGCCGTACATCCACGACGCCGCGAGCGGCGACCCGCCGTCGAACTCGTGGAACCAGAGGGGGAAGTGCCCGCTGCGCACCTTTGCCGCGGCCTGCTCGAAGACTGTCCCGACGAACGCCACGTCGTCGGTGTCCACGACGTCGCGCGGGAGCGAACCCCCGAACGCGGGGGCGCGGAAGATGACGAGGAAGACGAGCGCGACGGCGGCGCCGACGATCCACGGGGCGAGCGGCCCGGCGGCGCTCACGACGAGCGGTGCGCCGCGCGGTGACGGCTCGCGTGTCGTCGAGGCTCCCATCGCGGATCACCCAGCCGGGGACAGGGTCAGCTAGAACAGCCGCACGCCATCGTGCGGCGGACGGCGGCACCCAGGAACACCCAGGCGACCGTCGGCCCGTTGAAGCTAACCGAGCCAAGGCACGCGCGGCGACGACCGACTCGGGACTGCGTGGGGGGAGGCTTGACCTGTCGGGCGTGAGGTCCAAGCGCGCGTCCGACTCCGCAACGGAACCGGCCCGGACCGAGGAGTCGATGACCCCTCGCTCGTGGTGGTGCACCCGACGAGGTAGGGACGAGTTCCGACGGTACAGGAGAGGCTCGACACACGTTCGCCCTCCGCGTCGAGCATCAGCGCCCATCGCGGCCGGGCCGGATCGAGGAGCTGGTGACCCGGCGCTCGTGGCGACGTCCCCGACGAGGTAGGCACGAGTCGCGAACGGTACAGGAGTCTTGACCTGTCGGGCGTGAGGTCCAAGCGCGCGTCCGACTCCGCAACGGAACCGGCCCGGACCGAGGAGTCGATGGCCCCTCGCTCGTGGTGGTGCATCCGACGAGGTAGGCACGAGTCGCGAACCGTACAGGCGCGAGACGCGCTATGCGCTGATCGCGGCCAGGATGCCCATCGTCGAGATGATGCCGACGACGTGGCCCTTCTCGGGGTCGGTGACGAGCACGCGGTGGATCTTGTGCGTGGTCATCTTCCGTGCGATCTCCTCGAGCGTCGCGGACGTCGGCACGTGGAAGACCTCAGCGTTCATGACGGTTCCGGCAGTCTCTTCGGCCTCGTCCGGGAGTTCGAACGACTCGAGATCCTCGTCGGCCAACTCCTCGGTCGGCTCGCGGTTGTAGCCGTGGCCGCGGCGGGGGC
>JAIOPE010000048.1 GCA_021414065.1 Planctomycetota bacterium
CCCTCTGTCCCAGGGCTTCGACCCGCACCGTCTCCGGCACGAGCCGCCTGGTAGCTACCGAGTCGAACCGTCAATTCCTCGGACAGGACTCTCACCTGCTGGATGTGGACACCCTCGTGGCGCACTGAATGATCCGGGTTAACGACGCGCATCCGATGAGCAGAGCGGCCGGGCCGGACCGACGAGGACGCGACTTGGCCCTCGTGGCGACGCCATCGACGAGGTAGGCACGAGTCGCGAACGGTACCGCATCCCGCGACGCGAATGTCGGCCGGATGCCGCCGTCCGCCTAGATTCGGGTCCGGAGGTTCCTCCATGCCCGCCGGTCCGCGCGTTGTTCATCCCCCCATCGGTCCCGAGCTCTCCTGCCGCAACTGGCAGATCGAGTCCGTCTACCGGATGATCCAGCACAACCTCGACCCCGGCGTCGCGGAACGGCCGGACGAACTGATCGTCTACGGCGGACTCGGCAAGGCCGCGCGCAACTGGCCGTGCTTCGACGCGATCCTCGCGGAGCTCCGACGTCTCGGCGAGGACGAGACGCTGCTCGTGCAGAGCGGCAAGCCGGTGGGCGTCTTCCGGACGCACCGCGGCGCGCCGCGCGTGCTCATCGCCAACTCCAACCTCGTCCCCCGCTGGGCCACGTGGGAGCACTTCCGCGAGCTCGACGCGAAGGGCCTGATGATGTACGGCCAGATGACGGCCGGGTCGTGGATCTACATCGGCTCGCAGGGCATCGTCCAGGGCACCTACGAGACGTTCGCAGAGGCCGGCCGCAAGCACTTCGGCGGCGACCTCGCGGGGCGGCTCGTCGTGTCGGGCGGACTCGGCGGGATGGGCGGCGCACAACCGCTCGCCGCGGTGATGGCCGGGGCGACGTTCCTCGCGGCCGACGTGGACCCGTCGCGACTCGACAAGCGTGTTCGCACCGAGTACCTCGACGAGTTCACGTTCGACATCGACACGGCGATCACGCGCGCCGTCGAACTCCGTGACACGAAGCAGGCGCGGTCGGTGGGCGTGGTCGCGGCGCAGACGGATCTCCTGCGCGCGCTGGTGCGCCGCGGCGTCGTGCCCGACCTTCTCACCGACCAGACGAGCGCGCACGACGAGCTCATCGGCTACGTGCCCGACGGCATGACCTTCGACGCAGCGCTCGCGCTGCGAGTGGCCGACCCGGCGCGTTACGTTCACGAGTCGCGGCGGACGATGGTGGACCACTGCAAGCTGATGGTGGATCTGCAGCGACTCGGCGCCGTCACGTTCGACTACGGCAACAACCTGCGCGGCCAGGCCCTCGCGAATGGCTACGCCGAGGCGTTCAGTTTCCCCGGGTTCGTCCCGGCCTACATCCGGCCGATGTTCTGCCGCGGCAAGGGACCGTTCCGGTGGGTCGCGCTCTCGGGCGACCCGGAGGACATCTACCGGACCGACGAGGCCGTCGCGCGCCTTTTCCCCGAAGACGACGGCCTGCAACGCTGGCTGCGCATGGCGAAGGAGCGCATCCGTTTCCAGGGGCTGCCGTCGCGCATCTGCTGGCTCGGCTACGGCGACCGCGCGAAGGCGGGCCTCGAGTTCAACCGGATGGTCCGCGAGGGGATCGTCAAGGCCCCCATCGTGATCGGCCGCGACCACCTCGACTCGGGCTCCGTCGCGTCGCCGAACCGCGAGACCGAGGCGATGAAGGACGGCTCCGACGCCGTCGCCGACTGGCCGATCTTGAACGCTCTCCTCAACACCGCCGCAGGCGCGACGTGGGTCAGTTTCCACCACGGTGGCGGCGTCGGGATGGGCTACTCGCTCCACGCGGGCGTCGTCATCTGCTGCGACGGCACTGCCGAGATGGACGAGCGGATCGAGCGCGTCCTGACCTGCGACCCCGGCATGGGCGTCATCCGCCACGCCGACGCCGGGTACGAGGAGGCGATCGCGTGCGCCCGAGAGAAGGGCGTCCGCGTGCCGATGCTCGGCGGCTCGGCGTAGGCGACGGGCCTTCGGCGTAGGCGACGGGCCTTCGGCGTGGGCGACGGTCCTCTGTAGGGGACGGTCCTCAAAGCTCAAACTCCGTCGATGGAGCACCGCCTCCCCCTGCGCGCGTGCGCAGGAGTTTGAGTTTTGCGGACCGTCCCCGGCGTTTCGCTCAGGACCGTCCCCGGCGCCCCCTACCTCGACCGTGTTCCACGGACTCCATCAGGCTGCGTACACGGGAGTTTTTGAGTTTTTGGGGACCGTCCCCAGTCCCCGCCTCGACGGCAAGTGACGCCCGGCGTCACCGCGGCCGGGTACACCGCCCGCCGTCGGCCCTCGGCTACCATCGCGCAATGCGCAGATCGATCCGCCCGCTTCTCCTCGTCGCAGCCGCGGCGACGGCGCTCGACGCAGTCGATCTGAGGCCCGTCGTCCGCGAGAATCCCGCGTGGGTGGAGAACCTGTGATGCGCGAACGCTGCGACCTTCTCGTCCACTCCGCCGCCGAACTCCTCACGATGGCCGCCGGGCCGGACGGGCCCCTGCGCGGCGACGCACTCCGCGACCCGGGCGCAATCGCCGACGGCGCGGTCGCGATCCGCGGCGACCGGATCGTCGCGGTCGGCACGACGGCCGACCTGCGCGCCCGGTTCGATGCATCGAACGACATCGACGCATCGGGCCGCGTCGTCATGCCCGGCTTCGTCGATCCGCACACCCACCTCGTCTTCGGCCGCACCCGCGAGGACGAGTTCGAGATGCGCTGCCTCGGGAGGACCTACGAGGAGATCGCGGCGGCCGGCGGCGGCATCCGAGCGTCGGCACGGCGGTTTCGATCACTGCCGCGGGAGGCGATCGTCGCCCAGGCGAAAGCCACGCGAGCTTCAGCGCTGCGGCACGGCACGACGACCGTCGAAGTGAAGTCGGGCTACGGCCTCGCGACCGACGCGGAGCTGCTCGCGCTCGAGGTCGCCGGCGAACTCGACGTCGCGGGCGACGTGGTTCGCACCTTCCTCGGCGCGCACGAGATTCCCGACGAGTGGCGCGCCGACCGCCGAGGGTACGTGCGACTCGTCATCGACCAGATGCTCCCGCGCGTCGCCGAGCGGAAGCTCGCACGCTTCTGCGACGTCTTCTGCGAGGCGCACGTATTCACGCCGGATGAGACGCGCGAGATCTGCGTCGCCGCGAAGCGCCTCGGACTCGGCGTCAAACTGCACGCCGACGAACTCGCCGGCACGGGCGGTGCCGAGCTCGCCGTCGAACTCGGCGCGACGAGCGCCGACCACTTGATGGCCGTGAGCGACGCGGGGATCGCGGCGCTGGCGAAGTCGGAAACCGTCGCCGTCCTGCTCCCCGGGACGAGCTTCTTCCTCGGCATGAAGCGCTTCGCCCCCGCGCGCGCGATGATCGACGCCGGCTGCGCCGTCGCTCTTGCGACCGACTGCAACCCCGGGTCGTCGATGTGCGAGAATCCGCAGCAGGTCGTCTCGATCGCCTGCATCGGCCTGCACCTGCGCCCCATCGAGGCGCTGGCGATGTTCACCCGCAACGCCGCGTACGCCGTGGGTCTCGGCACCGACCGCGGTCGCCTCGCGGCGGGCTTCCGCGCCGATCTGATCGTCCTCGACGTCCCGAACCACCGGCACGTCGCGTATCACCACGGCGTGAACCACGTGGCGACGGTGGTTGCCGCAGGCGTCGTGCGCCGGTAGCCCGACGCCGGGAGTTTGTGAGTTTGTGGGGACCGTCACCGACACCGAAGTGCGCTTGGCGAGCGTCGAAATGTGTCACCCACGTCGCCATTTCCATGTACTTTCCCCGCCGACCGATCGGTGGGCCGTCGTTCCCCCGGTTCGCACGGAGAGCCATGGACCGGTCGCAACTCATGCCTACCTCGTCGGGAACGCCACTGCGAGCGCAGCGTCCCACTCCCCTCGGGCTGTCCCGACCGGGAGCGCGCACCGCCGTCGCCCTCGTCTGCGTAGCGGCGATCGCCACCGGACTCGCGCTCGCGGCGCATTTCCGCCGCGGCGACCGGTTCGACGGCGCCGTCCACATCGATCGCGGCGGCTACCGGTACGCGTATCACCCCGTGACGGGTGACGAGGCGCTGTTCGACATCCGCAACGACCCCCGCCTTCTCCGGAACCTGATCCGGAGCGAGTCCGCACGCGCTGCGGAGCTGCGCCGCGCACTTGAACGGGCGTGCGGCGTCGAGTCGCTGGAGCAGCTTCGCGCGGCGCACCGCGCCCAAGTCGAAGCCCTCGAGGCGCTCGGATACCTGTGACGTCCGGCCCGGTGGCGCGATGTCCGTCAGCCGGCACGGCGCGCGTCGTCGTCGTCGTCGCTGCGATCGCCGCGGCGGCAATCGTCGCTGCGGCGCTCTGGGCCGCGCTCCGCCCGAACGCCGCGCGCGGGCCGAACGTCCTCGTCTTGGTGATGGACACGACCCGCGCCGACCGCTGCTCGATCAACGGGTACGCGCGGCCGACGACTCCCCGCCTCGATGCCTTCGCCCGCGACGCCACCCTCTTCCGCGACGCATGGAGTCCGGCGAACTGGACCGGCCCGGCGCACGCGTCGCTCTTCACGGGCCTCCGACTCGAGCAGCACGGGTTCTACGAGGGCAACCGCCGCTATCTCGCGGCCGGGACGGAGACGATTGCGAGCCGCCTCGCGGCCGCGGGCTGGGCCACGGCCTGCTGGTCGAACAACACGTCCGTGTCCGCCGAGTTCGGCCTGACACAGGGGTTCGAGAAGATCGCGCGGCCCTACGAGCGCCCCGATCGTTCCTACCCGTGGGCCCCCGCGACGCACGCCGCCTCCGGCGACTGGGCGCTCGCGCAGGCCGCGGCGGACAAACCGTTCTTCCTGTTCATCAACGACATGGAGCCGCACCTGCCGTACGAGCCGCCGGCGGACGTGGCAGCGCGCTTCCTGCGCGAGCCGATCCCGCCCGACGAGATGGCGATCCTGCAGCGAATCCGCTTTCCGGACAACGTCACCTACGACCTCGGCGTGGACATCATCAGCCCCCGTCAGATGGCGCAGCTCTCGGACCTCTACGACGGAGAGATCGCGACGCTCGACGCCGCTGTGGGCGACCTGCTCGACCGCCTCGCGGCGGCAGACGTGCTCGACGACACGCTCGTCGTGGTGACGTCCGACCACGGCGAGAACCTGGGCGACCACCACCTGTTCGAGCACGCGATCGGCCTGCACCGCACGCTCCTCCACGTCCCGCTGGTCGTGCGCTTCCCGGGCGGCACCGGCCGCGGGCGCGTCGTGGACGACGTCGTCCGCCTGGAGGACATCGCGCCGACGGTGCTCGAGGCGTGCGGACTCCCGCTGCCCCCGGACCTCGACGGCGCGCCGCTCACCCGCGACCTCGCCGGGCGGATCGCCCGCGCCATGCAGCCGCCGCAGCCGCGGGAGATGATCCGGTACGTCAACATCTGCGGCCCGACCGACACGTCGAAGATCGATCGCGGAATTGAGTCCGCGTACGACGGTCGCTTCCACTTCCTGCGCCACACCGACGGCACCGAGGAACTCTTCGACGTCCGCGCCGACCCGGGCGAGACGCAGAACCTCCGCGACTCTGCTCCCGCCGATGCCGACCGGATGCGCGCGCTGCTACCGCCGCGCGTCCCGGCGCTCGCCGCAGCCGACCCGTCGGGCCCGCGCTGACCAGGGCGCGCGGCCCTGGAGAGCCGCGGGAACTTGGCGTGGAGCTCTGGCCCTCTCAGCCCAATCGCGGAATCACGTCGCGCAGGAACGTGTGGAGACTGATCGCCTCGACGTTTGCTCGGAGCGGGTACCGGTCCGACGACGGCGTCACCACGAACGCGTGCTCGCAGCCGAGGTCCGACATCGCGACCGGCAGGCCGGGCGGCAACTTCGGGGCAGACGAGAGCTTCACCTCGACCGCGATCGGCGGGGACGAGGGCGGCGTCAGCACGAGATCGACCTCGTTCCCGGCGTGCGTGGCGAAGAACCCGGCATCGATCGACGGCGGAAGTAGCGAGAGAATCGGCTCGACAGCGAACCCCTCGAACGACCCGCCGGCGACGGGGTGACCAAGGACGGCGTCGCGATCCCGGAGTCCAAGCAGCGCGTGGAGCAGGCCCGTGTCCCGCACGTACACCTTCGGGGCCTTGACGAGGCGCTTCTTCAGGTTCGCGTGCCGCGGCCGGAGGATTCGGACCAGGCACGCCTCCGACAGGACGTCGAGCCACCGCCGCGCGGTGGGCCCGCTCACGTCGAGACTCGTCGCGATCTTCGATGCGTTCCACAACTGGCCCTGGCAGTGAGCGAGCATCAGCCAGAACCGGCGCATGTGCGGCGAAGGCACTCGGACGTCTAGGCGCGGCAGGTCGCGGTCGATCGTCCCCTGGATGTACGCTTCGCGCCACGCGAACGAGTCCGCATCGGTCGCCGCGAGAAGGGCGGGCGGGTACCCGCCGCGGACCCAGCGCAACGCCACGTCAACGTCGGTCGCGGCTTCGGGCGCCGCCTCGAGCAGGCCGAGCGGCGGCAGCTCCACGTAGGTCGCGCGCCCGACGAGCGACTCGCCGGCCTGCCCGAGCAATGCAGGCGCGGCAGAACCGAGAAGCAGGAACCGGCCCGGACGGCGGTCCGCGTCGATGAGCCCCCGCAGGACGGCGAACAGTCCCGGAGCGTGCTGGACCTCGTCCAGGACAACCAGCCGCCGCGCGTGCGCGCGCAGGAAGCTCTCCGGGTCCGCGAGCTTCGCGGCATCGCTCGGAAGCTCGAGGTCGAGCACGATGGCCCCGTCGCCGCGCGACGCCGCCAGTTCGCGCGCCAGGGTCGTCTTCCCAGCCTGACGGCTTCCGTAGAGGACGACGGCCGGGAACCGGGCCAGCTCCCGGTCGAGCCTGGCGAAGTAGGTCGGTCGCTCCATGGATTGAAAATCTAACACGCCATATTAGAATTTCAATGCTTCGTCCGTCGCGCGGCGGTCCTCCGCGGTGAACGTTCCAAGCGCAGCCCGCCTACAACACGCGGGCGACGAGGTGCTTCAGGTACCGGCTCTCCGGGACGGCGGTCAGCCACGGGTGGTCGCCGCCCTGGCCGCCGCGGCGGATGACCTGGACGCGGCGACGCGCGTCCACGGCCGCGTCGCGGACGATCGTCTCGAACTCCTCGTCGGTGAGGACGCCGGTGCAGGACGACGTGGCGAGGATGCCGCCGGGTTCCAGAAGTCGCATCGCGCGGAGGTTCAGCTCGTGGTACCCGCGGACGGCGCCGGGGAGTTCCTTCCGGCTCGACGCGAAACGCGGCGGATCGACGGAGATCGCGCCGACGCGGATGTTCTCGGCCTCCATCGCTCGCAGTGCCTCGAACGCGTCGCCCTGGCGGCTCGTGACGATCTCCGACACGCCGTTCGCGGCGGCGTTCTCGCCGAGTCGTTCGAGCGACGGCTTCGACGAATCGATCGCCAACACCGCGACCGCCCCGCCGAGCTTCGCCGCGGCGATGCCGAATCCGCCCGTGCCTGCGAACACGTCGATCATCGACCGCCCGGCGCAGAGCGGCGCGAACGCCGCACGGTTCTCGCGCTGGTCGATGAAGTGGCCGGTCTTCGGGCCGCCGCGGAGGTCCACGCGCCAGACGACGCCGTCGTCGGTGACGTCCACGGTCTCGGGTGCGGCTTCGCCGGCCAGGCGCCCGCCGCCGGGATGGAAGCCCTCGGACTCCGCGTACGATGTCGCCGCGCGCTCCCACACGCCCTTCGCGCCGGTCGCGCCGAGCACGGCATCAGCGATTGCCTGACGGCGGTCGGCGGCCGAGCGGTTCGTCACCTGCATGACGATCCAGTCGCCGTAGACGTCGCACACGACGCCGGGAATGCGGTCGCCGTCGCCGTGGATCACTCGGTAGGCGTTCGTCCGCGCGGGGAGCTTCAGCACGTCACGACGGAGCGCCACGGCGTCGGCGACGCGGCGGCGGATGAAGTCGGCGTCGATCGCGCCCGGCGTCCAGCGCCAGATGCGAACGCGCACGGCGGAGTCCTGATGCCACACGCCGCGGCCGATGAACCGGCCCTTCAGATCCGTGACGTCCACTTCGTCGCCCGTGGCGGGCGTGCCGTCCTCGACGCGATCGATCGCGCCGGAGAAGACGAGCGGGTGCCCGGCCCACGCAGGACGGGCGTGGCGGTCGGCGAGGATCACTCGGGTCACGAAGGCTCTCCAGTTTCGGGAAGGGCGGCGTCGTCGGACTTGCGGTCGCTGCTGCGGCGCCGTCCGCCCCCGCTGCCGCCGCCACCGACCGTGTGCCGGTACTCGCGGAAGGCCGCGTAGGCGAAGAAGCACAGTTGCACGGCGATCAGGAAGGCCGCCCAGGCGGCGAGCCA
>JAIOPE010000088.1 GCA_021414065.1 Planctomycetota bacterium
CGCCTCACGACGGACCGGGCGCGCGAGATCGTTCGCGAACTGCGAGATCATCAGGATCCGTCGCAACTCGTCGTCGAACTCGGCGACGGCAACAACGCCCACCCCCTCGTGCAGTCGATGGTCCGGAACAACCTGCGCAAGTCCGGGCCGGTCATCTTCTCGCCGACGCACCGGGGCGAGGCCATCCGCAAGGCGCTGGTGATGAGCCCTGCCGAGGTCATTCGCGCGATCAAGACGGCGCGCTTGCGCGGACGGGGCGGTGCGGGCTTCCCGTGCGGCATGAAGTGGGAATTCACGCGCGCGGCGTCGGGCAGCCGGAAGTTCGTCGTCTGCAACGCCGACGAGGGCGAGCCGGGAACGTTCAAGGACCGCGTGGTGCTGACGGAGATCCCGGACCGTGTGTTCGCCGGCATGACGATCGCGGGCTACGCGATCGGCGCGTCCGAGGGCATTCTCTACCTGCGGGCGGAGTACGCCTACCTGCGGCGGTTCCTCGAAGACGTGCTGGCGCAACGTCGCGCCGACAACCTACTCGGCCGCGTGATCGCCGGGAAGGCCGGGTTCGACTTCGACATCCGCATTCAGATGGGCGCCGGCGCGTACGTCTGCGGCGAGGAGACGGCGCTGCTCAGCTCGTGCGAGGGGCTCCGTGGCGATCCGAAGACCCGCCCGCCGTTCCCGGCCGAGAAGGGCTACCTCGGTTGCCCGACGTCGGTGAACAACGTCGAGACACTCTGCGGCGTCACCAAGATCATGGAGGGGGGCCCCGCGACGTTTGCGTCGTACGGATCGCCCGGGTGCACGGGGACGAAGCTGCTCTCCGTCTGCGGCGACTGCCGCCAGCCCGGGGTGTACGAAGTGCCGATGGGCACGAAGCTGAGCGAAGTGCTGCATCTCGCGGGAGCAGAGAACGCGGCGGCGGTGCAGGTCGGAGGCCCGAGCGGGCAGATGGTGGGGCCCGCCGAGTTCCACCGGACGATCAGCTACGACGACCTCGGCACGGGCGGGTCGGTGATGGTCTTCGGCCCCCGGCGCGACCTGCTCGAGGTCGTGCGCAACTTCGTCGCCTTCTTCGCCGAGGAGTCGTGCGGGTACTGCACGCCCTGTCGCGTCGGGAACGTGCTCCTGCTCCGTGGCGTGGACCGCGTGATCGCCGGGCGCGGTGAGCCGGCCGACCTCGCCGAGTTCGAACGGATTGCGCGCACCATGAAGTCCGCGAGTCGCTGCGGGCTCGGCCAGACGTCTTCCAATCCCGTCACGAGCACGCTGAAGAACTTCCGGTCCGCCTGGGAGTCGCGGCTGCGGACGCCGGAGCACGGTGACCGGGTGGCGTTCGACCTCAGCGCCGCGACCGCCTGCGCCCGCGGTCTTCGCAACGCCGCGGCGGCGGGCGGCGAAGGGGTGCAGTCGTGAACGCGGGAGGTCCCATGTCGAACGCGAGCGTACATGCGAACCGACCCAGTTCGCTCACCATCACCATCGACGGACGCGAGGTCAACGCGGTCCGGGGACAGACGATCCTCGAAGCCGCCGAGGCGGCCGGGGTCTGGATCCCGCGTCTCTGTCACTTCCCCGGACTTGAGGAGTTCGGCGGCTGCCGCGTCTGCGTCGTCGTGGCCAACGGGCGGTCGTGCGCGTCGTGCACGCAGCCGGTCGCCCCGGGCATGGTCGTCGAGAACGAGACGGAGCAGGTCCTCGAGACGCGCCGCGCGATCATCGAGATGCTCTTGGTCGAGGGCAACCACTTCTGCATGTTCTGCGAGAAGAGCGGCCGCTGCGAACTGCAGGCGCTTGCGTATCGCCTCGGGATCACGGCGTCGCGCTTCGATGCGCTCTGGCCGAAGCGCGAGGTGGACGCCTCGCATCCGGACGTCCTGATCGACAGGAACCGTTGCATCCTCTGCTCGCGCTGCGTGCGCGCTTCGCGCGACTTCGACGGGAAGCACGTCTTCCACTTCGCGGGACGCGGAGCGCACAAGCGCATCGTGGTGAACTCGAGCGGGTCGCTCGCGGACACGAGCGTCGCGTCGGCCGACAGGGCACTGGAGGTCTGCCCCGTGGGCTCAATCCTCCCGAAGCGGCGCGGGTACGACGTGCCGGTCGGCGCTCGAACGTTCGACGTCGCGCCGATCGGCGCGGGCACCGAGCGGGCCCGGCCCGAAGAGTCGAGGTGAACCATGGCGAAGCCCCGCATCGCGACGACATCGCTGGCCGGCTGCTTCGGCTGCCACATGTCGATCCTGGACCTCGACGAGCGCATTCTCGAACTCGCCGAGATCGTTGACTTCGACAGGTCGCCGATCGACGACCTGAAGCACATCTCGCAGCGCTGCGACGTCGGACTGATCGAGGGCGGGTGCTGCAACGAAGAGAACGTCCACGTCCTGCGCGAGTTCCGGCGCAACTGTGACGTGCTCGTCTCGCTGGGCGACTGCGCCACGATGGGGGGCATCCCCGCGCTCAGGAACACCGTGTCGCTGGACGCGTGCCTGCGCGAGGCCTACATCGACGGTCCGACGGTACACAATCCGCTGCGCCGGATCCCCGACGACGCCGAGATCCCGCTCCTTCTCGAGAAGGTCTACTCCGCCCACGAGGTCGTCCGGATCGACTACCACTTGCCGGGTTGCCCGCCGCCGCCGGAGGCCATCTGGCGTGCCATCCACGCGATCCTGACGAAGGCGCCGCTGACGCTGGGCCACGGGCTTCTCAAGTACGACTGACGGGAGGGTTGGACAGATGGGCGAACAAGCCGGCGATCGCCGGATCGTGATCGAACCAGTCACTCGCGTCGAGGGCCACGGCAAGGTCACGATCCTGCTCGACGAGCAGGGGCGCGTCCGGCAGGCGAGGCTTCACGTCGTGGAGTTCCGCGGATTCGAGCGGTTCATCCAGGGGCGGCCCTACTGGGAGATGCCCGTGGCCGTGCAGCGTCTCTGCGGGATCTGCCCGGTGAGTCATCATCTTTGCGCCGCGAAGGCGGTGGACCACATCGTCGGCGCAGACCGCCTGACGCCGACCGCCGACAAGGTCCGCCGGCTGATGCACCACGGGCAGTTCTTCCAGTCGCACGCGCTCCACTTCTTCTATCTCGCCGCTCCCGACCTCCTGTTCGGCTTCGGCTCGGACGTGCTCGCCCGCAACGTGATCGGGGTGGCGCGCGCGCATCCGGAACTGGCGAAGCGCGGCATCCTCATGCGCAAGTGGGGCCAGGAGATCATCCGCGTCACGTCGGGGAAGCGCATCCACGGGACCGGGGCGATCCCGGGCGGCGTGAACAAGAACGTCTCCCTGGCGGAGCGCGACGAGGCGCTGCGCGACCTCCCGCAGATGATCGAGTGGGCGCAGGCGGCCGTTGGTCTTGCCAAGGACTACACGCTCTCGCACCTCGACGAGCTCGCCGACTTCGGTTCCTTCGAGTCGAGCCACCTGAGCATCGTGCGCAGCGACGGCGCCCTCGACCTCTACGACGGGAACCTCCGCGCGATCGACGCCGACGGGCGAACGATCTTCGACGGTGTGGCGCCGGCTCGGTACGCCGATGTCCTTGCCGAGGACGTGAAGCCCTGGTCCTACATGAAGTTCCCGTTCATCCGCGACCTGGGGCCGGACGACGGCTGGTATCGAGTGGGCCCGCTCTCCCGCATGAACACCTGCGCGTTCATCGACACGCCGCTCGCCGAGGCCGCCAGGCGCGAGTTCCGCGCGATCACGGGACCACGCCCGTGCCACGTGACGATGGCGTACCACTGGGCTCGCATGATCGAGACGCTGCACGCCGCGGAGAAGATCGGCGAACTGCTCCACGACTCCGACCTGCAAGGCAGCGATCTCGTCGTGCGCGGCGAGCGCAGGAGCGAGGGCGTCGGGATCGTCGAGGCGCCGCGGGGGACTCTGTTCCACCACTACCGCGTGGACGACGACGACCTCGTGACGATGTGCAACCTGATCGTCTCGACGACCAGCAACAACGTGCCGATGAACCGAGCCGTGGAGTCGGTGGCGAGGAAGTACCTCTCGGGTCGCGAGATCACGGAGGGACTCCTGAACCACGTCGAGGTGGCGATCCGGGCCTACGACCCGTGCCTGTCGTGCGCGACGCACGCGATGGGGCAGATGCCGCTCGAGGTGGACCTGCTCGACGCTGACGGCCGGCTCGTGGACCGACGGGTGAGGGACGGGAGCTGACGATGGAGCGCGATCCGAACGCGACACCGTTCGCCTCGGGCGGCAGACCGCTGCGCGTACTCGTCCTCGGCTTCGGCAATCCCGGGCGTCTCGACGACGGTCTCGGACCGGCCGCCGCGCGTGCGATCGAGGCGGCTGCGATCCCGGGCGTCCGCACGGAGGCGCCGTACCAGCTTGAACTCGAGGATGCGGCGCTCGCCGCCGAGCACGACGCGGTCGTCTTCGTGGATGCCTCTCGGACAGAGTCGCCGCCGTTCGGGTTCCGCGAGGTGCGACCGCGGACGCACCACGAGTTCACGACGCACTCGCTCGCGCCGGAGGCGGTGCTCGGCGTCGCGCGGGACGTCCTCGGGGCGACGCCGCGGGGGTTCGTCCTCGCGATCCGCGGTGAGGAGTTCGACGGGTTCGGTGAGTGGCTCTCGGCGCCGGCGGCGGCACATCTCGGCGCCGCGACGCGGTTTCTCGAAGACGCGTTGCGCAGCGGGCTCTCCGCCGCCTGCGCGTCGGAGGTCTGAGATCGATGCGCGACGGCAAGCCGGTCATCCTCTACATCGACGACGATCGCGACATGCTCGACGGCATGCGGGTCCAACTCGAGGCGCGGGGCCACATCATGGTCGATGCGCAATCGGGCGAGGACGGGGTGCGCGCGTTCGGGCGCGAGAGTCCCGACCTCGTGCTGGTGGACCTGATGATGGAAGAGGTGGACGCGGGAACGCGCGTCGTGCGGGAACTTCGGCTCACGGGGAACCAGGTGCCGATCGTGATGCTCACGTCGGTCGGCGACAGCTTCAGCATGTCGGCCGACGCCGAGTCGCTCGGACTGGCTGCGATCCTGCAGAAGCCGGTTGATCCGAGGGCCCTCGACGCGCTGATCCGGGCGAAGATCAAGAAGCCGGCGTAGGTTCGCCGGGCGGTTCGGCCGCCAGCGGCAGGTCGATCCAGAACGTGCTCCCGCGGCCCGGTTCGCTCGTCACGCCGGCGCTTCCGCCGTGCAGCTCCGCCACGCGGCGGACGATCGTGAGTCCGAGGCCGCTTCCGCCCGCCTTCGGGACCGGCTTCCCCTTCTCGCGGAGGCGGACGAACTCGCGGAAGAGTTGCTGCACATCTTCAGGCGCGATGCCGCGACCGTCGTCGCCGACTTCGATCCGCACACGGCCAGGGGCACCGAGCCGCGCACGAACGACCGCGTGTCCGCCGTGGGGGACGTACTTGATCGCGTTCGTCACGTAGTTCACCACCGCCTCGCGAAGCAGCAGTTCCATGCCCTGGACGCGCGCCGGGGGGACCGGCACGTCGAGCCCGAGAGTCAGACCGTTCTGCTGTGCGGCGTCCTGGTGATCGCGGACGATCTCGTCGAGGAGCGTGGGCAGGTCCACGGGCGATGCGCGCTCTTCGATCCGCACGGACTCGATCGTGGAGAGGATCGACAGGGCCCGCATGAACTCGCCGAGGCGCTCGAGCCGATCGATGCCGCGCGTGAGCCACTCGCGCTGCTTGTCGGTGACCGGTCCGCCGTGGCCGTCGAGCACGTTCCCGACGTGCATGCGCACCGCGGCGACCGGTGACTGGAGGTTGTGGAGGGCGATGTCGAGGAAGTCGCGGCGCATGTCCGCAAGGCGCGTCAGCTCGGCGTTCGCGTCGCGGATGGCGCGATCGCTGCGCCGGAGGCTGCTCGAGAACGACGTCAGGATGAACGCCGTGATCGCGAACACGGCGCCGTACGCCACGGCGACAGCGAGCGCGTAGCGCCCGTCGATCGGGCCGACGCCTCCCGTGACGGACGTCGGAAGCGTCGGCGGGCGGATCGCTCCGGACCACTCCAGCGCGACCATCGCGACCAGCAGAACGTACGCCAGTGCGTGGAGTGTCAATGCGGGGCGGCGCCCCAGCATGACCCCGCTCACGATCGCGTGCAGGAGGAAAAACGACAGCAGGGGAGACCTGGTGCCGCCTGCGTTCCAGACGACGAACGCCAGCGCCACGTAGTCGAGCACGATGGCGCCGTAGGTGACGGACTCGACGATGCTGAGAGATTTCGGATCGGACGACGTTTCGCCCTTCCGGACGACGAGTCGCCAGGCCACGAGGTCGTAGAACGCGACGGCGAGACCGGTGGCGACGAGCGCGGGCACGTCGAGTCCGTCGAAGTTGGCGACGTACCGGCCGACCAGCGCGCCCGCGATGATGGCCGTGGCCAGCAGGAGCCGTATCCAGACGAGCTGGCGCGAGCGCGCTCCGAGCAGTCGTTCGTCGGAGAGCACCTGGGGCTCGAGCGACCGCCACGAGGCGCGCCGAACCGCGTGGCCCTTCGCCGACGTGGTCTCGGGCGGGGTCGGAGCCGGGGTCGAAGCCGTCATTTCGCCTCCGGGATGTGCGGCCCGATTGTATGCAGTCCACCCGGCGTCCGTCCGCACCGGAAACACGCACGGCGGCCAATCCGGACTGGGGTCACGCCCGGTCAGCAGATCCGCGGGAGGATCTCGCCCGCGAGCGCGTCGAGGATCCGGTGACTCCCGAGCGGCGTGGCCATCAGCACCCGCCGTGCTGGAGTTGCGCGCACATCGCCGATGACAACCGCGCCTTCGCCGCCGGGCACGGCGCGGACGGCTTGCAGCACGGAGCCCGCCGCGTCGGCGGCGACGACCGCGACCATCCGGCCCTCGCAGGCGACGTGCAGCGGATCGAGCCCGAGCAGTTCGCAGGCCGCACGGACCTCGGTCCGTACGGGGATGCGCGCCTCGCTCACGACGATCCCGACGTTCGACTGCACCGCGATCTCGTGCAGCGTGGTGGCGAGGCCGCCCCGTGTGGGGTCGCGGAGCGTGTGGACGCCGTGCCCGCCTGCGGCGAGGGCCGCCGCCGCAAGGCGGTGGACGGGCGCAACGTCGCTCCGCACGTCCGCTTCGAAGCCGAGGTCTCCGCGTGCCGAGAGCACCGCGATGCCGTGGTCGCCGACGGCGCCGGAGACCAGCACGACGTCGCCGGGCGCCGCGCGCGCTCCGCCCACGTTCACGCCGCGCGCGAGCCACCCGAAGCCGGTGGTGCAGACGTACAGGCCGTCGGCACGTCCGCGCTGCACCACTTTCGTGTCCCCGGCGACGATTCGCACGCCGGCCTCGTCCGCGGCGGCGCGCATCGAGGCGACCACCCGCCGCAACGTCTCGATCGGCAGGCCCTCCTCGAGTAGGAACCCGGCCGTCAGCCAGAGCGGCGTTGCTCCCATCATCGCGACGTCGTTCACGGTGCCGCACACCGCCAGACGACCGATGTCGCCGCCGGCGAAGAACAACGGGTTCACGACGTGGGCGTCGGTGCTGACGACCCAGCGCGCGTCGGGCGTCGGCGGGCCGGCGTCGAGGACTGCGCCGTCGTCGCCCGCCAGAAGCGCGGGGTCGGCGAACGCGCCGACGAAGACCGCGGCGACGAGATCGTGCGTCATCCGGCCGCCGCTGCCGTGACCCATGACGATGCGATCGACCGTCGGGTGCGGCGCGGCGCACGACGCCTGGAACTCCGACCCGCCGTTGCCGCCCGGCACACCCTCCGACGTGCCAGTCACGCGACACCTCCCGTGGCGTCGCGGCGGTATCGCCACCACGCGGAACACGCGCCCTCCGATGACACCATCGTCGCGCCGAGCGGACGCTCCGGTGTGCACTCGCGCCCGAACGCCGGACACTCGTTCGGCCGAATGCGGCCCTGCAAGACGAGGCCACTGCGGCACGCGGCGGGTTCCAGAGGAGCGATCCCGCCGACGTCGAACCGGCGTTCGGCGTCGAACTCGGCGAACGTCGGGCGGAGGCGCCACCCGCTTCCGGGGATGGGACCGATCCCGCGCCACGTGCGGTCGCACTCCTCGAAGACCTCCGCGATGACGCGTTGCGCGGCTGGGTTGCCGCGCTGCGAGACCGCGCGCCCGTAGGCGTTCTCGACGCCGGGGCGGCGTTCCTCCAGACGTCTCACCGCGGTGCCGATGCCGTGCACTAGGTCCACCGGCTCGAAACCCGTCACCACGATCGGCACGCCGAACTCAGCCGCGATGGGGGCGTACTCGTCGAGACCCATCACGGTGCAGACGTGGCCGGCAGCCAGGAACGCCTGCACGCGATTTCCCGGCGACGTCAGGATCGCTCGCATCGCAGGCGGAACTCTCACGTGGGAGACGAGCACGGAGAAGTTCCGGAGGCCGGACTCGCGCGCCGCGAGGACGCTCAGGGCGTTCGGCGGCGCCGTCGTCTCGAACCCGATGGCGAAGAAGACGACTTGGCGATCGGGGTTCTCCCGCGCGATCCGCACCGCGTGGAGCGGAGAGGTGACCACGCGCACGTCACCGCCCGATGCGCGGACGTGCATGAGATCGGTCGCGCTGCCCGGCACCCGGAGCATGTCGCCGAACGACGTGAACACCACGCCCGAAACGGAGGCGATCGCGATCGCGCGGTCGATGGCCTGGAGCGGAGTCACGCAGACCGGGCATCCTGGACCGTGGACGAGTTCGAGCCCCTGCGGCAGCAGTTCGTCGAGTCCGTGGCGCAGGATCGAGTGCGTCTGGCCGCCGCAGACCTCCATCAGCGTCCACGGCCGCGTCATCGTTCGACGGATGGAGTCGATGGCCTGCCGAACGAGTGCCGGATCGCGGAACTCGGTGACGTGCTTCACGGGGCGACCGCTTGCTCGGGGTCGCCGAGACTCTCCAGGGCGTCGAGGGTCGCGGCCGCCTCCTGCTCGTCGAGAACCGTCAGAGCGAACCCGACGTGCACGAGGACCCAGTCGCCGACCCGCGCGTCGGGAACGCACGCCAGGCAGACCTCCTGCCGCGCGCCGCCGAAGTCCACCACGGCCATCGGAAGTCCCTCACCGCTCCGGCACTCCACGATCCGCCCAGGTACTCCGAGACACATGTCAACCCCCCGTTCGCAGGACGGCGCCCGCGACCGCCGCCTGGCCGAGCGCGATGCCGCCGTCGTTGGCCGGAACGACGTGGTGCGAGTGGACTTGGAAGCCGCAGTCGCGAAGAAGTCGCGACGTGCGTCCGAGAAGCCGCAGGTTCTGGAACACGCCGCCGGTCAGGACGACGTCCCCGTGGCCGCGCTCGTTTCGCACGGCGATGCACACACCGTGCACGAGTCTTGCCACCGACTCGTGGAAGCGCGCCGAGACGACGTCGGCCGTGACGCCGCGTCGGACGTCGTCTGCGACCGCGGCGACGAGCGGCGCGAGGTCCAGCGGGCCGACGGCGGCGGCCGGGACCGGGTATGCTCCGTGTCGGCCGTCGCCGCCCGTCGCGCGGGCGGCGATCTCGAGTTCGATCGCTGCCTGGCCCTCGCAGGAGACGTCCTGCCGGACCCCGGCGATCGAGGCGACCGCGTCGAACAGACGCCCGATGCTCGATGTCCGAGGTGCGTTCGAACCCGAGCGGATCTGTGCGTCTACCGCAGCGAGCCCGTGGGCGCCGGCGGCCTCCACCGGTGCGAGATCGGCCGACCAGTCGACGCCCGCGCGTCGCAGCCAGGCGAGGGCCATCCTCCAAGGGTGTGCGACCGCGGCGTCGCCGCCGGGGAGAGGAACGTACGCGAGATGCGCGAACCTCTCGAACGCGTGCACCGACGCGACGAGGAACTCGCCGCCCCAGATCGCGCCGTCGGTGCCGAAACCGGCTCCGTCGAACGTCACTGCGATGACCGGGGGCGCCACGTCCGCGCCGCTGCCGACACCACCCAGTCCGTTCTCCACGATGCACGCCGCCGCGTGAGCGTGGTGGTGCTGCACGCCGATCGCGCGCAGTCCGTCGCGGGCCGCACGGTCGAGCGCCCACCGGGTGGTGAGGAAGTCGGGGTGCATGTCGTGTGCGATGGCCCGAGGTTGCACGCGGAGCAGCGACTCGCAGTGACGGACCGCGTCGTCGAACGCGACGAGCGTCTCCCAGTTGCGGACGTCCCCGACGTGCGGTCCCACGTAGGCGCTTCGCCCGCGCGCCACGCAGAACGCCGTCTTCAACTCCGCCCCGGTGGCCGTCAACGGCACGACGTCGAACGGCAGCGCCACGGGGAGCGGCGCGTAGCCGCGCGACCGCCGGATCGGCATCTCGCGACCTTCGAACATGCGGACCACCGAGTCGTCGGCGCGGGTGCTGATGTCCCGGTCGTGGAGCAGGAGCGCGTCTGCGATGCGCGAGAGCCTGGCGCGGGCGTCCGAGTTCAGGATCACCAGCGGCTCGTCGGCCACGTTGCCGCTCGTGAGGACCAGCGTGTCGAACTCGATGCCGGCTCGGTCTCCGGGCGCCGGCGCGAGCAGCAGCTCGTGCACGGGCGTGGACGGGAGCATCACGCCGAGCGTGTCGCGCCCGGGGGCCACGGCGGCGGCGATCCGCGCGTCGGGACGACGCGCGAGCAGCACGATCGGCCGCGCCGACGACGTGAGCGCGCGGCGTTCTTCGGGCGAGACGGTGGCAATGCGCTCGGCGTCGGCGACGTCCCGCACGAGCACCGCGAACGGCTTCCCGGAGCGACACTTCCGCAGTCTCAGTTCAGCGACAGCACTCTCGTTCGCAGCGTCGCAGGCGAGGTGCACCCCGCCGATTCCCTTCACCGCGACGATCCGGCCCGCCGCGAGCAACGCGCGCGCGCTCTCGAACGCTCGGTCGCCCTCGACGCGATCCGTTCCGTCCGCCGACTCGAGCCACGCACGCGGTCCGCACTGCGGGCAGGCGACCGGCTCGGCGTGGAACCGGCGGTCGCGCGGATCGGCGTATTCCGCCAAGCACGCGTGGCACATCGGGAACGCGGCCATCGTCGTCCGGGCCCGATCCCAGGGGAGCTCGGCCACGATGGTGAATCTCGGACCGCAGTCCGTGCAGTTGATGAAGGCGTGCCGGAATCGCCGGTCGGTCGGGTCGAGGAGTTCGCCACGGCACGCGGTGCACATCCCGGCGTCCGGGGGCACGGGCTGAGACGCGGACCCCGGCGCACCGGACCGGCGGATGACGAAGTTGCGGACGTCGCGCGGCGCAGCAGAGTCCGTGGCGATGGCGTCGATCCGAGCCAGAGACGGCGCGTCGGTGCGCAGTCGCGTGAGGAACCGATCGAGCGCGTCCGCGGGGCCGTGCACCTCGATCTCGACGGCGGCCGCCTCGTTCGCGACCCATCCACCGAGGCCCTGCCGGACCGCGAGTCCGTGGACGAACGGGCGGAACCCGACACCCTGGACAGCGCCCGTCACGCGAATGCGAAGGCCAGCGCTCGCGGCAACGCCGACCGGAGCGCGGTCGGCGCGCTGCGCATCCGGGGAGACCGGCGCCTTCATCGCACGTTCACCGTGGCAGTTTCGCCGCGAGCCAGTCCGTCCACGCGCCGAGTCCGTCGCCGGTGCGGCACGAAACCGGGAACGTGACCACGCCGGGGTTGAGCGCCTCGACGCCGCGGCGGAAGTTCGTCATGTCGAAGTCCACGTAGGGCGCGAGATCCGTCTTGTTGACGAGGAGCACGTCCACGCCGCGGTACATCTTCGGGTACTTCCACGGCTTGTCGTCGCCCTCCGGCAAGCTTGCGATGAGCACGTTCACGTGCGTGCCGAGCTTGAAGCCCGCGGGGCAGATCAGGTTGCCCACGTTCTCGACGATCACCAGGTCCACCCGATCGAGCGGGAGTTGGTCGAACGCGTTCGACATCATCTCGGCGTCGAGGTGGCACGCGCCGCCGGTGTTGACCTGGACGACCGGGACACCGAGTGCGGCGACTTTCTCCGAGTCGATGGTGACGGGCGCGGTGTCGCCCTCGACCACGGCCATCCGCGCGCGGCCGGCGAGGGCGCGCAGCGTGTGGAGGATGACACTCGTCTTGCCTGCGCCGGGCGACGCCATCACGTTCAGCGTCAGGACTCGCGACGCGTCCAGCCGCTGCCGATTGGCGCCGGCGACGCGGTCGTTGGCGCTCAGGATTCGCTCGACGACGGGGATCACGGTCTCGGTGGTTCGCGCAGGCTCGGCTGTTCGCGCGGACTCGGTCATGGTGTTCCCTCCTGTGCGGGTGTCTGTACGGTCAGGCTCTCGAGTCGGCATTCGTCGCCGGCCAGCACGCGCAGGCGCACGCCGCCGCACCCGGTGCACGGCGTGAGTCCGCCCGTCAGGCCGAACTCGGTCGAGCAGTCGTCGCAGCGCATGCGCGCGGGCACCCGCTCGAACCGGATGCGAGCCCCCTCGCAGATGGTCCCGCGGGAGATCTCGCCCCAGTAGAAGATCACGCAGTCGTCCACCGTGCTCGCGAGATCGCCGATCACGACGTGGATCTCGGTGACCCGCGTCGCACGGGCGTCGGCAGCGTGCCGGATGGCGACGTCGAGGAGCGCCTGCGTGATGGCGAGTTCGTGCATGTTCGCGGCCCGAGCTGCGACTGTGAAGCGTCCCGTACGTGGGGGATTCTGATCCTCTCCGCGTGGGGGATGCGTGATCGCCGTCACGTCCCGCCGAAGACGTGGACGCAGGAACCGGACGGGACGGGCCCCGTCGTGGCGAGCGTTTCGCGGCGCCGCGATCACTTCGTCCGGAACTTCACCTCGACGAGTGTCTCGTTGCCGTCGAGGTCCCGCGCCGTGACGGAGAGCGCGTGGGGCCCGGCGGCGAGGCCCTTCGGGTCCACCTCAGCGGTGTAGGGCGCCGCCGTTCGCGGCGCCCCGAGGTCCTTCCCGTCGAGACGGAAGCGAACCGACGCGATGGGGAGGTCGTCGCTCACGGCGGCCGCGACGTCGGTCTTCTTCTTCACGTCGGCGTTGTTCGCGAGGCCGGAGAGCTTGAGGGTCGGCCCCTTCGCGTCATCGATGAGCGTGATGGTCTGCGGGGCGGACCGGCCCTCATTGCCCGACGGGTCGAGCGCGACGACCACGACCTCGTGCTTGCCGCGCGCCTTCGCGCCGACGTCGGCCTGCAGGCGCCACGGGGCGGCGGTCAGCTTCGCGTACTCGATGCCGTCGAGGAGCAGGCGGACCTCCTTCACAGCGTCGTCGTCTTCGATCGCCGGCTCGACGAGGAGCGTCCGGCCGAACCGGGGAGCGATGCCGTCGAGCTTCACCGTGGGCGGGCTCTTGTCTTCGGCGACGAAGTCGAGATCGGTCGCGTTCGACGACTCGATCGTGGTCTTCCTGCCGGCCGGGGCGAGCGGGTGCGTCCACTCCGCGCGCACCTCGATCTCGCCTGGCGGCAGACCCGTGACGAACCACGTGCCGTCGGGCCCCGTGGCGGTGGATCGGACCGTGCCGTCGGAGCCGGTGACGTGGACCTTCGCTCCGTTGATCCCGCCGCCGCGCCGCACGCGGCCCGAAGCGACGAACGTTGCCGGGGCGTCCTCCGTCGCGGCACCGAGCACGAGCACCTGATCGGCGTGTTTGCCCGCGCCGTCGTCGATCTCCAACGAGAACGCCGCGCCGCGGTCCTTCCTCGTCGCGATGACCACGAGTCGGTGCATCCCCTCCGAGAGGTCCACGTCGGCGATCGGCTCGCGCTTGCCCTTCGGGTCGGGAGCCTTCGGCGCGCCGTCGGAGACGACCTTGCCGTCGAGGATCACGACGATGCGCGTCGCGGCGGCGCCGAGCAGTCGCACCTTCGTCGCGGACGTCGCCTTCACGAACGTGGTGGCGACGACGGCGTCGCCGTCCTTCGTCCCGGGTGAGGGGAGTTGCACGTCGTCGCCGCCCGCGCGGAGCCTGCGCCAGAGCTTGCCGCCGGCCACGCAGCCGTCGCGGTCGGCGTCTTTCGCCAGGTCGTGGACGCCATCGGGCGAGAGCGCCTTCGTCGCGTCGTCTCCGCGGAACGGCGAAGCCACGAACCAACTCCGGACGGTGTTGTGGACCGCTTCCAATCCCTCTGTGGCCTGCGACCACTGCTTTCCGCCGCCGTCCGAGATCACGAGCGGTTGCTGGCCGCCGCGCGTGAGCACGACGTCGCGGAAGACGACGCGACCACGGTCGGCCTTCGTCATCTTCGCCGGTCCGGGGACGAGCGCGTACGGGTCCGACGGGAACGCGATCCGCAGTTCGCCTTCGTACGAGTCCGCCCGATTGCCGAACAGGTCAACGACGTCCACGATCACGTCGCAGGGCTGACCGAGTGGTACCCGCGAGAGCGGCGACGTCGCGTGGTCCGCTGGGCCGGCCGTCACAGTGAGCTTGACCGTCGCGTCCACGCCGTCCTCCGGCAGCGTCAGCCGGAGCGACACCGCGCCGGCCTTGACGAACCGCAGCGGCAGTTCGAATCCACCGTCGGCACCCGCCACGACGTCGCTCGAACTGACGCGCACCGGCGGGTCGGAGAGCCGCACCTCGGCGCGGCCGCGCCAGCCCGCAGCGGGGGAGCCGTCCGCGCGCTTGACGACGACCTTCAACGACGCCGACTCGCCGGCGGCGAGCGTCTGCGACCCGTCCACGGTGAGCGACGTCGCTGCGGCGGACACCGACCAGCGGACGCTGTCGCCCGCGCCGTTCACGGATGCCTCGAGTGCGCCCGGCGGCACGGCGCCCTGCGGCTCGAACACGAGCGTGGCTCCGTCGAGTCTCGACGAGCCCGCGACGGGGGCACCGTCCGCAGTCAGCGCGAGCGACGGCTTCTCGTCGCCCGCCGGGGCACGAGAGAGTGCGACGCGCAGCGCGCCGCGGAACTTCGCCGGTCGCTCCGCGACGTGGAGCGAAGGATTCGCCAGGCGTGCAGCGACGACGGTCCAGCCGCGCGGTTCCCACTCGCCCGCGCCGGTCGCCTCGACAAGCACCTGCTGCGCACCGTCGGGGAAGAGGGTCGTGTTGATCGACGCGTCGAGCGACTCGCCATCGCCCGCCGCGGCTTCACTGCCGTTCACGTACACGGCGATGCGCTTCGCTCCGGGCGCCTTCGCGACCAGCTTCACGGTCCCCGTCCACGGGCCCGACGGGGCTCCGGTCAGCGTCACCTTCGGGCGGTCCGCGTACGGCGCGCAGAGCGGGTCACCGAGCACGAGGTTCATCCAGTACGCGATCGGCAGTCGCAGGTCGAACGTCTCTCCCACAGTCGCGCCCTGCAGATACGCCGTGAACAGGTCCGGATCCGGGAAGGCGATCGTGTACGGCTCCTGCACCGCGCCGTGGACCGCGGTGATCCCCGCGCGCACCATGTGGATGACCGGGAACTGCGTGTCGTTCTTCGGGTCGAGGTCGAAGTTCTGGGGCACGGATCCGTAGCTCTGCAAGTGGTCGCAGATGGCGCCGGGCAGGTACTCGTTGGTCTTCACGCCATCGGGCGTGAGCGCGGAGTAGGCGCCGCCGGCCATGTACCCGATGACGCGCTTCCTGTTGACGGCCTTGTCCGCACCCGCCGGGACGTGCTCGGTCTTGGCGCCGAGCGCTTCGAGTTGCGTGCGCGCGGCGTCGTAGTACGCATTCCGAGTGCTGGCGGCCCCGTTCGCGTCCTGGAACAGGAAGAGTGCCTCCTTCGGCGCGGTTCCGTCGGACGCAACGCTGCGCTCGATCAGGCCGAGAGCTTCGTCGGCCGTCGTGGAGAGGAGCGCGGCGACGTGCAGGAACCGGTCGCACTCGACCGTCGGGGGCAGGGGGAGTCCGCCCTTGTACGCCGGGCTCCGTGTGGGCGGCTGGATGCCGGTCTGGTTGGCGCCGCACACGGGCGAGTGCAAGAGCGCGAGCGCCGCCGCCGTCGAGACGTCGCCCGACGGCGTCTTCGCGCGGATCGGCATGCCCTGCGTCAGGACCACGAACCGAATGCGATCCTCGATGTGCCGCGCGGCGAGCAGGGTGCGGAGCGGGTCTGCGATGTCGCGGACGAACTCGGCGACCGGCACCTCGAACGCCGTCGTACACTTCACTTCGAGTACATGCGACGGCGGGATCTGGCGCGCCTTCACGTACGCGTCGGCGACGCGCCGCGAATCCGCGCTCTCCGTGTTGACGATCACGACCGTCTCGGCGGGACCTCCGCCCGCGCGCGCCGTCGGCGGCGACGAAGCCAGCGCCGCGAGCGCGATCGCCGCGCCCGCGATGACCATGTGTTTCCGGCGGGGGAGGTTCATCCCGGAAAGGCTACGCGCGCACGGGTGCGCACGCGAGCGGCGCTGCGGGCTGGACGCACGACGAAGAGGCGTGGCCTTTCGGCCACGCCTCGTGGTGCTTCATCTGGAGCCGTGCGCGGGCGAACCTTCGGTTCAGCCGCCGAAGAGGTCGTCGAGCTTGTCCTTCGCAGATCCGACGAACCCGGTGGAGAGGTCCTCCTGAGGCGGGCGGTGGGGGTTCATGCGCTGCTCGGTCTCGTGCTTCTCGAAGATCTCGTGAAGACGCTTGGCAGTCTCCGCGGCGTACAGCCGGACCATGCCGACCGTCGTCGCTTCGTCGAAGATCACGGTGAGGAGCGTGCGGTCGCCCACGAGCGAGAGCTGGATGTTGTCGGTCTTCCCCTGGTGGAACAGAACCGAGAACTCGTCCTCGCCGAGGACGCGCGCCATCTCCTTCGTGGCGGCGAACGACCCGGCGACGAGCGCCGAGATCGTGTCCATGTCGATGTCTCTGGTGACGCCCTGGCGCGTCACCATGTGGCCTTCCTTGTCCACCAGCATCGCGCACTTGGCGGACGAGAGTTTGAGGAACTCCCGAAGGATGCGGTTGACGTCGCGGATGAGGTCCGCGTAGAAGACGAGGCGGTTGGTGCGCAGCGAGTTGCTGTCCATGGTTCTCTCCCGCCTACTCGCCGCCGCCGAACGTCCCGAGCGAACCCAGGATCGCGGCTGCGGCACCTGCGATGAGGACGACCAGCCCCACCATGATCCAAGGGAACTTGTTCTCCGCCGGGAGCTCGACCTTCCGGCCGTGTGCCGCAGGCGCACCCTGCGGCGTCGTGCGGATGCTCTGCTGCAGCGGCGTGGCCTCCACCTTCCTGTGGCGGCCGGTCTGGTTCGCGGAGTTGTGCGGCGAGCCGGCGTGCGACGTCGCGGGGCCGGATTTCACCTGCGGACGGTTCGCCGATCCCACGGCTCCGGTGATCTGCTCCATTCCGGAGCCGGCTCGGAGGTGCGGCCGCGGCGGGTCGCCCGGCGAGGAAATGGACGAGCGCGAACTTGCGGTGGACGACGTCGCCGCGGGAGGCGTGGCGACCGCAGTGCCGGTCGCGCCGTTGACGGATGCGGCCGCTGCAGGGCGCGCGGACTGCGCCGGCGTCTCGCGGTGGTCGCGGTTGAGCGTCTCGAGCACCATTCCGGACAGGCACTTCAGCGTGGGGAACACGCCCTCGCCGGTGATGGCGACTGCCTCGAAGTAGGGGGCGCCCCAGGGATTGAGTTTCGCGTTCAGCGCCTCGACCGACAGCGCGTCCGGAAGATCCCGCTTGTTGTACTGAATGACCACCGGGAGCTCCCGGATGTCCTTCCCGTACTCAGCGAGGTTGTTCTTCAGGTTCTCGAGCGACTCGAGATTCTCGTCCATCTTCGATTCGGACGAGTCCGCGACGAAGATGATGCCGTCCACGCCCTGCAGAACCAGTTTCCGGGTCGAGTTGTAGTAGACCTGCCCCGGAACCGTGTAGAGCTGGAAACGTGTCCGCATGCCTGCAATCGTGCCAAGATCCAGCGGCATGAAGTCGAAGAAGAGCGTGCGGTCGCCTTCGGTGGCGATCGACGTGAGCTCTCCCTTGTTCGACTCAGGCGCCTTCTTGTGAACGATCTCGAGGTTCGTGGTCTTGCCACTCATCCCGGGACCGTAGTACACGATCTTGCAGTTTACTTCACGCAGCGCGAAGTTGATCTGCACCATTCGATATCCCTCCCGGCCGCTAGACGCGGATCTCGCCAACCTGGCGGATACGCATCGCCGCCGACTCGATCTCGATCCCGACAGGGCCGAGCTCGACGTTTCGATCCATCACCACCACGAGGAACGCCGGCCCCGTGTCGGTGAACACCATTTTCCCGTGGCTCGCCACGAGCGTGATGCGTGCATACGCCCGCATCCCGTACTTCTCAAGATTGCGCCTCGTCGAGAGAACGACGTTCGACGCCATGGCGGCGACGAGGTCCTCCGAGAGCGACTTCGATATGTGGGAAGCCACGACGATCCCGTCGCGGGTGAGAACGAGACTGCCCTTGACGCCGACGACGTCATTCAGCCGTCTGAGGATGCTACGCATGAGCGCCCTCCCTGTCGGCGGCCGACATGTTGCGTGCGACCGAGTCCTGCAGGATCTCCCACAGGCGGTCGGCGCGGAGCGGTTCCGCGAACAGCATCCCGATCGTGAGCCCGCGGACGCGGGCGACCATGATGCTGCCGGCGGGTGTCTCGATCTCGACGCGCACCAGCGCGCCGGTGTCCATTCGGCGACTCGCGTCGTCCGCGGTGCCCGAGACCGACGTGACGAGATCCCCGAACTGCTTTCGGGTGAGCCCCATCCCGTCCGTGCAGTCGGCGAGGATCTCGCCGTCCTTGTCGAGCAGGATCGAGCTGCGGACACCTTCGGTGTGGCCCAACTCGGCGATCTCCAGCTTCAGGCTGTCCACGTCCACGCGGGTCCGCGATCGGACCTCGCCGGGGGCGGGGCTGCGCAGGCCGGGGAACTCGGTCGTCGCGTTGGCGAACGTGCCGATCTCCTCGATCCGCTTGGCGAGCTCCTCGAAGTCCTCTTCGGCCTCGGGCTGCTGCGCGTCGGCCTGGCCGAGCTGCCGCATGAAGTCCTGCACGTCGCGGGCGGTCGGGGTGATCGTCAGCACCGATCGGAGATGACGGCGGCAGGCGGACACGGCCCCCGTGAGCCAGTAGAGTTCCGCGAGGAGCAGGTGCGCCTTCACGTTGTGGCCGTTGATGCGCGTCACCCGGCGCAGCGCCTGCTCCGCGAGGATGGCGTCGCGGGCGATCACGTCGAGCAGGAAGCGCTCGAGACGGATCTCGCCCTGGATCAGGTAGGGGTTCTCGTTGAGCGGGAAGCGCTCCGCACACTCCTGTGCGGTCTGGAGGGCTTCGTCGTGGCTGCCGAGTTCGCGGTAGATGCCCGCGAGTTGCGTGTAGACGACGGGGGTCGGTCGGCGCAGGACGTCATCGCGGAGCCGACGGATCTGGCCGGTCAGGCGGCCGCGCTTGGAGAAGAGGCGGACCTGGGCGAGGCGCTCCGAGTCGGGGAACGCGCGCAGGCCTTCTTCGGCGACGGCGAGGGCCTCTTCAACCGAGCCGGCTGAGATGAGGCGCTCGGCGAGGTCGCCGTAGGCAGAGGGCGACGCGTCCCGGCGCAGTCTGCTGCGCAGACGCGACAGGTCCCGCCACCGCTTCAGTTTCTCGCCGATCTTCACAGGCTTCGTTGCCTCCGAGCCGGGTCACGCGACCCGACCAATCCGTATCGGGAACAGGGGTTCCTCACCTTGAGACAGGACCGCGCTACTTCTTGAGTCCGTACACCGCGTTGTCGCCGGCGCCGAACACGATGAAGGTCTCCGAGACGACGGGACGCGTCGTGATGGGGATCTGCTTCTTGTCCGAGCCGGGGATGCGGAAGTCGAAGAGCCGCTCCGGCTGCGCGCCGGAGACGTCGATCGCCCACAGGGTGCCGGCCGTGTCGCCGACGTAGAGCACGCCGCCGTCGATCGCGGGCTCGGCGAGGATGCGCACGCCCGCGTCGAGTCGCAGCGTCTGCGACGACTGCAACTGGTCGCCGACGACCTTGATGCTCTCGATCTCGCCTTCCTCCGTGACGGCGTAGACGACGCCCTGCCAGACCATGGGGGCGTGGCGGACGTTGCCGTCCACGGTGAACGACGATCGCACCTGGAACGTCTGACGGTCGATCATGACGATGCGCGTCTGCGTGCGGTCCGTGCGGCACGCGCCGAAGACGAACTGCCCCGCGGCGGTGATGCCGGTCGTGAGCACGACCGTGGCGCCCGCGTCCTTGATCTGCCCGGCGCGGCGCTCGGCGCCGGTCGCCGGGTCGATCGCGCACAGCGTGCCGTCGCCGGCGACCGCCAGGATCTCGCCGCCGTCGATCACGGGCGCCGTCGCGAAGCCCCGCGACCGCCCGGGGCCGGACGCGGGGTAGGTCCACGACTTCGAGCGCGACTTCACGCTGTACGCGGTCAGGTGGCCGCCGAGGTCGGGGTAGATCGCGAGGTCCTTCCACTGCACCGGATCGGCCTGGACCTTGTCGGGCAGCGGCTCGCGCGCCAGGGCTTCGCCCGTCGAGAGGCGGTAGGGGAAGAGCATCCCGTCGTAGCTCGCGAGGATCACGACGTCGTCGAAGACCAGCGGCCGGACCTGCACGCCGCCGCCGCTCTTCGTCGCGAGGCCGCCGCGCGAAGCGCCGATGAGGTCGAATGTCCCGGCTTCGTTGCCCCGGGTGGGCACGATCAGTCGGTCCGCGGTGATGGCGGGCGCGCCGACGAGCTTCGCGCCGAGCGCCGGAGTCCGGAATGCGAGGTCTTTGTGCAGGACCTCCTCGATCGAGAGCCGGAGGCTTGCACGGAGCTTGCTGCGGTCGAGGCGGTCGAGTGCCTGGACGTCGATCGTCGCCGCCTGGAAACCGTCGCGCACGAGTCGCACGGTGGCCTGCTTCTGGACGGGGAGGCTCAGGACCGCCGGCGTGGCGAGACCGGTGTCTTCGTCGTTCACGAGGATCCGCGCGCCCGCCGGGCGGGACGAGATCGTGCGGGGGATCTGGATCTGCTCGACGATGTCGGACGTCGGCAGGAACTTGGTGAGGAACTCGATGGTCAGCGTCTGCGCCGCCGCGAGGTCGTTGCGCGACATCAGCGTGGCGGTCTCGGTCTTCATCGTCTCGAACGCCGCGAGGACCTCGGCGACGTTGCGGGCGTACGCCTGCGCCTTCTGCCCCCGGTCGCTGCTCTGCCAGGACGGCACGGCTTCCGCGACGGAGTTGATCTCGCGCAGCATCTGGTCGAGTTCGACCATCGAGTACGCCGGCGGCCAGGGTTCGAGCTTGTCGTAGAGGTCGTCCACCGTGCGCTTCAGCGCGCCGCGGAGCTTGTCCTCCTGGATCGCAACGTTGGCGCTCTTGCGGTCGATCGCCTGCGCCGCGTCGTGCGCCTGCTCCACGTCGGGCACGGCCGGGTAGCGGCCCGCGAGCGCGTGGAACGCCTGCACTGCGTCGTTGGCCCTGGTCCGCACGTCGCTGCGATGCGGCGCGCCGACCTGCAGCTCGCGCGCCATGCTCGCTGCGCTGCCGTAGGCGCCCGCCAGCCGGCGCGAGTTCGCCTCGAGCTCGTCCAGGATGGTGTCGTTGCGCTTGTGGAGGTCGGCGAGTTCGGAGCCGAACGCCGAGACGCTCGCGATCTGCTCCTGCTTCTGGTCCTGGTACCACTGCCACGCGCGGAAGCCGCCGACGGACCCGACGACCAGGAGCACGCCCGCCGCGATCCCGAGGCGAATGCCGCGCTGGCGCATCCGCTTCTTCGACAGGATCTGGTTGAGTTTCGACTGGGCGTCCTCGCGTGTCCGGTCGATCTGGAGGATCTTCCGGTAGATGCGCTCCGCCGCGTCGTAGTCGCGCAGGGCGAGTGCCGTCTCGGCGAGCGCGTCGTACTCGGCGATCGCCTCCCCGGGCATGCCGCTCTGCAGGTAGACCTGGATCAGTCGGTTGCGGAGGTCCTGGTCCTCCGGCCCGAGGGCGACCACGCGGTGGAGTACCTGGATCGCGCGGCTCTGCCGGCCGAGCTCGCCGTAGATCTCAGCGAGAAGCTTGCCCTGCGCGATGATGCTGGGCGCGTGCTGCTCGAGCCCGTCCGGGTTCGCCGAGAACAGCTCGATCATCCGGTCCGCGGCACCGAGGTCGGTGGGAAGGAACTCAACGATCCGCCGGTACGTCTCGAACGACTGCACGCGGTCGCCCGCCGACGCGAGGATCTCCGCGTAGACCTTGTAGTGGAAGGCCGCGCGCTCGAGCTGGTGGCGACCCTCGAACACCTCCGCGAGCTGACGGTGCATCTCGGGCGAGTCGCCCTTCAGCGCCACGAGCCGCGACAGGTACTTCACCGCCGCGTCGGCGTCGCTCGCGGTGAGCGCGTCCTGCGCCTCGCGGCGCAGATCGGGGACCGGCAGCGTCTCGACGGCTCCGCCCTCGAGCAGGAGTGCGAGCATCTTGGTGACTTCGAACCGGTTCACGTACGAGGCCTGGATGATCTCTTCGACGCTCCTGCGCCCGTCCACCGCGGCGAGGACCTTGCCGGAGAACGTCTGGGCGAAGATCTCGTCGTCGAGGCCGACGTTCCGGCCCGTGTAGCGGAAGATCTCGTCGGTGGAGGGGATCACTCGCTGGATCCACTCCCACTCGTCCACGCGCTTGGCAGCCTCCATGATCAGGCTGTTCACGTTGAAGGTCAGCCGGGCGACGCCGTCGCTTCCGAGGAACTCGTCGTCCGGCGGCCCCTCGACGAACTCGAACTGCGCGTCCTTCCAGATGAAGAGGCTGTAGACCTCCTCCTCGATCTGGGTCTTCAGCGCATCCTCGATGTCGGTGCGCGTGACCACCCCGTGCTCCACGAGGACCTGCCCGAGCATCCGGCCGGCGGAGTCGTCCTGCGACTTCAGCGCGTCCCGCAACTGCTCCGGCGTGATCTTGTCGGTGCGCATGAGGATGCGGCCGAGCGTGTCCGGCTTGTGCTTCCCGCGGGTCAGCATCGAGACGCCGTCGCGGCCGAAGTAGATCGCCTTGCGGCTCTGCCCGTCGAAGATGTACAGCGTGCCCTCACGCTGGTTCATCGAGAGCATCTGGAAGATGTTCGCGAGATCGACGGAGTTGAGGTTGCCCTTCAGGGACGTCATGGCGCCCCTCCGTCGGATCGAGTGTTCGGGCAGGTCGTGCGCGCCAAGACTCCTCCGCCTCTTCGCCTCGGGGTCCCGCTCCGTCGCGGGAAGCCGTTGGCCTCGGTCGTATCGGACCGGTGCTTCCCTCATCTTGAGACGGCACCTGTCGTTTCGGGGGCGCGCCGCCCGGCGGTAGAACGGACCGCATGGACGACCGCTTTCTCCCCCTTTCGCGTCTCGCCGGGGCCGCCGCACGCGGCGACGGGCCCGGTGTGCGAGAAGCCGTTCGCGACGCCCTGGCGGCTGGATGCTCCCCGACGGAGGTCCGCGAGGCCCTGCGGACGGTCCATCTCTTCTGCGGGTTCCCACGCGCGCTCGACGCCCTGGTCGCCGCCGCGCCTGAGCTCGGGGCGCCTCCGGAAGGGGACGACGTGGAACTCGGCGCAGCCGACGCCGGGGCGGAGCGCGAGCTCTTCCGGCGCCGCGGCCGGGCGCTCTTCGACCGCGTCTACGGCGCCGGCGCCGCGAAGGTCCACGCGAGACTCGTCGCCCTCGACCCCGCCCTGACGTCTTGGGTCGTCGAGGACGCGTACGGTCGCGTGCTCGCACGAGAAGCTCTCGCGCCCGCCCAGCGCGAGCGCCTCGCCGCCGTGTTGCTCGCCGCTCAGGGGCTGCGCAACCAGCTCGCCGGGCACGTCCGAGGGGCGCTCAACTGCGGCGCGACGGAGGCGGAAGTGCTGGCGTCGCTCGGCACGGCGTCCCCGTGGATCTCGACCGCTGACCTCGACGCCGCCCGGACGGCGCTCCGCGGCGGGCAGCGGTCCGCGTAGCCTTCCCACGATGAGCCGAACGTCGCGTAGCATGCTGCGTCTCCCGTTCACCCCGTACGGTGCGTCCGACCTGATCATCGCCACGATCGCGTGCCTCGGTACCGTCGCGGTGTGCGTCTGGTTCGCGCCGGTCGCGCCCGGGCTGTGGGCTCTGGCGGGCATCGCCTTCGTCGTGTGGCTGCTGCTCGTCAACTTCTTCCGCGATCCCGAGCGGGTGACGCCGAAGGGGCGCCTCCTCGTGATCTCGCCTGCCGACGGCGTCGTCCAGGACCTGGAAGACGTGGACGAGCCGCGGTTCCTGAAGGGACGGGCCTCCCGCATCGGCATCTTCCTCTCGCCCCTCGACGTTCACGTGAACCGCATGCCGATGGACTGCGTGGTCGTGGACCGCCACTACCAGGTGGGCAAGATGCTGAAGGCGTTCGACCCGCGCGCGATCACGGAGAACGAGTCGGCCGCCGCCGGGATCGAAGTGCTCGACGGCAAGGCGCGCATGATCGTCCGACAGGTGACGGGCGCCGTTGCGAGGCGGATCGTGTGCCCGGTCAAGCCGGGGGACCGGATCGCGGCCGGCGAACGCTACGGCATGATCAAGTTCGGCTCGCGCACCGAGGTCTGGGTCCCGAAGAGCCTGCAGATCCGCTGGGCCGTCGCCATCGGCGACCGGGTGGTGGGCGGCCAGACGATCCTAGGCGAACTGGAGGAGCCTCGATGAGCGATCCCCTGCCCGGGACGAGGCGCACGCCCGGCGCGCGGGTCCCCGGCGACCTCCCCGCCGCCGCACCGCGCCGGCGGCTCCGGCTCTCGATCCTGCCGACGATGTGTACGCTCGGGAACTCGGTGTGCGGGTTCCTCGCGATCTGTTACGCGGCCGAGGCGTCCACGCTCTGCGCGGCAGACGCGACGCGGGCCGCCGGCTCGGCGCGACTCGCGCTGGCCGGTTGGATGCTCCTCCTCGGCATGGTCTTCGACGCGCTCGACGGCCGGATCGCGCGACTCACGCGCTCCACGTCGAACTTCGGCGGCGCGCTCGACAGCCTCGCGGATGTCGTGAGCTTCGGCATGGCGCCTGCGCTGATCGCGAAGGTCCTCTGCCTCGACGTGCTCGGGTGGTCGGAGACGCGCGTGGTGTTCGTCACCGCGGCCTTCTTCGCCTGCTGCGCGACGCTGCGCCTCGCCCGCTACAACGCAGAGCACGAGGAGCCGGACCAGTCGGTCACGCAGTTCAACGGACTCCCGACTCCCGGCGCCGCGGGGGTGATCATCGGGCTCGCGATCTCGCACGAGACGCTGCTCCGCTGGGCCGACCTCTCGGCGCCCGCGATGGTGCTCGCCGCGCAGGTGGTCTCGCTGGTCCTGCTGCTGGGACTCGGCCTGCTGATGGTCTCCCGCGTCCCGTTCGTCCACTTCGCGAACAAGTTCCTCACCGGGCGCCGCCCTGTCGGCCGCGTGGCGCTCCTGCTGCTCGTCATGGGCCTGATGTACGCCACGAAGGCGCCGGATGTGGTCTGCGCCGGAGGCTTCCTCGCGTACGCGCTCTCCGGCCCGCTCGCGGTGATCCCCCGTCTGCTGCGGCGCAAGCCCGGCGAGCCCGCGCCCGATCTCTTCGAGTGACCAGGCGGCCCGGACCATGACACGGGCACTCATCGCGCTCGGATCGAACCTCGGCGACCGCGAGGGCAACGTGCGCGCCGCCCTCCGGCACCTCGCAACGTCGGGCGCCGTACGGGTACTCCGCGTCAGCGCGATGATCGACACGGACCCGCTCGTCGTTCCGGGGCACCAGGGCCCGCCGCCCCCGCGCTTCCTGAACGGCGCGGCCGTGATCGACACCTCGCTCGCGCCGCGCGATCTGCTCGCCGCCCTGAAGGCAGCCGAGCGGGCCGTGGGGCGACGCGCCGCGGAGCGCTGGGCGCCGCGCGAGGCCGATCTCGATCTTCTTCTGTACGGCGACCAGGTCGTGGATTCGGACGACCTCGTCGTGCCGCACCCCGGGATGGCGCAGCGGCGGTTCGTCCTCGCGCCCGCGGCCGAGATCGCGCCGAAGATGCGGCACCCGTTGCTCGGCCGTACGGTGGAGGAACTCCTGGAGGACCTGCAATGACGCGAGTGATCCGCGAGATCCGCGAAGTGCGCGAGTACGTGGAGATGCTGAAGCGCAACCGGTTCAGCCTCGGCTTCGTGCCCACGATGGGGGCGCTCCACGACGGGCACTGCTCGCTGATGCGGCAGTCCTTCCGGGAGAACGACCGCACCGCGGTGTCGATCTACGTGAACCCGCTCCAGTTCCTCCCGGGCGAGGACTTCGAGAAGTACCCGCGCCAGTTCGAGTGCGACCTCGCACGCTGCGAGGAGGAGAAGGTGGACATCGTGTTCGCCCCGACGGTCGCAGCGATGCAACCGCTCGGACGCTCCACGGTCGTGAAGGTGGAGGGAGTCTCCCACGAGTACGAGGGGCGCGTGCGTCCGGGTCATTTCGACGGTGTCGCAACCGTCGTATCGTCGCTCTTCAACGTGGTGCAGCCGACGCGCGCGTACTTCGGGCAGAAGGACTACCAGCAGACCGTCGTCCTTCGGCGCATGGTGCGCGATCTGCACGTGCCGGTGGACCTCGTGATCTGCCCGATCGTCCGCGACCCGGACGGGCTCGCGATGTCGTCGCGCAACGTGTATCTCTCTGCGGACGATCGCGCGGAGGCCCTCCGGCTCGCGCGGGCGATCGTCGCGGGCGAGCGCGCCGTGCAGTCGGGCGAGACGTCCGGCGACCGGCTCCGGGCGATTCTCCGCGACGCGATGTCCTCGCCGCGCGCCGACGTCACCATCGACTACGCGGACGTCGTCCACCCGGACACTCTGGTGCCGATCCAGTCGATCGAAAGCCGCGCCGTGCTGATCGCCGTGCTCCGGGTAGGCAGAGTGCGCCTGCTCGACAACGCGATCGTCGCCGCGCCCGGGGCGCCGTCGGGGGGCGCGTGATGGCGGAGCCGCGCACGGTCCGGGAGCGCTGTCGCGCGAAGCTCAATCTGTTCCTCGACGTCACGGGGCGCAGGGCCGACGGCTTCCACGAACTGGTCACGGTGTTCCACGAGATCGACCTCGCCGACGATCTCGTCGTCACGGTCGGGGGCGGCGCGCCGGGTGCGCTCGCCTTCGCGCTCGATCCGCCGGTGCCCGACGTGCCGAACGACACGTCGAATCTGGCGCTTCGGGCGGCTGGTTTCCTGTGGAGCCGAGCCGGCGCAGATGCCGCGTTGTCCGTCACGCTGACGAAGCGCATCCCCGTGGGTGGGGGACTCGGCGGCGGGTCGGCCGACGCGGCGGGAGCATTGCGCGCAGTCAACGCCGCGCTCGGGCTCGGCCTGTCGGGCGACGACCTGCGGGCGGCCGCCGAACGCCTCGGCAGCGACGTTCCGTTCCTCGTCGAAGGCGGATCGGCGCTTGCGCGCGGCCGCGGCGAGCAGATGCTGCCCGTGCCCTCGAAACCCATGGATTTCCTACTTCTCGTCCCGACGTTCCCGCTCGCGACGGCCGCGGTCTACCAGGCGCTCCCGCGGGACCTGCCTCCGCCGCGCGATCCGCGCCCCACGCTCGCCGCGCTCGCCGCGGGAGACGCCAAGGCACTGGGCCTTGCGTGCGAGAACGCGCTGTTCGAGGGCGCCCGACGCGTGGACCCGAGGATCGACGACGTGATGGCCGCGGCGCGCGCTGCGCTCGGCCCGTGCGTGCATCTCACCGGCAGCGGTTCAACGCTGTTCGCGCCGTGGATCGAAGGCGAGCCGCTCCCCGATCTGCGTGGCGTGCCGCACCTGCGCGACGTCGTTCGCACGAGGAGTCGCACGACGTGACGGATCGGCCGCAGATCGTCGGGACCTGGGGCGCGCGTTCGGCGGCGGAACTGCTCGGCGTGTTCCGCGGGCCGGGCGCCGCGGCCGCCGACGTGATCGAGGTGAGGATCGACCTGCCGGACGACGGCCCGGCGCACGTCAGGGAACTCGTCGCGGCGTCGCCCAAGCCGGTGCTCGCCACCTGCCGGCGTCGGGCCGAGGGCGGGCGATTCGCGGCAGGCGAGCGTGACAGGATCGACGTGCTGCTTCGCGCCGGCGACGCAGGCGCCGCCTGGATCGACGTCGAGGACGACGTCACCGATCGCGACGTCGAACGCATCGCGGGAACGGGCGCGAAACTGCTGCGGTCGCGGCACGTCGCGACGCTCCCGGACGACGCAGAATCGACTGCGGAGCAACTCGTTTCGATGCCGGGCGACGCGGCGAAGTTCGTCGCACTTCACGGGGGAGCGGACGACGCCCTCCGGATGCTCACGATCCTCCGCGACGTGAGCCGCGGCGGCGTGGGGCGACTCTGCGGGCACGTCGTGGACGTGCCGTTCACACGTCCGGCGTCGGCGGTCGTCGGTGCGCCGTTCGTCTACGCCGCGCTCCAGCCCGGCGGTCGCATCGGGCTCGCGATGCCCACGGTGCTTGGTCTCCGTCGGCGCGCCCGCTGGGACCGCCTCCGTCCGGGGCGTCCGATCTTCCTGCTGCTCGGCGCGCGCGTGGAGGGCTCGGTCGGCCCGGACATGCTGAACGCCGCGTTCGAGGCGACGGGGCCGTCGGTCGTGGCGCTGACGTGGTCGCTCGATGACCCGGCGCCGGCGATCGAGGCGATCCGCCGGTTCCGCTGGGCGGGAGCGGCGGTCACCATCCCGCACAAGGAACGCGTGCTCGCATCGCTCCGCGCGTGCGGTGCGCGCGCGGCGATCGACGCGGACGCCGATGCGGTGGGCGCCGTGAACACGATCGTCCGCGCGGGCGAGACTCTCGCAGGGCACAACACCGACCTCGGCGGACTCGCCGACGCGCTCGCGCTGCACGCCGACACGGGTGCCGCGTCCGGCCGCGCGTTCCTCGTCCTCGGTGCCGGCGGTGCAGCGCGGGCCGCGGTGACCCTGGCGTCACGACTCGGTGCGCGGCCGATCGTGTTCGCCCGTCGGCCCGAGGCGGCGGCTGCGCTCGGAGCCGTGACTGTCGCAACAGCCCACGACGCCGCAGCGACGCGACCCGCGATCGTCGTGGACGCCACTCCCGCCGGTCCGCCGGGCGGCACGCCCTGCTTCGACCCTGGGCTGCTCCCCGAGCGAGCCGTCGTGCTCGACATGCTCGTGTACGCACGGCCGACCGCGATGCTTGCGTCTGCGGCTCGCGCCGGGCACGTCGTCGTTCCCGGACTCGCGATGCTCGTCGCGCAGGCGGCGCGTCAGGTCGTCCTCCTCGGCGGGGCGCCGCCGGACGTGCGCGGGATGCGTGCAGTCGGAGAGCGTGCGCTGCGGCGCCGCGACGCTCCGATCGTGCTCGTCGGGCTGCGTTGCTCCGGGAAGTCCACGGTCGGCGAGCGCCTCGCCGCTGTGCTCGGCCGCACGTTCCACGACACGGACCGCGAGATCGAGCACCTCACAGGACAGTCCGTCGAGGCAATGCTCCGAGCGGGGGAAGAGCCACGGTTCCGAGCTCTCGAGGACCAGGTGCTGCGTGCTGCGCTGGACGTGCCGGGTGCCGTGGTCGCATGCGGCGGGGGGGCGGCGCTCCACGCGGAGGCGTTCGCCGCGCTCGCCGCCTTCGGAACGGTCGTATTGCTCGATGCGCCCGACGGCGTGCTGTTGGCGCGGCGCGCCGTGTCGCCCCGTGCGGCGCTCACGACGTTGTCTCCGGCCGAGGAGCTTGCGGGGCAGCGCGACGCGCGGATGTCCGTCTACCGCGCGGCGGCGCGCCTCGAGGTGGACGTCGCGTCGCTCGACGCACAGACCGTCGCGGACCGCGTCGCCGCGTGGTGGGACGCGGACGCTGCAGCGGACTGAGCTGGCAAGCGACCTGAGACCCATCTCCGTCCGGTGAACGGTTCGGAGACTCGATTCCGCTGCCCCTTCGGGGCGAACGAAGTCGGTCGCCCGACGCCTTCCCGGGGAGCCGGACCCCGGTTCACCGGACGGCGATGGTCGTGAGTTCCCGAGTGCGGCTCGAGCCTCGGCCCCAGTCATGACTTCATCGCCGACTCCGGCGGCTTTGATCGGCGGACCCCGCCCGGGGGCATACCATGCCGACACCCGTGCGCCGCCCGCGTCTCCTGCCGATCGTCCTCACGCTGTCGTGCGCGACTGCGATCGTCGGCGGGACATCGCCGCTGCCAACGGCCATCGCCCAGGAGACGCCGGCCGAGGCGAGAGCGCTCGACGCCGACCTCGAGCGCCTGCGCAACAGCCCGTTCTTCGCCCGGGATCCGCAGCGGGTGCGAGACCTGGTCACGTCGCTCCTGAAGCGAGGTTCCACGCGCGCCGACGGAGTGCTTCGCGGATTGCTGCTCGATGCTCGCACGGAGCCCAATGTCGTCGAGCAGATCGCGTCCGTCACTGTGCTCGCAGAGCCGCACCGGTTGCTCGACGACGTGGTGGACCGCCTCCGCGCGGCGGACCCCGCCGGTCTTGAGGCGCGGCTCGACGCCGGATTCACGCGTTCCGACGCCGCGGTCGTCCGGCGGCTCGTGGAGTTGTGCCGCGACCCTTCGCGCACCGTGGCCTACCGGCGGACGGCCGTCCGTCTCCTGTCGCGCACCGGCGACGTCTCCGGGCTCGCCGTGTTCGCCGACCTCTGGGCGGGCCCCGACCGCGACCTCCGCGAGGAAGCCCGCGCGGCGTTCGACGCGGTCGTGCCCGGCGGCGCGGTCACCGTCGAGGAAGCGCGCGTGCTCGTCGAGCGCATCCGGCGCGACGACGTTCCGCTCGCGGACTTGCTGCGTCGCATGCTGCGCGAGAAGACGCAGCCCGTGGGTCTGCCGACCGGACCGGTCGCGGCCGACGACTACCGCGCCATCGCGATGGAGATGCTGCAGAAGGCCACGCTGGAGCAACTGATCCGCTTGTACGTGCTCGGCTCGCCGCTCCCGGACGTGCGCGCGGCGGCGACGAAGCGACTCGCCACGTTCCCCTACGACGAAGGCGCCGACGCCGACGGCCGTGTCCGCGCCGCGCGCGCGTTGTTCCAGGAGTTGCGTCGCGAAGACACGTCGGCCGTCGAGAACGAGATCCTCACCACGCTGGCGGTGCTCGCACCGTCGGTGCGGGGCAACGTCTCCACCGCGGAGATGGATGCACTGCTCGCACGAGTGCGCCCCGGCGCGGCGAGTCGCGAGACGCGCCTGCGCGCGACTCGCCTCGTCGGAGAACTGCGTGACGAGCGAGCGGCTCCGTCGCTCGAGTCCGCGTACCTGTCGTTCGGCGACTCCGACACCGATGCGCGCCTCGCGATCCTCGACGCACTCCAGGAACTGCCGGTGGACCGCACCGAGTGGCTCGTGGCGCGCACGGCCGCCGAACGCCGTCCGGACGTGCTTCGCAAGCTCGTGCTGCTCCTCGGGCGGTCGCGCGAGGCGGCGTCCACGGAGGCGTTCGCGACGCTGCTGCGGGATCGCGACCGCGCGACTCCCGACGTGCGCCGCGCCGCGGCGGAGGCCCTCGCGACGCAGTGGGCCGCTTCGCAGTCCGCTGCGGCGCGCGCGGCGCTCGTCGCCGCCGGTCTGAAGGACCCCGACGCAGACGTGCGCACGGTCGCCGCGGGGGCACTCGGGATCGCCGGCGGGGCTCCCGACTCCAGCGTGCTCGCGGCGCTGCTGGAAATCGTCAAGGACACCGACGGCGGAGTCCGGCACGCCGCGGCGCGTTCCGTGATCGTCCTCGACGAGTCCCGCGCGACGGCAAATCTGATGGGGCGCTTCACCGACGACTCGGTCGTGTTCGAGGCCTACCGCGACCACTTCGTGGACGTCGTGCGGCGCGACCAGGCGCCGGATCGGATGCTCGCCGCCTGCGACGCGCTCGCAGCGGCAGGTCTCCGACCCTTCGCCGTTCAGTTGCTCGAGGCGACGACCGACGACGTCCTCCCGCAGTCGCGCGGCAGATCGCGGCTGTCGATGTCGCTCGTTGCCCTCCTGCTCGACGAAGGGCGTCCCGGCGATGCCGAGCCGCGCGCTCGCGCCCTGGTCCGGGGGCTGACGGACGACGCGACCCGGGACCGCGCCACGGTGCTGCTCGCCAGGGCGCTGACGGCGGGCGCCCGCCCGTCGGGGCTCGCCGAGGCCGAGCAGTTGCTCGTCGCGATCCGCGCTTCCGGGCGACTCGACCGCGCGAGCGACATCGACGCCGCGGCGACGCTCGGCGACGCCCGGCTCCGTCGCGGGGACCCGCTCTTGGCGCTCGAGGTCCTCGAGATCGACGCCGAGGGCGTTCCTGCGCCGGTGCGGCTGCGTCTGGAGGCGCTCCGGGACGACGCCCGGGTGCGCGTCGAGGCGGAACGCAAGGTCCTGCTGTCGCTCGTTGACGGGCTGGGCGGTTCGCTCGCCGCAGAGTGCCGGGCTGCGCTGCTCGCGAAGCCGGGCCGTGCGGCCCGGTTCCTCTCGCGCGAGTTGGCGCTGCGGCCCGACTTTGCGACGACCCGGCGCCTCCTCGACGCTGTGGCCGTCGTGACCGGTGGCACCGCGCCGCGTCTTGCCGACGACGCATCTGCGGAGCGCTTGGCCGACGTGGTGGCGACAGCGCGCAAGTCGCTCGCGGGCGTCCCGTTCGACTCTGTGCCGTTCGAACCGCCGGTCAAGTAGCGCGCGTTACCGAGCCGCGACGCCACGCTCTGCATCGTGACGTTTCGATACCTGAGTCGCAGGTTGCGCATGCCACCCGCGGCGGTACGGCCGTTGCGCCCTGTCCATGGACCGGCACGCGGGTGCGTGCCGCAGGAGATACAAGCGCCATGCATCGTTCGACCGTCCGCCTCGCACTCGCCGCCCTTCTCGGAGTCGCCTGCGTTGCGGGCGTTGGTTGCGGATCCACCGGATCCACGCCCGCGCCGCGTCCGGAAGCCGTCCTCGACGCGAAGGGCGAGCCCGTGGGACTCGAGCATCACCACCGCTGGTCCGACAGGATCGGGCAGGGCGCTCAGCCCGAAGGCGACGTCGCCTTCCGTAACCTGGCCGCGCTGGGATACAAGACGGTCGTCAGCGTGGACGGCGCGAAACCGGACGTCGAGACGGCTGCGAAGCACGGCCTGCGCTACGTCCACGTGCCGATCGAGTACAGCGGGATCACCCGCGACCAGGCGCTCCGGATCATCCAGGCGGTGAAGACGTCCGACGGCCCCGTGTACGTTCACTGCCACCACGGGCTCCACCGCGGGCCGGTCGGCGCGATGGTCGCGCGCATCTCGCTCGACGGGATCTCGAACGAGGAGGCGCTGAAGGAGCTGAAGGACAGCAACTGCAGCCCGAAGTACACGGGGCTCTACCGCGACATCGGTGCGTTCGTCGCGCCGACGGCCGAGGAGATGGCGTCGGTGCCCACAGACCTCCCTTCGTACGTCTCCCCCGGCGATGTCCCGGCGCACATGGCGATCACGGGGCGCATCTTCGAGCGCCTCGTCGCGTGCGACAAGGCCGGATGGAAGGCGCCCGCGAACTCGCCCGACGTCAATCCGCCGCACGAGGCGACGATCCTCCGCGAGAGCTTCCGCGAGATGCTGCGGCTCGAAGAAGTGAAGACCCACGAGGACCGGTTCGTGAAGTGGATGAACCAGAGCGAGGCGGACTCCGCGTCGCTCGAGGCGGCGATCGTCGGCGGGAAGAACGCCGACGCAACCGCGGCGCTCGCGCGCATCAAGAAGTCCTGCGACTCGTGCCACGCGCAGTACCGCGACAAGTAGGAGATCACCTCATGCAGGGAGCGAGACTTTTCATCGGCGTCGCCGTTGCTGCCGTCGTGGGCCTCGGCGCCGCCGTGTACCTCTGGCCGACGAAGCCGGGGATCACGATCTACTGCGCGGCGGACGACGTCCACGCGCAGCCGATCCTCGACGACTTCGTCCGCGAGACGGGCATCCCGATCCGCGAGGTGAAGTACGACGTCGAGGCGAACAAGACCGTCTCTCTCGTCGCAGCGCTGCGCATCGAGCGGGACCGCCCGCGGTGCGACGTCTACTGGAACAATGAACCGCTCCACACCATGATGCTGGCCGACGAAGGGCTCTTCGAGAGCTACTCATCGGCGTCGGCGGCCGACATCCCCGCGCAATTCAAGGACGCGAAGGGCCGCTGGACGGGCTTCGCCGCCCGCGCTCGCATCCTGATCGTCAACACCGACCTCGTGAAGTCCGCCGACATGCCGAAGTCGATGGACGACCTGCTCGACCCGAAGTGGAAGGGCCGCGCAGGTCTCGCGCGGCCGCTCGCCGGGACCACGCTGACGCAGGTCGCAACGCTGTTCACGGTGCTCGGCCGCGAGAAGGTCATGCCCTGGACGAAGGGCCTGTTCGAGAACTCGTGCGTGTTCCCGACGGGCAACGGCCCGCTCGCCACGGCTGTCGCGACGGGGCAGCTCGCGTGGGGCTTCACCGACACCGACGACTTCCGCAAGTGCGAGGCGGAGGGCAAGCCCGTCGTGCGCGTCTTCCCGGATCAGGAGCCGGGGAAGCCCGGCACGCTCGTGCTTCCGAACACACTCGCGCTCGTCAAGGGCTGCCGCGAGCCCGAACTCGCGAAGAAGCTGATCGACTACCTCCTCCGCAAGGAGGTCGAGGAGAAGCTCGCCGCGAGCGACGGCGCCCACATCCCGCTCCGCGCGTCCGTGAAGCGCCCGCCGTACGTCCAGGGCCCGCCGCAGTTCCGCGAGATGGACGTGGACTGGTCCGACGTCGCGAAGCACTACGACGAGCGGATGAAGCAGTTGGAAGCGCTCTGGCAGTAGTGCGTCTCCGCGACTCGGGCCTACGTCGTCGGGGACGTCGTTGCGAGTGCCGTGTCCCGTGCTCCTCGGTCCGGCGTTGTATCGTTCGCGACTCGGGCCTACCTCGTCGGGGACGTCGTTGCGAGTGCCGCGTCCCGTGCTCCTCGGTCCGGCCCGGGCGCTCTGCTCAGCGGAAGCGCGTCGCGAAGGGGAGCGCGCGGCGATCCTCCCCCGCGGCTACTGCGCCTCGAGCAACTTCGCCAGCGCCTCCGGCGTCGTCACGGGCGCGGCGCATGAGCGGTTGCGGCAGACGTACGCCGCGGGTTTGCCGGCCACGGGGTTCTGCGACGCAGTGAACGGCGCGACGGCCTCGATCGCGTTGCCCGCGGCGCCCGGCGCGTGGACGAGGACGACGGTCTCCGGGAGGAAGCGAGAGCGGACCTCGGCGATCAGCGCCTTCGTCGCGGCGTCGTCGGGCGCGCCGGCGATCACCACTTCGCGGGTCGGGCCGAGGGCCCAGGCGAGAGCGGAGAGCGCGTAGGGGTAGCCCATCGGGTACTTCGTGAGCGTCGGCATCCACGCGGAGAGGCAGTCGGCGCCGGCCTTCGTGAGAGCTTCGTCGCCCGTCGCGGAGCCGACGCGGACGAGCGCGTACGCCGCGGCCGAGTTGCCCGAGGGCAGTGCGCCGTCGTACAGCTCGCGCGTCGATGCGATCTGCTTCTCGCCGCGTCGCGATGCGAGTCGGAAGGCGCCGTCGGGGTCGCGGAACTCCGTGACGATCTCGCGGCAGAGGTCGCGCGCTGCGGCGAGGTACTTCGCGTCGAACGTGGCTTCGTACAGATCGGCGAGGCCGATCGCGAGGAACGCGTGGTCCTCCAGGAACGCGGGGATCGCAGCGTCGCCCTTCCGCCAGCGGTGGAGGAGATGACCGTCTGCTTCGCGCATCGTCGCGAGGACGAAGTCCGCCGCGCGCGCGGCCTCCTTCGCGTACGTCTCGTCGCCGAACGCAGTCGCCGCGCGAGCGAGGGCGCCGATCATCAGGCCGTTCCAGTCGGCGAGGACCTTGTCGTCGAGGTGCGGGCGCACGCGCTTCGAGCGCACCGCGAGGAGCTTCGCGCGCATCGCGGCGAGGCGCGTCGAGAGCGCCACGACGGTCGTCTTCTCCGCGGCTGCGTGCTCGGCGAGCGCGGTGCGCACGTGCAGGATGTTGGCTCCTGTGCGCGTGTGCTGCGCCTCGTCGATGAAGTTGCCGCCGGGCTCGGTCTCGTAGACGCGGCGACAGAGCGCGGCGTCGTCCGGCCCCAGGATCGCGGCGATCTCGTTCTCCGTCCAGACGTAGAACTTCCCTTCGACGCCCTCGGAGTCGGCGTCCTCGGCCGAGAGGAACCCGCCGGTGGGGTCGCGGAGGTCGCGCAGCACGTACGCAATCGCGTCGCGGGCGGTTGCTTCCCATCGCGGATCGCGCGACACGAGCCACGCGTCGGTGTAGGCGCGGATCAGCGTGGCCTGGTCGTAGAGCATCTTCTCGAAGTGGGGAACGAGCCACTCGCGGTCGGTCGAGTAGCGGTGGAAGCCGCCGCCGACATGGTCGTGGATGCCGCCGCGTTGCATCGCGTCCAGGGTGCGCTCGATCTGCGCGAGCGCAGCTTCGTCACGCGCCCGGCCGGGTCCTGCGGAGCGCTCCAGCAGAAACGAGAGCGCGAAGGCACGCGGGAACTTGGGCGGCGGACCGTAGCCGCCCTGTTGGTCGTCGAACGTAGCTCGGAACTGCTCCACGGCGTGATCGAGCGGGTCGGTCGAGAGGTCGCCGCCCTTCAACGTGTCGCCGCCGCGGCGCACGGCGTCGGCGATCCCCTCCGAACTCGCGACGACGTCCGCGCGCTTCGTACGCCAGACCTCGTCGAGACGCTTCAAGACGGTCGGGAACCCCGCGCGTCCCCAGCGGTCCTCGGGCGGGAAGTACGTGCCGCCGAAGAACGGCTTGCGGTCGTGCGTGAGGAAGACCGTCAGCGGCCACCCGCCCTGGCCCGACGTCGCTTGCACCGCCGCCATGTAGACGGCGTCCACGTCGGGGCGTTCCTCGCGGTCCACCTTGATCGAGATGTACCGCTCGTTCAGCAACTCCGCGATGCCTTCGTCTTCGAAGCTCTCGCGCTCCATCACGTGGCACCAGTGACAGGTCGAGTACCCGATCGAGAGGAAGATCGGCTTGTCTTCCTTCTTCGCCTTCGCGAACGCTTCGTCGCACCAGGGCCACCAGTCCACCGGGTTGTGCGCGTGCTGGCGCAGGTACGGGCTCGACTCCTTGGCGAGGCGGTTCGTGTGTTTCGGCGTGTCGTTCACGGGGGTGGCTCCGGGGGCGGCGGGAGATTCCGGTGGTTGGATCGACGGCGGCGGGACTGGCGGTTGCACTGGCGGCTGGACTGGCGGCGGCGCGTCCTGCCCGGCGCGCGCGGAGCCCGTCAGCACGGAGCCCGCGGCGAGGATCAGGGCGAGACGGCGTCGCATCTGCGGAGCGTAGCCGCCCCGCGCCGATCTCTGCGACCTTGCGGCGCCGCAGGCCGCGGGCTACAGGATGGACATGCAGACCGCGTCGCGTCCCGGGGTCGTCATCGCGTTCGCCGCGATCATCGCGGCGTGCGTCGCGGCGGTCGTCGGCGGGATGACGGCGCTGGTCGTCGTGCACTGGGAGCCGGGTACGGAGGACGCACCGACCCGCGAGCGACTCGAGCCGGGCGCTCCGACCGAGCTGAGCCTGACACCTGACACCCCACTCGCCCAGACCACGCTCACAGTCCCCGCCGACGCGATCCTCGTGCGCATTCACGCAACGAGCAGTCACGGTCCGATCTCGGTCCGCGCGCGGATCGGCGACGCGGCCGACGGTCCGTGGGACGCCGAGTCTTCCGACGACGCGGAGGAACAGGACATCGACCTGCCCACGGTCCCGAGCCACGGACTCCTGCCGGGGCCGGTCGTCATTGAGGTGGAGGCGGCGCGGGATCTGGACGACGGCTCCCCTCTGGCGGTCGAGGTGCGTGCCGACGTTGTGCTTTCGCACGTCGAGGCGACGATCGAAGCCGGTGCCGAGTGGTCCGGATCGACCGACGGGGCCTCGGGATTCCAGCGGACCGTGGCTGTCCGCGTGCCGGCCGACGCGCCGTCGCTTCGCCTCGACCTGGCCGACGCGCCGACGGATCTCGATCTTCACGTGAGCACCGGATCTCCGCTGGATGCGAGCGCGGACGCCCACGGCGGCGCAATCACCGCCGCCACCGCCGAGTCGATCGTCCTCGACGCGGAGTCGGAGCCCGCACTCCCAAAGGGCGGCGGGACGATCTTCGTCACCGTCACGGACCCGGCGCTGAGCCCGTTCAGCATCCCGTTCCGTCTCGTGACCACGATCGGCACCGACGCGCCCGACGGCCTCGCGCGTCTTCCGGAACTGCCTCACCCGACCGACCCGCGGCAACTCGCGGTGCTCGCGGTCGTCGAGTTGATGACGGACGAAGGCGGCGGCTCGGGCACGCTGGTGAGCGCCGACGGATGGATACTGACCGCCCGCCACGTCGTCGAGGCCGCCGCCCGCGCCGTGGCGGGCGGGACTCCGGACGACGCCCCTGAGATCGTTGTCGCGATGTCGCTCGACGCCCGCGAGGTTGCGAAGGACCTCTTCCTCGCCGAGGTCGTGCACTCCGATCGCGACCTGGACCTCGCGATGCTGCGCGTCGTTTCGGGCGTCCGCGGCACCGACATTCCCGAGGGGTACCGGTTCCCGTGCGTGAAGCCGCGGACGCGCAGCACGATCTACCTGGGCGACGTCCTGTGGACCCTCGGGTACCCGGCGGCGGGGGGAACCGGCACGCGGGCGTCGATCACGTTGGCCCGCGGGTGTGTCGCCGGGTGGACCCGGTCCGCGAAGTGCAACGAGATCAAGACCGATGCGTTCGTGTCGCCGGGCTCGTCCGGCGGCGCGGCGTTCGACGACCGGTGGGACCTCGTCGGCGTGCCGGTCTCGACCCAGGACGGCGGCAACCCGGGCACGGTCCTCGGAAACATCGTGCCGGTGGAGGCGGTGCCGAAGGACTGGTGGCGATGATCGAGTCGTCCGTCGCGACGGCTCGCGTCAGCCTCCGGCGAGCACGCTGACGTCGGTCGTTGCGCCGCACTCTCGGGCGAGCAGCGCCGCGAGGCGATCCGCTGCCGCGCGCACCGAGGCGTCCGCGAACGCGGTGCGGCTCGCGTAGAGGACGGCGATGAACCGGCGCGACTCCGGGCGGAGCTTCGTCTCCATCGAGTCCTTCACGGGGTTCGCGAGGCACGCGCCGCCGTCCCGTGCGACGCAAATGAGCCCCGCGACGTCGATGGCGTGGCCCGCTGCGTTGAACACGTAGCTCTCGCCCTCGGCGCCGCGACGCAGCACGAGCGCGCCCGGTCCGGCGAGGTCGGTGTCCACGAGCGAGATCGGGATGCCTGTGTCCAGCGAGACCAGATTGAGCGCGTCCACCGCGTTGTTGATGCGCGGGAACTCGTTCTTCGCAGCCGCCTGCGCGAGGTACTCGCTCGCCGGCTTGCCGCGGCCGGTCGGCTTGTAGCCGCCGCGCCGGAGCAGGTCGCGGATGGCGGCTCGCACGTTCTCGGGCGGCCACGGGGCGGCGCCGCGCACCGCGACTGCGGCCGCGATCTCGGCCGCAAGTGCGTCCGACGACGGCGCAATCACGGCGCCCTGCACCTCGATGACGCCCACGACGAGGTCCGGGTCGGGCACGTCGATCCGTAGCAAGGTGGTCATCGGCGGTCCTCCAGCACGGCGTCGGTGAACGCGACGACGTCGTCGAACGCGTGATCCGCGTGGACGCGGCGGGCAGCAGTCTGCTCGGGCCAGATCGACGCGGCCAGGCGCGGATCTCGACGAACCCGGCGTTCGAGACGAGCGCGATCTTCGTCCCTGCGTCTCGAGCGTCAGGTCGAACCGCGCGGCGCGGCGCACTGCCGCGCGTTCGATGCGCTCCATCGGGATCGTCGGGTCGATCTCGTGGGCAAGGAGACGGAACGCTTCGACGTCGTCGCGAATGCGCCCCACGGCGCGGCCGGGGCGATCGGCGAACAGGACCCGCTCCCAGTCGTGCTGCGACACGCCGAGGTCGTCCCAGGTGTACGCCTGCGTGTCGGCTGCGGGCCGCACGTGGACCAGGGTGTGGAACAGGTCGAAGAGGACCGCGCGCGGCCGGCGGAGAGGGTTCGACATCGCGGGCGACGCTCCGGAGGTGCCCGGGGCGGCTCGGTCCGCCGCCCGGGGATCGACTCGTGCGAGGCGTTGGTAGCGGCGACTGGACTCGAACCAGTGACCTGCGGATTATGAGACCGCCGCTCTAACCAGCTGAGCTACACCGCCACCGTACCTCGTCGCGACGGCTTCCCGTCGCGACAGGGCCTCGCACGAGGCCAAGCCGAGTCTTCTACCGAACCGTCGCCGGGCGGACAAATTCACCGGGGGGCGGCTGCGTCGGACACCCCCTCAGCGGGGCGCGGCGGGGCGCACCCGCTCGGCGGCGTCCCGGGCGAACGCGGCGACGATCTTCGGAGCGATCTCCGGCTCGCGGCGGGCCACGGCCATGAGGGCGTCGCGGGTGAGACGGGCGAGCAGGGTGTGCTCCACGGCGATCGCCGTCGGGGCTGCGACCCAGCGGTCCACGAGCGCGGCTTCGCCGAACCAAGTGCCGGCTGGCGCGTCGTCGATCGGCTGCCCGCCGCGGGCGAGCCGGATGCGGCCCTCCAGCACCACGAACAGCGCCGGGATCGGCTGGTCCTCGCGCATGACGATCGTCCCGGCGGTCGCCTCGATCGTCTCGGACGCGAGGACCACCTGGAGGAACTCCCTCGGGTCGAGCGCCTGCAGCACGGGGACCGCCGCGAGAGCCCGAGACTTCTGCTCGCTCACGCGGAGGCGGTCCATGTCGGCCGGCTCGGCCGACTCGCAGCGTACGGCAAGCGCGGTGATGTTGTCGTGGCCGCCGCGTGCGCAGGCGAGTTGGACGAACCGCTCGACCGACGCGTGGAGGTCTCCGAGCAGGAGCGCGGCGATCTCGTCTTCCTGGACGTAGTGCGAGAGGCCGTCGGAGCAGAGGAGGAACTGGTCGCCGGGGACGGCCTCGAGATCCATCGCATCCACCGCGACGTCGTTCGCCACGCCGACCGCGCGGGCGAGCACGCATCGCAGTCGTTCCAGCTCGGGCGCCTTGGACTCCTCGCGCGTGAGCTGGCCGGCGAGCACCAGTTCGTCCACGAGCGAGTGATCGCGGGTGATCTGCGTCGCGCGACCGTTCCGGACGAGGTAAGCGCGCGAGTCGCCGACGTGGGCGACGAACGCCCGGTCGTTGGCGATCAGGAGGGCGGTGAGGGTGGTCCCCATCCCCCGTCGATCGGACTCGGCGAGGGACGCGCCGAACACCGACCGGGCGGCGGCGAGAACCGAGTCCGCGAGGACGCGGACGATCTCCGATGCAGGCGCGCCCGACTCTCCGGCGGTGAACGCGTCCACACGGTCGCGATGGGCGACGACGTAGTCCCGCACGGCCTGGACGGCGAGGTGCGACGCGACCTCGCCGGCGGCGCGGCCTCCCATCCCGTCGGCGACGATGAACAGGCCGAGCTCGGGAGCGACGAGATGATTGTCCTCGTTGTGCTCCCGCACTCGGCCCACGTCGGTGTGAACGGCAGGGCGTATCCGCATGGAAGCAGAGGGTATCGACCGATCCGGGCGAGTCGGTGCAATCCGTCCGGCGGACAGCCGGAACGGGGCCGGACGGGACGACTGCAGGCGCTCTCCGCGGATCACGATACTCTCTGCGCCCCATGGACCCCATCCTCGAGCAGATTGGACCCGCTGCCTGCCGCAGCTATCTCGTCGCATGCCCCCGCGCCCGGGAGGCGGTGGTCATCGACGCGCTCGCGGAAGACGTTCCGGCCACCCTCGCACGGCTCGAGCGCGGCGGGCTCCGGCTCGTGGCCGCCATCGACACCCACACGCACGCCGACCACCTGAGCGGTGGCGCGGCGCTCGCTGCGGCGACCGGAGGGACGTACGCGCTGCACGAGGCGACCGAGTGCGCCACGGTGCGGGACCGGCTTCGCGACGGACAGGTCGTCGAAGCGGGGGACGTCAGGCTGGAGATCCTGCACACGCCCGGTCACACCCCCGACAGCGCGTCGATCCGCTGCGGGCGCCTCCTCTTCACCGGGGACTTCCTCTTCCTGGCGCAGGACGGCGCGGGGCGTCTCGACCTGCCGGGGAGTGACGCCGGCGTTCACTGGGACAGTTTGCAGCGGCTCGCGTCGCTCGGCGGCGAGTCGGTCGTGCTCCCGGGTCACGACTACGAGGGCTTCGGCGCGTCGACCCTGGACGAGGAGCGCCGCCGCAATCCGAGGTTCCAGGACCTCTCGCGTGTCGAGTACGTCGCCTGGCAACGGGCGATCGCCATGCAGACGCCGGACTGGATGCTCGCGGTGATCGCCGCAAATCTGGGGACGGCAGCGGAGCACGCGTCCCACCATGCCGACCACGGCGCGAAGTCGTCCGCCGCTGCCGACATCGCGGGTCTCTCACAGGCGTGCCCACCCGGCGGTGGCGGCGCGTGTCAGGCCGGGCCGATGGGGCGCGTGCCGACCATCTTCATCGACGAGGCGGCGCGTCGCGTCGGCCGCGTCGCCGCCGACCGTCCGTTCCTGCTCGACGTGCGGGAGCCCCACGAGTTCTCGGGTCCGCGCGGCCGCCACGCGCCCGGCGCCGTGCTCGTCCCCCTGGCGCAACTCCCGCACCGACTCGACGCGCTCCCGGACGACCTGTCGGCCGAGATCCTCGTGATCTGCAAGTCCGGCGGACGTTCCGCACGCGCCGCGGAGTTCCTGATCGAGTCCGGCCGCCGCCGCGTGTTCAACATCGCGGGCGGCACCGACGCATGGGCCGGCGCGGGCCTGCCCGTCGAGCGCTGACGGGCGCTCAGTCTTTCGGGAAGAGGCGCGCGAACGTGACGTCGATGCGCGCTGCGCCGCGGAACGCGACGGCCTCGGCGAACGCAGCGTCGGCGTCTGCCCTGCGCCCGGCTCGTACGAGACGCTTCCCGAGCTTGACGTGCCAGCGAGCCGCCTCGCGCCGCGCGAAGACTGCGTCCGGGTGCTTCGCGACCGTGAGCCGCCTCGTGGCGGCGCCGAGCACCCGGCATCCCTGGGTGTAGACGACGATCGGGTCCGAGCTGATGCCTCCGTCGTGGACCCGCGTCCGCACGCGCTGCTCCGCGTCGGCCGCGAACGGGAACCGCTCCGCGAGCCGGAGCCAGAGGTCCCAGTCCTCGCACGGTGGGTAGGCCGGGTCGAACGCCGCGGAGACTCCGCCCGCGCAGACGGCCTCGATCGCCGAGCGGCGCAGCACCACGGTCATCGTGTGGACGAAGTTCCGGTGGAGCAGTGCGCGGAGCACTTGCCCGCCCTCGATCGCCGGACGGCGGTCCCAGCGCTGCTTCGAGCCGTCCTCCCAGAACTCGGCGACGTCGGAGTGGACGAGGCACGCGTCCGGCGTGGCGTCGAGCACTGCGACCTGCGCCGCGAGCTTCCCCGGGAGCCAGATGTCGTCGCTGTCGAGCAGCGCGAACAGGTCGCCGTGCGCCTCTGCGAAGCCCCGGTTGCGTGCGTTTGCCGGGCCGGCGTTCGCCTGGCGGATCGACCGGATGCGGTTGCCGAACGACGCCAGCACCGCAGGCGTGTCGTCCGTCGAGCCGTCGTCCACGACCACGATCTCGTGCCCGCCGGGGCAGTCCTGCGCCAGCGCCGACTCGACCGCCTCACGGACGAACCGCGGCCGGTTGTGGACGGGGACGATCACGCTGACGCGGGGCGCCATGGTCACCGACTGTAGTGGCCGTGTCGAAACAAGTGGCACATTCGGCTGCGTTCCAGTGAGCCGGCTGCAAGGCGGGCGAGGCGGGCAAACTCCACGGAGCGAGTTGCGCGCTGAGCCCAACGCAGCAGCAGGCTCGCTGGAACGTAGCGGCGAAGCCGGCGCGCGGCTTGCGCGAACCCGCAGCGACGGACACCCTCTCGATGGCGGCAAGCCGCGTGACCGAATGTGTCAGTTGTTTTGACACGGCCACGGATCCCGTGCCCCGGGCTCCCGCGACACGCGCCCGGGCTTTCGGTACTTTCCACCCATGACACCTCCGGCCACGGCACGGAAACTCGTCCTCATCGGGCTCGACGCGGCCGATCTCGACGTCATGCGCCCATTGCTCGACCGCGGCGAACTCCCGAACATGGCGCGGCTGTTCGCCGCCGGAGCCAGCGGCATCCTGCATTCGACGTGTCCGCCGGTCTCCGCGCCGGCGTGGGCGACGTTCCTGACCGGGCTCCAACCGGGCGGCCACGGGCTCTATGCCTTCGTGGTCGAGCGCGAGCAGCGCGGCACGATGCAACTCGCGAACTCGTCCGACATCCACGGCGCGAAGGTGTGGGACTGGTGCGCGATGCAGGGCGCGCGCCCCGTCGTCGCGAACGTGCCGGTGACCTGGCCCGCCCCCGTGGTGAACGGCGCGATCGTGACCGGCATGCTCACGCCGGAGTCGCAGGGCGTGTGCTTCACGCACCCGCCGGAGCTCTCGGACGAGATCCGCCGCGCGGTGCCCGGGTATCGCATCGACATCGACCGCACGATGATGGACGACCGGGAGGGGCTCTACGCGGCCCTCTCCGAGATGTCGCGCAAACACAAGGACCTGTTCGTCCACCTGCTCCGCACGCAGCGGTGGGACTGTTTCGTCGGGATCTTCACGAACACCGACCGGGTGCAGCACGCCTTCTGGCGGAACGCGCGCGAGAACGTGGACCGGCACTTCCGCGAGTGCGACGCGCATATCGGCGAGATCCTCGCGGAGATCGACCCGGCGAACACCGTGGTCATGCTCATGAGCGACCACGGGTTCCAGGGCTCGCGCTGGAAGCTCTACGTGAACCGCGCGCTCGAGGACGCCGGGATGCTCGCGACGAAGCGCGCCGCCGCGCTCGACGAGAGCTACGACAGCCGCCGCCCCGACTTCTTCGAGGGCTTCCAGGGCGGGCGGGGCACGAAGGGCGCCGAGAAGGACGCCGGCCTCGTCGGCAAGGTGCTCGCCGGGATCGGCGTCGGCGGCACGCTCACGATCGACTGGCCGAAGACCCGCGCGTTCCTGTGGTCGCTCGACACGGGCGGCGTCGCCGTCAACCTGAAGTCGCGGTATCCGCACGGTTCCGTCGAGGACGCCGACTACGAACGCGTCCGCGACGAAGTGATCGCGACCTTGTCTTCCACGAGGACCGGCGAAGGCGCGCCCGCGTTCCGCTGGGTGAAGCGGCGCGAGGAGGTCTACCGCGGGCCGTTCGTGCACCTTGCGCCCGACGTGGTGACCGCCCCCGACGACGCCGTGGAGTTCGGCATGGACCTCGACGCGAAGGAGGCGATGCGCCCGCACCGCCGCGCCGAGGGGCACCACAGCCCGCGCGGGTTCGTTTCCATCACGGGCCCCGGCATTCGCAAGGGCGTCGCGATCGAGGCGAACATCGCTGACTGTCTGCCGACGATGCTCCACGCGATGGGACTCGCCGTCCCGCCCGTCTGCGACGGGAAGGTCATGCTCGACGCCTTCGACGACGCCAGGCCCGTGCAGGTGCTCGACCCTTCGCGGGTCGCTGCGATCGCCGCGGCGGCGCCGTCCTACTCGGAGGCCGAGGAGGCTGAGTTGCGGAAGTCGCTCGAGGGGCTCGGCTACCTGTGACGCAGCGCCGCACGCGCCTCGTCTGCACGATCTCGACGCCACGGACTGGCGGATCGCGGCCGCAGGACGGCGCGGGGTACGTTCCCGGCCTGATCGCGGCCGGCATGGACGTCGCGCGCGTGAACCTGTCGCACTGCGGCGCTGCGGCCGAGTTCGCGGCCGGTCGCGCTCCGTCGTACGTGGCCGAGCAGGCGCTGATCCGTGCGGTCCGCGAGGCGTCGGACGCCGCCGGCCCCGAGCGGCACGTCGCGGTGCTGCTGGATCTCCAAGGTGTGAAAGTGCGCCTGCGGTTGCCGGATGCGCTGCGCGACACAGGGCTCGCGATGGAGGCCGGGGAGACGGTCCGAGTTCGCATCACCCGGGAGCGTTCGAGCGGCGAGATCGTCTGCGACGGGTCGGAGACGATGCGCCGCGCCGTGGCGCGCGCTGTCGCTGCGGGGCCGCTGTCGGTCGCGATCGGCGACGGCGAGCCCTTCCTCCGCTGCGACGCCGTCGAGGGCGACGTCGCTGTACTCGTCGCCCCGGAACGTTGCGTTCTGGGACACGGGAAGGGCGTCACCTTCCGAAACGTCCACATCGACGGCGAGCCACCGCTGACGGAGAAGGACCGGGTGGACCTCGCTGCGTTCGTCGTCCCGGCGCTGCTTGCGGGCGACGCGGACTTCGTCGCGCTCTCCTTCACCCAGTCGGGGGCCGACGTGCGGCGCCTGCGCGAGTTCGCCGCGGCGAGCCAGGCGTTCTTCCGTGACGGCACCGTGCCGTCGGATGCAGAGGACGCCGAGATCCTGGCGCGACTGGCGGCGGTGCTCCCGCATCTGCGCGACCGCTATCGCGCCACGGCGGATGTCCGCCCGTTCGTCGTCGCGAAGGTCGAGACAGCGCCGGGCGCCGACGCGATGGACGACATCCTCTCCGAGGCCGACGCCGTGATGGTCGCCCGCGGCGACCTCGGCCTGCACTGCGCGCCGGAGGACGTTCCGCGCCTGCAGAAGCGGATGATCCGCGACGCGCGGCGCCTCGGCCGCCCGGCGATCGTCGCCACGCAGATGCTCGAGAGCATGCTCACGGCGCCCGAACCGCGACGCAGCGAAGCGACCGACGTGTTCAACGCGGTGCTCGATGGCGCCGACGCCGTGATGCTGTCCGGCGAGACCGCGGTGGGGCAGCGGCCCCGCGAGGCTGCCGCGACGCTCGCCCGGATCGCCGTTGCGGCGGAATCGTGGGAGACCGTCCATCCTGAGACGCGCGAGGCGTGGCTCCGCGCCGTGGAGAAGGATGTCGCGGCGCGCGCCGCGGCCTGCGCTGGTGCGTCGGGCGCCCCGGCGCCCACGGACCGCGCGTGCGGCGCCGAGACCGTCACGGATCGCGTGACCGCCGAGTCCGTCCGCACGGCCGAAGCGCTCGGTTGCGCCGCCGTCGTCGCGGCGACCCGGTCCGGCCGCACCGCCCGGAACCTCGCACGCTTCGATCCCATGCTCCCGATCGTTGCGATCGTCCCCGACGAACGCGTCGCACGGAGCCTTGCGCTCACCGGATCGGTCCGCGCGGTCGTTGCGTCGGCCACGAGCGGCGACGACGCGCTCGCGCGCGGGCTCGCGCGCGCCGTCGAGTGCGAACTGGTTCGCCGCGGCGACCGGGTCGTCGTCGCGTCCGCGCGTCCCGACGACCCACCGGGCGTGACGACCGCGCTCAGCGTGCGGACCGTGTGACGGCGGGGGACGTCGTCGCGAGGCCGTCGGAATCGTGCCGCCGGCCGTCCGCCGCGTGGTAGAGGAACCAGCATGTCCAACACTCAGTTTCCCGTGCTCGAGTTCATCCTGCGGAACTTCCGCAACTTCAACGCGCGGGCCACGCGCGACGCGACGCTCGCCTACTGGCGGCACGTGGAGAAGGGCGGGAAGATGTTCTGGGCGGTCGCGGGCGCGATGTCGTCCGCGCAACTCGGGATCACGCTCGCTCCGGCGATCCGCGCAGGGCTGATCCACGGTCTCTCGGTGACGGGCGCGAACCTCGAGGAGTCGCTCTTCCGGCTCGTCGCGCACCACGGCTACAAGGATTTCCCGGAGTACCGCTACTTCACGAAGGAAGACGACACTCGCATCCTCGAGCAGGGCATGCGGCGCGTGACGGACACGAGCATCCCCGAGGACGAGGCGTTCCGCGCGGTCGAGAAAATCATCGTGCCGATGTGGAAGGCGGCCGGCGCCGCGCAGGCGCGGCGGTTCTGGCACGAGTACCTGTTCGACGTCGTGCAGGGGCTCGGCGCGGAGTCGTACGAGGGCGACCCCGAAGAGTGCTGGCTCCTCGCGGCGGCCAGGGCCGGGCTCCCGATCGTCGTGCCGGGCCACGAGGACTCCACGTTCGGCAACATCTTCGCGTCGTACGTGAAGACCGGTGAGTGCAGCGCGCTCGTCGCGAAGTCCGGGATCGAGTACATGGCCGCCTTCTACGACCAGTACCGCGACCTCTCCCAGGGCGAGGGCTGCGGGTTCTTCCAGATCGGCGGCGGCATCGCGGGCGACTTCCCGATCTGCGTCGTGCCGTCGATCAAGTACGACCTGGGCGAGCCCGTGAAGCCGTGGGCCTACTTCTGCCAGATCTCCGACTCGACGACCTCGTACGGCTCGTACTCCGGCGCGACCCCGAACGAGAAGATCACGTGGGACAAGCT